>NC_003552.1:605420-908130 GCF_000007345.1 Methanosarcina acetivorans C2A | reverse complement strand
CAGGACCCTTCCGTATGCCATAGGGAACCTGATTTTCAGCTCTTCTGGAGGGATTACTCTGCACTCTTTCCTGCTGTCCCTGTCCGAAAACTCATAAGGAAGCATAAAGCGGTAAGGGGAGGAGTTAAATGCAAATTTTTCGGAAAATATGCCTGAGACATAGGGATAAACAAGTTCAGGCTCTAAAAATACTGGTTTACAGAGACCCTCACAAAGATAAAGCGAGTCAGAATCACTTCCTTCGGGAACGGTAAGCCTGTGCAGCAAACCGTTTTTGGTGCTGATGCCTCCGAAGATGCTTTCAGAGATGTCTCCAAGGGTGGTCGGAAGTTCACAGATTTTTTCTACAATTCTGTTTTTATTCAGGAACATCTATTTTTCACTTCTGTAAAAATATATTGAGAAAATTATTTTTCTCCTGTTTTTATTTTCAGGGCTGGATCTTC
The DNA here is from genome assembly GCF_000007345.1 of Methanosarcina acetivorans C2A. Lineage (NCBI taxonomy): Archaea > Methanobacteriati > Methanobacteriota > Methanomicrobia > Methanosarcinales > Methanosarcinaceae > Methanosarcina > Methanosarcina acetivorans. Next base: position 907,684 of record NC_003552.1, on the reverse strand, counting down.
CCTGAGTCATTAAGAAATAATTTTTTCAGCCCTCTTGGATTCTGATGCCCCATTAACATCATCAAAATCCGGTCTGAAATGCAGGTCCTGGATTGGAAATTACCTGCAAGGAATAGTAGAATAGCATAAGTATATAAATATATTCGCACTGAAAAATAATTATAAATATAAATCATGATAAATATCCAGAACAAACACGGTTCGGCGCTCAAAAACGATACGCTACGACCTTTGGATTTTGGGAGAAAAATCTCAGACACAGCTCCAGGTATAATAAAATATAGAGATGTGAATAAATAAATCCCCTTCTACCGCAAAGTTTAAGGCACAGATTCTAAAAAATTCCGCGCCCCATCTGAGAAATCCAACACTTCTTTTTCACTGATTTAGTAGTCCTTTTTCACTGATTTAGTAGTCCTTTTTCACTGAGTCAGTATTCCTTTCACTGGTCCAGTATTCCTTTCTTGCTCAATAACCCATCTTTCAAACCTTGATTCTATATTCAAATGTTTGTCACTAATTAGATTTTTTGAGGGAGGGGCGAGAACTAACAAAAAAAATTTAAATACAAATTCCCAGACTACTAATATATGCAAGGAAGCAAAAATTCCGAGAAGTATTTGATCAGAGAGGCCACAGCCGAAGACATCTCCGGAATGCTTGAGGTCTTTAACTATTATGTGGAAAATAGTTTTGCAGCCTATCTCGAAACTTCTGTTGGACCTGAGTTTTTTCAAGCTGTCCAGAGTGAAAAAGAAGAGGATGAAAATGAGTACTTTCCTTTTTACGTTATTGAAGAAAGGGGCAAAATAATAGGAATAGGGACCCTCAGACCATATTTCCCGTTCCCGAATTTCCGGCACACAGGAGTGGTTTCTTATTTCATCCTGCCCGGCCACACAAGAAAAGGGCTCGGGTCAAGGATGCTGGACAAACTCTGCACGGAAGCCCGCGAGAAAAAAATGAGAAGCCTCCTTGCAAACGTGTCCTCAAAGAATGAGGCCAGCCTGAACTTTCATCTGAAACACGGTTTTATTGAATGTGGGAAGTTCCGGGAAGTCGGGACCAAGTTTGGGTACTATTTTGATATTGTTTGGCTGCAAAAGTTCCTTGAGGAAAATCAAAAATAAAAAAGAGGAGGTTGAAGGAACATTAAATAGAACCTGTAAAAGGAAAGAAATCAATGTATCCTCTACCCGGATAGTAAACCGTATCACAAATACCATTACCATCTTAAAATTTTAAGACTTAACTCTTATCCGGATTACGAAGATGAATCTTCGCTGCGCTTATTTGTATAAAAGGCTACGTTTTAAGCTCGGACACCCATATTTTAAATTTTATTGGAATTTAAGCAAAATAGGGTGGATATACAAAATTAATTCAAATTTAAAGAAGTTGTTTTGGGAATAAACATGGTTCCTACCGTCTTGATTTATAATGTTCCAATTTTACTAAAAATTTAAGCAAGTATGGAATTATTTAACATTTTTTAGGAAAAACAGGGAAAGTTAAAATACAATAATTAGAATATAAATAGATGGTGGGGAGTTAATTTGAAGGGAAAGAGAGCTTTGCTGCTATTCGTATTCGTTTTATTTCTTGTGTTTCCGGCTGCAAACACAGTTTGGATAAAGTATATGGGAAGTTCCGACCCCGAAGCAGGGGATTTGCCAGCGGACCTGACAGAAGGGGAGATAAACCTCAATAACGGTGGGAAGTACAGGGACGGCATAGTCGATAATTTTGATTATTTCAGAAATCCGGGATACCCGATAGGATACATGCATGCTGCTGAAAATACAGGAAGCGCATAAGTTCGCTATTCGAGTCGTCCGCATTCAAGTAGCCCGTTATTCAGGTATTGCGTTATCAGAGCATATACTGAATGCAGCATGAACCTGAGGAAATTATTAAAAAGTAGAATAAAGCAATCGTAACGAGGGAACAATTTCTCAGTTAAGGGGTAAGTTCTCAGGTTATGTAAAAAGCTGGACGTCAGAACCGTTAGCTCCGGCTCAGGTACTCACAGGTACTCAGATGCTCACAGGTTAATGCATGAAGGGGATTCCTGTGACAGGAGAAGGGGATAGGTAGCGGTTAAAGGGATCTTTTTGGAGGTGGAAATATGAAAGCAATAAGGATTCATGAGTTTGGCGGAAAGGAGGTTATGAAGTACGAGGACATTCCGCAGCCTCAGCCTGGTACGGGAGAGATCAGGATCAGGATCATTGCAGCCGGGGTCAACCCCATGGACTGGAAGATACGCAGCGGCATGATAGGGGAAATGCCTTTGCCAATGACTATGGGAATCGATGTTGCAGGTGTTGTAGATGCTCAGGGCCCGGGAGAAGTCTCTTTCCAGCCCGGAGAAGAGGTCTTTGCCAAAGTCTCGATAGGGCAGGGAAGCTATGCCGAATACACGGTTGTCAATTCTGCACAGGTGGCAAGAAAACCCAAAAGTATCGGGTTCGTTGAAAGTGCGGCAATTCCGACCGCAGGACTTGCTGCCTGGCAGTCCCTCTTTGATATTGCAGGGCTCGAAAAAGGACAGTCGGTCCTCATCCACGGAGCCGCAGGCGGAGTTGGAAGCTTTGCCGTACAGTTTGCCAGATGGAAAGGAGCTTACGTAATCGGCACGGCTTCCGAGAAGAATAAGCAGTTCTTGAAAAGTATAGGGACTGACGAATTTATCGATTATAAAAAACAGCGGTTTGAGGATGCGGCTGGCAAGGTGGACGTGGTACTGGATACTATTGGGGGAGATACCTTCGATAGGTCCTGGGGAGTGTTGAAGCCCGGTGGGTTCCTTGTAAGTACTGTGGCGAGAATTCCGGAAGGGGTTCCCGAAAAATACGGAGTACATGCACAAACCCTCATGACCCGGGCTGACGGAGAAGAACTCGCTCAAATCGCAGCCATAATAGACGAACAGCCGGTCAAGCCAGTTGTAACGACAATACTCCCTCTTTCCGAAGCCCAAAAGGCGCATGAGATGAGTGAAACCCACCATACGCGCGGAAAGATCGTTTTGAGGGTGGCAGAAGACCCGCAGTGAAAACGGGATAAAAGATAAAAAATTAGAAATCCTTTTCAAGGATTTTTAAAATTTTTCAATTAATTATCTGTTAAAGTTCATCCCTTCCCTGAGTTCGGATGAGATTTCGGAAATTTCATCGTTTACTGGCATAGTGACATCTGTAAAGAATATTTCAGTGAAACTTATCTGTTACACCCGATTAAAATGGATTTGAGTTTATATAAAATTGAAGAATGGAAAAGAAATTTTGAGAGAAACTTAATATCCTATTACCATTATTTTTATATATACTCGATTATTTTAGTGCACATGTATTTTTAGACAGAAATCGAGAGGGGGGACTTAATAAAAATTGTTTTCATAAGGATCAACAAGTCAGGATTTCTAAGAGCCAAAGTTTGATTTATTTTCCTGGAAAGACCATTAATTGCCTTAGTTGATACAAAGAAGAGAAAAGGCATCCAATTTGAGAGTTTAAGAGACCCGATATACAATCCAGCGTAAATTGGAGGATTATCATGGCTAAAATCTATAATAGCAGCAGGAAAAAAGTTGGATCAAATCTTGACCAATTTAATGAAAATCCGGATCAAGCTTCCGATACCAGCACGGCTTTTCCTGAAGAACTAAGAGATACTCATCACCGCCGAGCAGATCCCAGGAAAATCTGGTATTATCTGGAATTATTGTTTTCAATGTTAGCAGCTGCCTTCAACGGGAAATACCCGATTCCAAAGAAAACGGCATTGGTGATTACATTCGCTCTTCTGTACCTGGTAAGTCCGATTGACATCTCTCCGGATTTCCTTCCTTTAATCGGATTTGCGGATGATGTGGCTGTGCTTGCTTTTGCATTTAGCCTTATTAAAGACGACTTAGAAAAATATAGAGCCTGGAAAACGAGTTACTGATATGATTTTAACGAAACAAAAAGAAACCGAATTTTTAATCAACTTTTTTATTTAAGGACCTTTGGAAATAGCCCTGTAAATAAATTGATTTGAGACCTGTATCACCTACTTTTTTTGGCATGAAAGTACTTGATTTGAAAGTACTTTTATTAATTTGTGCCTGTTACTTGAAGAATTCCATATGCGTTTTATGCTTATTTATCAAAGGAAATTTTTATTCTGTTTGTTTTATGTATATGTCAACTGTGTGGATATTTAATCTTCCGCACATTTGATAAAAACTGTGACCCCCTGAAAATAAATCTGAGCTTTAAAGATCCTGTTAGACATATGTAAAAATCAAAATAATCACGAATAAAACAATTTCAAAAATAAGTTATTGTAGGTAACAGGTGATATTATGTCAAGAGCTGTACCCGGAGTGACAGTTGTAGTAATATATTTGATTCTGGCAACAATTCCAACAGCTGCATATGCCAAACCCTCTACAGCAAGTCAGCATATGATAACTGAGATGACAATGGAAAAACGACCTGTATTAAAGAAGGACAAACTTTCATCCTGAAGCTAAACGAAAACCCAAGCACGAGTTATTCCTGAGAACCAGTCGGCCTGAACGATGGGCTTAACCTGCTCCGGGATAAATATCATCCGTGGGAATCTGAAGGTGGAGATACCATTTTTGGGGCTGGGGGATTTCATTTATGGAAAATTGAAGCCACAAGTACAGGTTCCCATTCTATGGAAACAACATATAAAAGACCCTGGGAAGAAAGTGGAGTACGGACATTCACACATAATATTGAAGTGATCCGAGTCGTATACCTATTTTATACTTTTTTATTTCTCACATCCTGTAAACTTGATTTTGTTCAGGATTAGCTGAAAAACAACTTACTGTATTTCATATTTTCAGATTGAGATCATGAAAGACCTTCAGAGTCCCTCAGAGTCTAGACAGGCCTGTATCACCTCTCTTATACGTTCCATAGCCTGTTCCACAGTTTTACCCTGTGTATAGCAACCCCGATATGTCAGGAACCTTTGCAACGTATACACCAACTTCGTCCTGCTTATATCAGTACCGTGTAATTCAAGCTCCTGCCTTCCATCTTGCCAGAACAACATTTAATCTGTGAATACTTAAAACTGCTACAACCAGAATAAAAGACAAATTTTGCTGAGGACCGCAAATATCCGGGTAGGAAATGGAGAGAAAACCATGAAGTATAAAAGCGTCATCGTAACCAGAAGAGGCGGCACTGAGGTTCTCAAGATAATCGAGAATGATCTGCACGCCCCTTCTTCGGGGGAGGTTCGGATTAAAATCCTTGCCACACCCGTGTGTCAGGACGACATCGCGGCCAGAGTTGGAAACAGGCCTTTTTTGCCCAGGATACCGTTTGTGCCAGGGTATAGTATCCTTGGCATTGCGGATGCAATAGGAGAAGGAGTCACAAATGTAGCCGTAGGTGACCGCGTTGCAGCTTTGACGCGTTTAGGGGGCCATGCCGAGTATATTTTATTGCCAGAAGAAAAACTTGTTCACGTTCCTGAAACCCTGGACCCGGCGGAAGCTGTAATACTTATCCTGAACTATACGGTTGCTTACCAGGTGCTGCACCGATATGCACGGGTAAAGCCCGATGATAAGGTACTCATTATCGGCGCCAGCGGTGGTGTAGGGACTGCTTTTTTGCAACTCGGCAAGCTAGCCAACCTCAAAATGTATGGATTGGCATCTTCCGGCAAACACGGCACACTCACCGAGCTGGGTGCGATACCCATTGACTACCACACGCAAGACTTCGTAGAGGTAATCAGGCAGATGGAACCCGATGGTGTTGATTTTGTATTTAATGGGATGAGAGAGGAGTACATCGCGCGCGGGTTGGCAGTGTTACGGAGAGGCGGCGCAATGGTGCAATACGGTGGACCGCAGAGTTTTTCGCGCTTTTTGCTTCTTCTCGCCAAGTTTGCTCTGTTCAACTTGCTGCCCAATGGAAAGGCGATTAAGGGATATGGAACTCATAGAGTTGATATAAACCTCCCCAAGGAAGACTGGCTGGTGCTCTTCAAACTGCTTGAGAAAGGAAAAATAAAGCCCGTCATTGCAGAGAGGTTTCCGATCCTGGAAGCTCCCAAAGCCAATAAGTTGCTGGAAAGCGGAAAGGTAACCGGCAATATTGTCCTGCTGGCACCGGAACTATTGTAAGATCATACACCATAAATTCCGCCAGCCAACCGTCAGCCCTCGAACCAGCAAGCGCCACACCCATTGAATAGCAGAAAAGTAGAAAATAATAGTAGAAAATAATACATCTATGAAGGTAATACATCTATGAAGGATTTACTAAACCGCACTTAAGAATTCATTTAATTCTCTTCTAACTTTTTCCATTTGAGGCAGCATCCCGTGACCGCCAGTGTCAAACAAAATAAGTTTAGATTGTTTGATGTTCTTATGCGCATATTCAGCATGCTCATAGCTAACCAATGAATCATCTTTAGCATGTATTATCAGCGCAGGCGCAGTTAACCTATCAGTTGTTATGTGATAATTCTCGAGCATCTCACCATCGTTTTTTGTACCTCCGTACCTTGGGCTCATCGGATGCATTATATCCAGCATTTCTTGAGCCAGAACTTTCTGTTCAGGAGTGAAATGCCTGTATATTTGGGGAGGAATTCCCATGAGGCTCAGAATTTGTGATTGAAAAAATCTGGAAATGAGCCAGTATATGTAATCAGATTGCTGGACGCGATGAATAATATTAACGTAAAACGGTTCCCGATCACCGGGAATGTGAGCCCTGCTTACTGCAGATAACAGCAGCAATACCGAGCAACGCTCAGGATAATCATTAGCAAACTGTGTGGCTGACGGCCCCCCCGCCGAAGCGCCAAAAACGATAACATTTTTTATGTTCAGGTAATCCAGCAGAGCCTTATATTGGGCTGCCTGTAACTTAATGGAGGCACCTTCCGGGATTGGCGAGCGAAGAAAACCGAAACGAGAAACCGAGATGAATTTATAACCATTTCCAAGACCCACCCTGCCAAACCAGAGGCCCTAGTCATAACCACCGCCTGCACCATGCAGCAACAAAACAGGCTGTCCCTCTCCTTTTACTGCAAATTCGATGTCTCCGTAATCAGTTTTATAGATTTTGCTGCCAGTTGACAAGCAACCATAAGCCCCATGCATTTCACAATGGTAACGGGGGAAAGTGATTGCGATAAACACAGTACCTATGCCACTTAAAATCCCAATGATAAACAGTACAATCCTTAGGATTTTAGTTTTCATTTGATTAACTCCCCGGCTGCAAACGCAAAAGCTTTGACGTTTTCTGCTATTATACAAGAGTGCGTTTTAATATTCCTTTATTATTCGACGGACGTTTTATAATCCATAATTATTTCCTATTCATTATAAAATAAACCACCAGAATCAGGTGTTCTTTTAGTTAGTTTTTGATGCTAGCAAACAATCGAGTTGCCAGGGATTATAAAACTTTAAGACATGTTTTAAGAACATCAAAAATGGACTATTGTATCAATTGAAAGCACTAAAAGAGGAATCAAGATATGGCTATTCAGGATAAACAGATGAAACTGGATATTGCTCATGTCTGGGACATCTCATCCGCAACCTACGACAACAAAGAAGGGCATGGAATCCAGAGCGAAATAGAAAAGGAAGCATGGAAAACCCTGTTTCGAAGTCTGCTTCCCTCAGGCAGGCTGGAAGTGCTCGATGCAGGCTGCGGGACAGGGGAAATCGGACTCTTATTTACAGAAATGGGGCATCATGTTACCGGGCTTGATCTTTCGGAGCAAATGCTTGCAAAAGCAAGAGAAAAAACATCCCGGAAAAAGTATGACATTAATTTCAGAGCAGGAGATGCCGAAAATCCTCCTTTTGAAGCGGAAACTTTTGATGTTGTTGTAACCCGTCACTTACTGTGGACTCTTCCGCACCCTGATACTGCAGTCAGGAACTGGGAGAAAGTACTCAGGAAAGGAGGAGTGCTTATCGTTATAGACGGGCTCTATAATGGCGGTTCGATTGAAAGAAAAACAAGGCAATTTATCAGTGACTTCTTAACTTTTCTTGTCGAGAGAAGGTATCCAGGAAGAAAACAGTATCCTGACGAAATCAAAACCGAACTCCCAAACCCCTATGGAGTTCCACCGAAAAAAACGATCGAATACTTCAGGAAGACAGGGTTTAAAAACATTAAGGATCTGGACCTGAAAGAAATCTCTAAAATTCAGAAGGAAAAAATGTCCTTCCGAAAAAGAATAGTCTTCAAACCTCAATCCCATTTAATTTATGGGGAAAAAGTCTAATCATTCCGTCCTGAAACAGATTTCCGGGATTTGATAATCAGAAAATACATTTCATGTTATTCCTGCCAGCTCAGACGCGTTCTTGAGATGATCCGTACCGGAATTACGAGATATACTGGCATTCAGAAAATATTCAGCTCCTCCAGTACCGTTTTTCGCTTCATTTGCTCCCTGCAGCAAAAACTGACCTGCAGAGTTATAGTCCTGAAGAGCCATCCTCCATTCATTCTGTGCATCCTGAAGTTTGGGAGATACGGTATATTGATCATTTTCCTGAATAGCGTTATGAGTATCATTTACTGTTTGCTGTGCATACATCGCGAGAGCGGTATAATCAGAATTGTTTGTAGCATTGGATATATCGTCCAAATCTGCTTTAAGTATCTTCAAATTATTCTGGACATTAATTCCCCATGCAATATCCTGGTGGGCTGACTGTAAGGTATTTAGCGGTGAATCCGCTTGAGATGCATTTTCATCGTTTTGTGCTCCACCAAAAACCCAGCCAATAAGTGCAAATATCAAAATAAACAGGACGAAGTAGATGTATTTTTCCATATACACTCCCCTAAAAGCTCATTAAGGACTATCTAAATTAAGAGGATATGTATTATAAGTATTACCTATACTCTTTTTATTCTAAAGAATGTATGAAAAAATCATTTTGAGAAAACTTATATATGGAGACATCTAAATCAAAAATGAGCCAGTAGTTAACACTTTTATATTATATTTCTAACACAGCCCCTTCAAAGCCTTCGATTGGAAATTCTGCAATTGCGCCGCTGAATCCGTGGTTATTTTTCAGTCTTAAGTGCATCGAATATAGCCAGAATATCATTTTTCAAAGCCGGAATATCGACTTTCACAGTATACCAAACATCTTTCAGATTAACCCCGAAATAATGGTGAATTAACCGATCCCTCATACCCGCAATGTCCTTCCAGGAAACCTGAGGATTCTTCTCCCGAAAATCTCTTGATAAGTGTTTGGTAGCTTCACCTATGATCTCAATCTGCCTTATCGTTCCGTCTTGAACCAGATTGCTGGATAGAAAATCTTCTCTTTCCAGACCCTCAGTATATTCTTCAATCCTTTCGATTGAATTAAGGATATGGTTGAGGTAAACCGTATCATTCTTTTTCATGTAGAGATCACTTTTGCTTCCCTTTTGATCCCATCAATAAGATACGGACTTATCGATTCTTCGGTAAGCAAATCGACCTTTAACCTGAGCAACTCCGAGAGTTCCCTCTCAATCCGGACAAGGGTTAGCAGACCTTTTGTTTCAGAAAACTCTACAAGAATGTCAATATCGCTTTCCGGCTTTTCCTCTCCTCTTGCATAAGAGCCAAAAACAGCTACTTTTGTTGCTCCTTCCTTTTGGAGGAACAAAGAGATTTTTTCGAACAACTCTTTGTGCCGGTCAGCATTTTCCATGTCAGTATATTTTGTTTGTGATCATTTAAAGATATGCTGGAGCGAAATAACGGCAAAAGAGGGAGAAAACTGGAAACAAAAATAGAAGACAAAAATCAGCAAAAAGACGTAAAAAGACCTGGAAATATCACTTTTTTATTATATTCCCACCCCAGCCTCCCCTCAAATCATTCGATTGGAAATTCTACGATTGCGCCGCTGGTTTGGAGAAGAAAAGAAAAACTACGCCTTCGATTTATCAAACTTTTTTCCTTAATTCCTCATACGTCTCCCGAGAAATCCGGGTCTGCTTCAGGATTTCTTTAATCAGACCAGTGCCCAAATCTTCGTTTCCGTGAACAGGCACTACTGTTTTTCTGCCGTCAGGATGAACGTATCTCACATGGCTCCCAACCTGATGCACCTTTTGAAAGCCAAGCATCTCAAGTATTTTGCACATATCCCTTCCACTTACAGGAAGGAGCCTGCTCATACTTTTACCTCTACCTGCTGAATTCCAATAAATTTCAGCGGCAGGACATCTTCAAGTTCCTCAGCCCCAAGACAAACCTGGATCGCTTCCCTTATACGCTCCATAGCCTGCTCAACTGTTTTTCCCTGAGTATAACAACCCGGTATGTCAGGAACCTTTGCAACGTATACACCATCTTCGTCTTGTTCGATCAGAACCGTGTAATTCAAGCTCTTGCCTTCCATCTTTACCAGAATAACATTAGGGCTGTGAGTATTTAAAGATGATATGGAAACAAAAATAGAAGACAAAAATCAGCAAAAAGCCGTAGAAAGACCTGGAAATATCACTTTTTTTATAATATTTCCGCCCCAGCCCCCCTCAAATCCTTCGATTGGAAATTCGAAGGTTGCGCCGCTAACTTAGAATTTCCTGTTCCCAATTTATACTGCAGAAGATTGGAATTTATCATCAGAAACATTTAAAGCCTACTTGAGTTTTTCCGAGAAGTAGAACTCAATAAATGTTTAATGTATTTGCTTAGAGAATAATCCAGATAAATAGTCGAAAGCAAAATAGGAAAATATAATTAAAGGATATAGAAGCTTTATTTTATCTAAATATTTTTTAGAGATTAATGAGTTCAGAGTCAAAAAATGAACGGGAAGATCAAATGAGCTTTGGTGGAATTGTCGATGGAATTTTGGCCAACACTTTATATGATAGTGCCAAAAGAATAATTAAAAAATACCGTGATACTTACACAGATGTTTTTGATGATTCAATTAATGAAATGACACCAAAACACCCAAAGTTGACAAAGGTTCATATTGATAGTTTTTTATATGAATCTCCTGCGGAAAACTTAATGAAAAATTATATCGAACATCCAGAAAATTATATTAATTCTTCAGAAAAGAAATTATTTAGTGAAAAACTTATAGAAGAATTTATTATTTATTTTGAAGAAGGATATTTTTCGAGAGAAGAAGCTAAAGAAATTATAACTAATTTTATAGATATATTAGATGATAATATTCAAAAAAATCCAGACTTAAGAGGTAAATTAATATTAGACTATGCAAGAGATACAAATCAAGAGCTAAAAAAACATATAGAAGAAAGCCGAATTTATTTAAAGTCTTTTTTAACTTTAAACGAGTTCTTCTCTCGTTCCCTCGAAAGTACAAACCTGCTGAACCATAAATACCACTTTGTAGGCCGAAGTAATATTTTATCGCAATTAGATAGCTTCTTAGAATCTGACAAAAAGATAGCCCTTTTACCTGGAAGGGGAGGAATTGGAAAAAGTAGGATACTTTTTGAATTTGGGAAAAGTTTTGAATCAAAACACAATGAGTGGGAACTAAGATATGTTAGCGAAAATCCATTAACAGGGGATTCAATTCGTGAATTGCCTGAAAAAAAATGTATTATAGTGGTAGACGATGCCCATAGAAGAGAAGATATTATTACATTATTAGAAACGGCTCAACAAGCCGATGTTATAATAAAGTCCCCAATAAAAATAATTCTGGCTTTCAGACCTCACGGACGAAATTACATTAAAAACAGCTGCAATAGATGCGGATTTGATACTCGCGAAATTGAAGAAATTTCTGAAGTTGGAGAGCTTGAAAGAAAAGAAAAAGAGGAGCTTGGAAAAAGTATACTTGGATCAAAACATCATCAATATTTAGAACCTTTAATTAAAGTAGCCAAAGATTCCACTATAGTTTTAGTCCTCGGAGCACAACTTATTGCAGAAGATAACGTACAGCCAGCTCTTTTGGAACAAGACCAAGAGTTTCAAGAGACAGTTTTCAGAAGATTCAAGGAAGATATAATATCGGGTGTCATTAGTGAGGATCTTGACGCAACTTTTTGTAGAGACTTGCTTTCTATCATTTCGATATTATCTCCAATTCGAGAAGAAAATGAATTCATTGAAAGAGTGGCTAAATATTTACAAGTAAAAAAATCAAAGCTTAAAGGAGCAATTGATACTCTTAAAAGGAGTAAAGTACTCCATCCAGTGGGGTCTAAACTCAGGATAACCCCTGATGTTTTATCAGATCATATATTACACAATTCATGTATTACATCAGACGGTTGTTCAACTGGGTATTCTCAAGAAGTATTTGAAGCTTTTGGAGATGTATATCTCAAGAATATTTTAGAAAATTTGTCAGAATTGGACTGGAGAGTAACCAGACAAAATAGAGAAACTGACCTTTTAGTAGAAACATGGGAAAATATAGACGAACAATTCAAAAATTCATCAAACCTTGATAGAGCAATCTTATTGGGAAATTTAGATAAAGTGGCTTATTTTCAACCTCAGAGAACAGTGAGCCTAATTAAATATGCAATTAGTAACCCACTTAATAAATCCGAGAGTGACTGTACACAATTGTATGAATTCACTCACGAAGATGTATTAGGAAAAATTCCCCCATTACTAAAAAATGTTAGTTATAATTTTGAATACCTCCTCCAATCTTGTGAAATTCTTTGGGGTTTAGCTGAAAAAGAAATGGAAATAAAACATCAAAGTAATGATTTAAATGGTGCACTAAAAGTACTCGTAGATTTAGCCAAATATGAGATGTACAAACCTTTGGGATATAATTCCCAAATTCTTAGTTTTGTTGAAAAAAAGATAAAAAATTGTAAAGACCCGAAATATACTTGCTCACTTTTAGATATACTTGATCCAATACTAGAAAAAGAGATACTGTCAAATAAACTTGTAGGATACGAGATAAAGTTCATACCTTGGTCAATCCCTTATGAAAATACAAAAGAAATCAGAAGAAAAGCCATATGGTTAATTGAAAATCAACTAAAATCCGAATCAACTAAAGTTGTATTAAAAGCATTGAAAATTCATTCTGAAACATTGAATCCGCCTACTGGTTACTTTGGTAGGAAAGTTTCTACTGAAGAAATTATAAGATGGCTTCCAGAGCAAATGGAAATACTTAAAATTATAGAAGATTTTTCAAAAATCACGATAGATCCTATTGTTAAAATTCAGATCAAATCCTCACTTACTTGGCATGCTAGACAAACTAACCAGTCTGAGGTTGCAGATAAAGCCAGTTCAATTATAAAGTCTCTGCCTGAAGACTTTGATACAAAATTAATGAGAGCGATTTGGTATCATTATGACAGGGATTATGAAGACTTAGAGAAGAATAAGGAACAGATATTCCAAGAAATAGCAAGAGAATTCTTAGATAGATGTAATAATGAAGGTAAACAAGTTTTCAATTCTCTAAATGAAACCATTACCAAGTTCCAAATAAGTGAGATTACAATTTGCCCAGCTAACTTTTTGGTGGCTCTTTCCACTACAGATCATAAAATCGCTTGTGAGGTTTGCAATCATATTGTATCCGATACATCAAAGCCTTTAGCTAATTATTTGGAGTTTTTATTGTCAGGAATAAGAGGAAAAGATGAGAATACAGCTATAAGACTAACAGAGATTGCTATTAATAGTGATGATCTGATCCTCTGTCGTTCTGTAGCAGAGGGGTATGCAAATAGAGGATGGGCACTTAGACTAAAAAATGAAGAAATCAAAATAATAAAGAAATTACTAAGCTCGTTAGATATAGATACAAGAAGATTGGCTATTGAATCTCTTGGACATTTTCCCGATACCCAGAAGAATAAAGCTCTCGAAATTGCTTTAAGTATTGAAATTGGAGATAATGAGAAATTAGCTGATGCATACTGTAGTATATTTGATGAACACAGGATTTCACCTGTTGACTTAAATACAGAGCAACTAAAACTAATCCTAAAAAAAGTATCCCAAATTAAAATATTTGATGAGAACTTATGTTATTTGGAGACTTTTCTAACATATTGCAGTACCAGGATACCTGAGGAATTGGTCGATTTCCTTTTGGAAAGGATAGATTTAGATAAAAAAGTAAAATATAGTTCAGTCGATCGATTTCAACCTTTACCTTACAAAAATTTCTTTGACAAAGGATTAAATGGCATATCACTTAGTCCTCATTACAAAGAAATACTTCGGAAGGTCAGAGATCAATCTTTAGATCCAATGGATGAAGATTCATCTTGGCTTGCAAGGCTATATTATTACATTTCTGAAGATTTTTCATTAGATAGCTTGGAAGTTCTGAGCGAATGGATAGATATTGGAGATGAAGAAAAAATAAGGGTAGTTGGAACTCTTGTCAAAGAAGCACCCTCAGATTTCGTGTTTTCACACTCTGATTTTGTGTCAAATTTACTTACAAATGCACAAGAGATTAGCGATGATTGCTACAAAGAAGTAAGATCTGACTTATTAGAATCAGTTGAGAGTGAAGGAAGGTCAGGATTCGTCGGTGAACCAAGTTATGAAGACCAAAAGGTTCGTAATAGAGCTCAAGAATTTATAGAAATGTATCCAATTGGATCAACCACTTGGAATTTCTACAAATGGCTCTCAGAACGAGCCAAAAGATCAATAAAAGATTCGCTAGAAAGGGACGAAGAAACGACTGAAGATTAATAGTGGTTTTAAGATACTTTACCACTATTTCCCCCTCATTCCCAGAACTTCTTCGTCTTCACATACTGCCTCTCCGCCCTCAAAATATCCCTGTAAAACGCCTCTTCATCCACCCTCATCTTCTCAATCACCCTCGACGCCGTCTCAGGCCCGACCCCCCTGCTCGCAAGCGCAATAACAGCCTTTTTTCCCTGAGAGTTCACGATGCTGGCATTACGGTAGACTCTCTGGATGCGTTTCTTCTCCTCGGCTGAGACCGGGACGCCTTTTCCCTGCTTCCTGACCAGTTTGATTTCCTCGTCTTCCCAGGGCTTGAGGGCTGCAACCATTCTTGAGTCGCAGACCGGGCAGATGATTTCCTCGGGGACGTTTTTGACCTGGCGGCGAGAGGTCCATTTCTTGCAGGTCGTACAGAAGAGGATGATATTGTCGTTCATAATGCGTTCCTTTAAGGCAAGGACGATCGAACGGTCGGCTTTTTCCGGGGCTACGAGGTCTTTTTTCATGGCAAAGCCGGCTGAACCGATCGGGGTCGGGCCCGAGACCTCAACTGCAATTTCGCCGGCTGTAAGTTTTGTCAGGACTTCTTTTGCCCTGGGGACGTCGAGCATATCGTGGAAGATCTCGCGGACCACCTCGTCGTACATGGAAGAGCCCTCGTAGATTTCAAGGAGCTTTTTCATGCTGATCCTGTCGTAGTCGACGTCCCGGGAGAGGGCTCCGAACTTGCGGGCTACGTGGACCATTTTCCATTTCATCAGGGTCGTGTTCTTCAGGGTCATTTCGATGATGGGCTCAACGTGTTCCGGGCGGAGCGAGAGAAGCATGTCCCGGATCTGGATAGGGCCTACCCTGCGGGGGAGAGTAAGCCTGATCCTGTACGGGTCCACCTCTTGAGCGACACTGCTCCCGAAGCGGGCCGAAAGAAGAGAGGTCAGAACCCTTGCCAGCGTCCCGTTGGTGTTGTGCCCGAAACAGGCGTTCAGGGTCACAGCGTCTCCTTCGTCTTCGATTACGATCGTCTCGGCGTCCGGGAGCGGGAAATCTCCTTCAACCTGGTCCCGGATCAGGCGGATAAGTTCGAGTACGGCTGACCTGGAAACAGGATATTTCAACCGCAGTTTTTCGGCAACGGCTTCGTCCTCCAACCCATCCCGGAGGAGGGCAGCAATCTCAGCCCTGAGCTTTCCCACATCCTGGGCTACCTCAAAGGGCACGGGGATCTCTTCTCCGGTCCAGCTCGGGACTTCTCCCATACCCTCGACCGGTTCGACCTTGATCCGATCCCGGGAAGGCTCCCGTTCGCGGTCCGGCATCTCAATGACCCGCCACATATCCCCCTTTGTGATAAAAACGGCTCCGGGTTCGGCAAAGTTCACCACAAAGGCTTCGTCCAGCACGCCGATTGACCTGCCGCCAACGATGTCATAGATCTCGTACTTCTTTTCGTCCGGGATCATGGAAAGGTTATCGTAATAATATTGCCAGCTTTTCCTGCGTTTTTTCACAATCTGTGAGCCTTTTTCGTGCCAGACCAGCCTGTAGTCCCCGATCTGGTCAACAACCCGCTGTAGCTCTTCGGGCCGAAGATCTCTGAAAGGGTACGCCCGCCTGAGAATCCTGAAAATCTTTTCGATCCCGACTTCCCCGAAGTCCATAACCATGCCTGCAATCTGGTTAGCCACTACGTCCAGGGAGTTTACGTGCGGAGAAATGTCCTCAACCCTGCCTTCGAGTGCAGCTTTCGTAATTGCCATGCTCTCGGCAGTGTCATCAGCCTCCATGGAGAGGACCGTACCCCGCGAAACCTCATGCAGCCTGTGCCCTGCCCTCCCGACCCTCTGGAGCAGCCTTGAGACCTGGCGTGGAGATCCGTACTGGACCACCCGGTCAACGTTTCCGATATCGATCCCGAGTTCCATTGACGAGGTACAGATAAGGCCCCTGAGGGCTCCTGCTTTGAACGCCTCTTCGGCTTCAACCCTGGCTTCAAAAGAAAGGGAACCATGATGCACCCCGATGGATGCCCCCAGTTTCCGAAAACCTGCAGCAAGGGCTTCCGCGCTCTGCCGGGTATTCACAAAAATAAGAGTTGACTGGCTTTCTTCAACTATTTTCCGGATAAGAGACAGATGGGAGGCAAATTCAGGTTCGCAACCCACGGTCCTTGCAATTTCCATAACTTCCCGATCTTCGGCTTCTCCCGAGACCTGCGGGCTGATCACATCGAACTCCAGCAGCTTCAGAAGTGCCACTTCAATAACCGTAAAATCCCGGTTTGCCCCTGCCAGAAACTTTGCAATCTCCCAGGGATTCCCGACTGTTGCCGAAAGCCCTATCCTCTGGAACTCCCCTGAGATTTCCACAAGTCGCTCAAGCCCGATAGCCAGCTGGGCTCCCCGCTTTGAGCTCGCAAGCTCATGGATTTCGTCCACGACCACATGGGTAACAGTTTCCATGTTCTTCCGCAAACGTGAGCCGGAAAACATCGCCTGCAGGGTCTCGGGGGTTGTAATCAGCAAATCCGGAGGATTTCGGGACTGGCGCTGCCTTTCGCTTTGCGGGGTATCTCCATGCCTGACCTGCACCTTTATATCCAGCAGCTTCCCCATAACCTCAATTCTGGAGAGCATATCCCTGTTGAGCGCCCGCAGGGGTGTGATGTAAAGGGCAGAAATCCCACTCCGCTTCTCCGGCTTTTTCTTGAGGATAGCATTAAAGACCGGCAGGACAGCCGACTCGGTCTTTCCCGAGCCCGTTGGAGCAATCAGAAGGGTGTGTTTTCCATCCAGGATGTGAGGAAATGCCCTTTCCTGCGGCTCTGTGGGACGGGTAAAGCCCAGGGTCCTGAGAGCTTCCTGAATTTTCGGGTGAAAAGAGTTGAAGTCGTTATTGAAAGTCATTTTTCCTGAAATAGGTTTTTGGTTAGAATTTATTAGATAAACGTATTGAGTAGTAAATTTTAGTTAGAATGATTTAGTTGCTGTGTAGTTAATGATGATATAAATGCTTGTTATAAATGCTTGTGTGAAAGATAGTTCAATGAAATGAGCAATGAAATGAGCAATGAAATGAGCAATGAAATGAGCAATGAAATGAATTAAAAAATATCAGGAAGGAAATCCGAACTATCCCCATTACAGAGAATGTTCACACCCTATAAAACCGGTATGTTAAGAACATTAAACATTACAACACACCCAATTCACATATCCGAAACCAGAACCGATCCTGCAATATCCAGTCCGCCCATTGCGTCCGAACAAATTCATTTGTTTGAATCAGACTGGAGTTTCAAGGCTTTTTCAAGCGTGTTCTTGTAGATCTTATATCTTCATGAACACCATAAAGTTCTCTTCTTCCGATTGCCTGACCCGCCTTCTTTGGCAGTCTACTGCTCTTCATCTACTGCTCTTCACGGCGGTAAACACTTCGACCTTCCTTGATTGTTTCCACCACTTTGAGGTTGCGCACATCATCAGGTTTCACCTTCAAGGGATTCTTGTCAATGATTACGAGGTCAGCCAGCTTGCAAGCTTCAAGCGAACCTTTGGTTTTCTCCTCCCTGTATTGCCAGGCCGCATCGAGCGTGAGAGCCCTGAGTGCGGTCAAAACGTCCACGCACTGGTCAGGACCCAGCACCCGACCACTCCTGGTCTGACGGGTAATAGCTGTCCAGATGGTCATGAACGGATCGAGCGGTGTGACAGAGAAATCCGTGTGGTTGCTGAAACGAATGCCTCTGGCCTTTGACGCCGCCATCGGGCTGATGAAGGAAGCTCGCTCTTCACCGGTGTTCTGCACATGGATGTCACCCCAGAAGAAGACATGGTTAGTAAAAAACGAAGGAGTAAGCCCTATTTCCACATAGCGATCGAGCTGGTCATCCCGAACGAATTGAGAATGAACCACCACATCACGACGGTCCTGATCCGCTTTCACGCCGATTTCATCAAATGCTTTTATAAGGTTGTCAATGGCCCCATCGCCATTACAGTGGCAGTAAATGCGCGCACCGGTTGCATAGACAGCTGCCACCATTTTGGCAAAAGTCTCGTAAGGAAAAGTTGGCTCCCCACACCAGGCAAGTTCCCCTCCAGGCCCACGTGTGAGAAGGGGTTTTGACCAGTAGGCCGTCTTACCCTGGGGAGAACCATCACCAAACAGCTTCACACCCCCTAGCTTAAGACGATGGCGATACGCAGGGTCAAGGTTCTCTCCGCTGAACTGCCTCAGGTCGGTGACCATGGGGAGCACGACGAGGTCGAGGAAAAGGAGGTTTTTCTCCGCTGCTTTTCTGATCGTGACGAAATCAGCATAGTTCGTCGCACCTTCCTGAATCGTGGTGTAACCGTTGCGGGCGTACTCCAACTGCGCCTGCTTAAAGCTCGCGAATTTTTCCTCCTCTGCGGGCTGAGGCATATCGGCAAAAATAGGAAGAAATGCAGTTTCCATCAGGAGGCCGGCGGGTCTATTACTACCGGGAAGACGTGCAATAATGCCGCCAGCGGGCGTCTCTGTCTTCTCCGTCACATCCGCCTTAGCGAGACCGGCGGAATTCAGCACCGCCCCATGGTTTGATACGTGAATCAGCATGACAGGGTTATCCGGGAACACCGGATCAAGGTCGTTGATAGTGACATCACGTTTTTCATGTAGCTCGTTCGCATCGTAGCCATAGGCAATGATCCATTCACCTTTCTCGGGCTTCATCCTGTCAGCGTGTGCCTTAACAGTGGCAATCAAGCCCGGGATGTCCGTGACCGGCCCTACGGGCGGGGGTGAGACATTGGCCCAGCCGACAATCTGCAATGCATTATTGAAATGACTGTGTGCATCAAGGAAGCCAGGCAAAAGCGCCTTGCCGCCGAGATCAACGATTCTGGTGGTGTTGCCCCGTGTCTTCAGCACCTCCTCCTTGCTGCCTACTGCGAGTATTCTGCCATCCTTCACGGCTAGTGCTTCAGCCGTCGGCGCTGCGCAGTTCATAGTGATGATATCGCCTCCCTGGTAGATGACCTCAGCAACGGTACCCGGAGAAAAAGTCTGTCCCATGATGTCCCCCACGATTAATTCCCTTTCTAAAGAGTTCTACCCCCAGCAGTCTATATAACGCTGAAGCAATTCAATTTATGGAGGTAGATATATAAATTAGCGCACATTAATTTGCTTGTTGCTTACTTATAGATTCCCTTTTTTCAAAAACAAACATGAAACTCTTCAAATAACGCTCAAAATTGAAAAAATAAAAATAAAAATATGGAAAAAACAAAAAAATAAAAATAAAATCTGGAAAAAAGCAGGGAAAATTAAATTTCCGACAAGGCCTACTAAACTTATATGGGTTTCAGAATTCTTTAGGGTTCAATCTTCCTTTAGCTCAGTTTTCCTTCCGTCTCAGTCTTCCTTTAGCTCAGTTTTCCTTCTGTCTCAGTCTTCCTTTAGCTCAGTTTTCCTTCCGTCTCAGTCTTCCTTTAGCTCAGTTTTCCTTCCGTCTCAGTCTTCCTTTAGCTCAGTCTCCCTTCGGATTCAGTCCTCCCTTTTCATCTGCGGGAAAAGGATTACTTCCTTGATGGACTCAAGGCCCGCAAGAATCATTGTAAGGCGGTCGATTCCGAGCCCCATACCACCGGTCGGGGGCAGGCCGTATCCGAGGGCGTTTATGAAGTCATAATCAACGGTCTGGGCTTCAAGGTCTCCGAGCTTTCTTTTCTTGTCCTGTTCTTCGAACCTCTTTTCCTGTTCGAGGGGGTCGTTTAATTCTGAATAGCCGTTTGCCAGTTCCCAGCCGTTGAGGAAGAGTTCGAAACGCTCAACAAAACCTTCTTTTTCTCTGTGGTTTTTAGCGAGAGGGGAGTTTTCAACCGGGAAGTCGTAGATGAAAGTCGGGTTTACGAGCTTGTCTTCTACAAGACCTTCAAAAAGCAGGGCAAGGAACTCCCCATGACTCTTTGCCTTTTCGTAGTCCTCGATCCTGTTCTGGATTGCGATTTGCTTCAGTTCTTCAAGCGAATGGGAAAAGACGTCAAGACCCGCATACTCTTTTAAGGCGCCTTCCATGGAAATCCTCTTCCAGGGGGAGCGGAGGTTGATTGTGTTTTCGCCCATTTTGACTTCGTAGCCGCCTGTCAGCCTGAACACGAGTTCCGAGATCAGGGCTTCGGTTAAATCCATCATATCGTTATAATCCCGGTAAGCCTCGTAGACCTCGATCATTGTGAACTCGGGGTTGTGGGTGGTGTCGATGTCTTCGTTTCTGAAGTTTTTGGAAATCTCAAAGACCTTCTCGTAGCCGCCGACGACAAGCCTCTTGAGGTAAAGTTCCGGAGCGATCCTGAGGAAGAGGTTCTGCCCGAGGCAGTTGTGGAAAGTCTTGAAGGGCCTTGCATTTGCTCCTCCGTACACGGTCTGGAGGATTGGGGTTTCAAACTCCAGAAATTCCCTGTCAGCAAGGAACCTTCTGATTTCCGAGATGAGCTTGCTCCTCATTACGAAAATCTCCCTCTTTTCGGCATTGACTATGAGGTCAAGGTATCTCTTCCTGTACCTTGTTTCAACATCTTTTAAGCCGTGGAACTTCTCGGGGAGGGCGCAGAGGGATTTGGAGAGCAGAGAAAACTCGGATACGCTGATTGAATTTTCCCCTCTTTTTGTCCTGAAAAGCTCGCCCTGAATGCCTATGATATCTCCGGAATCCATAAGGTTCTTGAAAGTCGCGAATTCCTCGTCAGGGAGGTTCCCTTTCCTGATAAGAACCTGAATCCTGCCGGTCTGGTCCCCTAGATCGGCAAATATCATTTTTCCGTGCTTTCTGATATTGTAGAGCCTGCCTGCAGTCCGGACAGATAAGCCTTCGTTCTTTTCAAAGTCCTCGAACTTTACCAGGATCTCGCAGATATCCCCGTTCTTTTCGAATCTGTAGGGATAGGGATCGAGTCCCTGGCTTATGATACCGTTTAATTTTGCAAGTTTTGAGTCATCAAAAGCCCTGGAGCCCGATAAATCAACATCATCAGGCAGAGGCATATTTTCAGACGGGTCCGTATTGTTAATTTCCATAGTCATCGAATAAGTACATCCTTTTCAGGTGATACGAATAAATAAACCGGTAAATTGACCGGCAACTAACTGCCAAACTAAAGAAATCGATCAGTAAATCGATCTATTCCGATCAACAGCTGATCAGTAAGTAATCAGCAAATTGATCTATTCCGATCAACAGCTGATCAGTAAGTAATCAGCAAATCGATCAGTAAGTTGGCCATAAATCAAGAATCAAAAATCAGCCAGACCCAAAGCAGAAGAGAGTTTGAAAAGTTTATCCGGGTCATGTGAGTTCTGCATCCCTTCTATGGCCGAATGTTGAAATCTGAATTATCAGGAATAATGACTGTATTAGCCGAATTCCTGACATTTATTTTTTTCCATACATCCATGCATTTTATATAAACGTTGAGAAAAGGAGCAGACAGATTAATGAAAATGGCATGCTTCAGGAGAAAAAAATCGCTCCCACAGATTGCTGCAGAAACACTCTCTGTTTATCAATTCACAGGATTTTTTCCCTCGGGGATTTTCGTAAGGTATTCACAGGACCTTTTCATGGGATTTTTTTCACGGGATCTTTTCACGGGATTTTTTCACAGGACCTTTTCACGGGATTTTTTCATAGAATTTATCTTTCCATCACCTTGAATTCAATTCTGGATTCCATCCCTTGATCACGTTTAAGCTCAATATTCCCTTCCAGCTGGTCAACAAGGATGTTTACTAACTGCAGGCCCAGAGACTCGATATTTTCCAATTCTATGTTTTCAGGAATTCCTTTTCCGTCATCTGAAATTGTCAGGCTGAAAATGGACTCCTGCATCTCATTATTCTTTTCTTCCCTGCAAAGCTTGATTCGAATTTCCCCTTCCTTATTTTCAGTGAATGCATGTTTGAGGGAGTTGGAAACGAGTTCGTTAACAATAATTCCTAACGGGACAGCAATATCCATATTGAAGAAGGCATTTTCTTCCAGATCCATATACAGTCGGATATTTTTACTTCTAAAGCTGTAAGTCTGGAAAAGGTTTTCAGCTAATTTTTGGAGATATGTCGGAAAGTCCAGAGTATCGGTTCCTTCTCCTTTATAGAGTTCCTCATGGATTAAGGACATTGAGAGAACCCGGCTCTGGCTTTCCCTGAAGGCTTCGAGTACTTCTTTATCCCGGAACTTTTCAGCCTGGAGATCCAATAGGGAAGAGATTACCTGTAAGTTGTTCTTAATTCTGTGATGGATTTCTTTAATCCGGGTTTTATCGATCTCAGCCAGAGCTTTTTCTGTTTTTTTCTTCTCAGTAATATCGAGAACAAAAGCAATACCTTCACAACGCGCATGATCGAAGGTAGCTATTCCGAGAATGATAGGTACATGCGAGCCATCTTTGCGGATGTATTCCTTCTCGAAGGGCGCGTTCGAGAAGCCAGTGGTTTTCAGTTCCTTAATGCATAGCTCGTCCAGGAGACGGTATTCCGGTGGGGTCATCCTGTCCCACTTGATTCTTCCGGCTTGCAGGTCCTCACGCGTGTAACCGACAATCTCCAGAAACTTATCATTGGCGTCAGTAACCGAACCATCCAGGCTATAGAAAAGAATGCCGAACATATCCGATTCGTAAAACCGACGCAGGCGCGCTTCGCTTTCACGTAACGCCTCCTCAGCCTGCTTACGCTCAGTGATGTCTCTGGCAATAGCTGAGATAGCCACAAGCTCTCCGGATGCATCAAAAATCGGAGAAAGGGTTACTGAAGAATTTATAAGAGTGCCTTCCTTTTTTATACGTATGGTTTCGTAGTGTTTGACTCGTTCTCCCTTTTTAATCCTCTCGATTAACTGTTTCGTTTCCCCTTTTAAATTAGCCGGTTCAAGTATAGAAACATCTTTCCCCAGAATTTCTTCAGCCGAATAACCATAAATCTGCTGTGCTCCCCTGTTCCAGCTAATGATAATTCCTTCAAGAGACTCCGTTACGATAGCATCGTTCGATGATTCCAGAGCATTTGCCAGAGTCTTAATCTTCTCTTCTGATTTTTTACGCTCGGTAATGTCCTGAACTATTCCTATCATTCGAACAGGAGTGTTTTCATTATCAAAAATAACTTCAGCTTGTGCATGGACTACAAGCTCTTCTCCATTAACTGAGGTCATTCTGTAATCAATGTCATATGGAATTCCATTAAAAGCTTCTTCAACGGCATTAGCTACATAGTCTCGATCATCTGGATGTACATAACTTAAAGAGTCATTGTAAGATAAAGCTAATTTTCGAGGGGTGATTCCATAAATACGATAAAGCTCATCAGACCAGTTTGCTTTATCATTTACAATATCCCATTCCCAATTTCCAATATGAGCTATTTTTTGGGCTTTAGCAAGACCTTCCTCACTTTCTTTCAATGAACGGCAAGCCTTCTCAAGCTCTTCCGTACGCTCTTCAACCAGTTTTTCCAAATTATCATGTACTTTTTTTAGAGCTAGTTCTGCTTTCTTGCGTTCAGTGATGTCACGCGCGGCGGCAAAGACCCCAATAATCTCCCCGTTCCCGTCTCTATAAACCGAAGAATTGTACAGGACAGGGGTTACATGTCCATCCTTGTGTCGAATCTCAAGAGAATAATCCCGAGC
The DNA here is from genome assembly GCF_000007345.1 of Methanosarcina acetivorans C2A. Classification (NCBI taxonomy): domain Archaea; kingdom Methanobacteriati; phylum Methanobacteriota; class Methanomicrobia; order Methanosarcinales; family Methanosarcinaceae; genus Methanosarcina; species Methanosarcina acetivorans. Next base: position 883,278 of record NC_003552.1, on the reverse strand, counting down.
CTCACCATCTATAAACACCTGCTGATAGCCTGCACGGGCTTTTTCAGGCTCAGTAAAATAGTCTGAAAAATCACTCCCTATCAACTCGCTTCTGGAATATCCGGTAACCTTTTCCGTAGCCACATTCACATCCGTAATCTTGCCGCTACGCCCGATGGTTATTAAAGGGTCCAGACTGGCTTCAATAAGGCTACGATTGTAAAGATTTGATAGTCGGAGGGCCTCCTCCGCTTTTTTGCGCTCTGTAATGTCCCTGATGATAATGACTATCCGGGGCTCTCCATTACCATCCATGAAAAGAGCACTGCTTATTTCTCCAGGAAACGTAGTTCCGTCCTTGCGCCTGTAAGTGAGCTGGGCTTTTGTTGATCCGGTGAGTATAAGTTCGTCCAATACATCGGATACCGCCGGGTCTTCCAGGTCAAACATCACATCGCGCCCCCTGCCGATCAGTTCTTCTTCCGTCCATCCCAGCATCCGGCAGGCGGCTTGATTAGCTGACAGAATTCTCCCTCTATCCCTGGGGTCACTCAGGATAAAGGCATCCACGCTGTGGTCGAACAGCATTCGATACCGCATCTCGCTTTCCCTCAAAGCATCCACCAGAGCATTGCGTTCCGCCAGCGACTGGGCAAGCCTGACATTGGTGTAGCTTAGCTGTGAGATCATGTGGGCAAATTTCATGAAGAAGGACATGACCGTATCCACATACTCCCTGCTCAAGCGCGGAACTTTTTCAAGCGCTGCTATGTATTCTTCCTCATTGAAACCGTATTTTCTGGCCTGAGCCCGGAAAAGCTCATAGTCCAGAGGCTCGTCTTCAAAAAAGAACTGTCCGGAGAAGATATTGCCTACATGCTGCCCTCCAACCACGATGGGAGTCGCTACGTCCCACATATTATTCTTGCACCTGTATAGCTTGAACTCACTAGGGGCAACACCTGCGGATAGCTTTGTGTCACTTTCTATGCAGTGCTTGCAGGCTTCGGGGTGAACTCTATGGAACCTGGTGCAGATGTCCTGCCAGCCAACCCATACAAGGACATTGCCTTTGAGATCGACCAGGCCTATCGTAACGTGTGAAAACTCATAGAAATCGTTCATCAGGGACTGGACCGCCCCGATATCAATGATATCAGCAAGCTCAAGGTTAGATGTTGTCTGTTGAGCAGGCGAAGGAATGTTCTTCGACCTCAGCACAGAGCACGGTTCTTCCGGAGGTATAGCTTCTTCTGCCTGCTTTTGCCCGGAAAGATTTTCCTGCCCGGAATTATCCATCCGTTCCCATTTTCCTTCCCTTTTGATCAAAGCAAATTGATGATTGAAGGCTACGTCAATAATATCGGCTGCACTGCACACATCGAAGGAATAAGGACACAGAGATATCATATGTTGTTTCCCGGTATTGGCATCCCCTCTTTTCTCATAAGCTGCAAAATCTTTCCATTCTTCTTTTTTCAGCCAGGGAGTAGCACCTGCCACCCTGAGCCCGTCATAACCTCTTGAAAGAGCCTGATCGAACTTTTTTGCCCATGCGTTTATGACCTGCTTGGAATCGAAAACCTCCCCATTTACATATCCCTGAGTGTAGGGAACAATTTCGATCTGCCCTTTAGCCAGATAGACATCAATATCAGGAATGGCCGTCCTCAGGGCTTCTTTTGCCTCCTCTACTACCAGTGGTTGCGATGTGACCCAGAAGCAAAATTCGTTATTTTCCAGCCCTGATTTGAAATATGGGATAAGTATGTCCGTCAAATCTTCTTTTGTCTGGTAGAATTGGCAGAAGTGTGTCCCCCAGGGTACATCTCCAATGATATCAATACCGGATTTTCTCAATTTTTCTCTCATTCCGCTCTTCTCCGACCAGAAAATAATTTTTAAAAATCGAAATAAATTGTCTGCGAGTACTTATTATGAGATTTGAGGCTTCTTAAACTTTTTATCGTGTCAAACAGAGTATACTTTATGGAACTTTCAGGAAAAAAATAGAGAATTGTCTGCTGATAATTTTAATATCATATGAAAATTTAAATAAATTATATATTAATATTTCTAAACGTTTTTGATATCCTCCAAGCTTCATGTTTTCTGCCCAGATCGGTCAAGAAATATCGAATGAGTAGTTGACTTCAAGAAAAGATTTGGATCTGATGGGAATATTAGGGTTAAGGATTCCCAAAAAAAACAGGACATAGATTACCGGTTCCTCCTGGAACCATCTAATAAAACTTTTTAATTCCTTCATTTCTTTAATGCCAGGATTTAAGATCTTTCCATCACCTTGAATTCAATTCTGCATTCCGTCCCTTGATCATGTTTAAGCTTAATATTCCCATCCAGCTGGTCAACAAGGATGTTTACTAGCTGCAGTCCGAGTGATTCGACACTTTCCAACTCCACATTTTCAGGAATTCCTTTTCCATTATCTGAAATTGTCAGGCTGAAAAGGGATTTGCTCATTTCACAATCCGATTCTTCCCTGCAAAGCCGGATTCGAATATCTCCTTCTTTTTCAGTGAAAGCGTGTTTGAGAGAATTCGAAACGAGTTCGTTAACAATAATTCCTAACGGGACAGCAATATCCATATTAAAGAAGGCATTTTCTTCCAGATTCATTGACAGGCAAATATTTTTACTCCTAAAGCTGTAAGTCCGGAAAAGGTTTTCAGCTAATTTTTCTAGATATGTTGAAAAGTCCAGAGTATCGGTTTCCCCACCTTTATAGAGTTCCTCATGGATAAGGGACATCGAGAGTACCCGACTCTGGCTTTCCCTGAAAGCCTCAAGTACATCTTTATCCCGGAACTTTTCAGCCTGGAGATCCAATAGGGAAGAGATTACTTGCAGGTTGTTCTTGATCCTGTGATGTATCTCTTTTTTCCTGGCGTCTTCAATTTTTGCCAGGGCTTCTTCTGCCCTGATACGCTCGGTAATGTCTCTGGCAATGGCTGAAACGGCTACAGGCTCTCCTGATGCATCAAAAATAGGAGAGAGAGTTATTGAAACGTTTATTATAGTACCATCCTTTTTTAACCCTAAAGTTCTGTGGCGCTGGATCTTTTCTTTCCGTTTAATCTTTTCGGTTAACTGTTTCATATCTCCTTTAAGATGAAAAGGCTCAAGTATTGACGCATTTTTTCCGAGAATTTCTTCGGCTAAGTACCCATAAATCTGCTCTGCCCCTTTATTCCAGCTGGTAATAATACCATCAAGAGACTTGGTTATTATAGCATCGTCCGAGGATTCCACGGCATCCGCCAGGATCTTAATTTTTTCTTCTGCCCTTTTGCTTTCAGTAATATCCTGGACTGCCCCTCTCATTCGAAGAGGGTTATTTTTCTCATCAAAAACAACTTCTCCCTGTACATGAACTACGCGGTTTTCTCCATCAGCCAGAACAATCCTGGGATCAATGCCAAAGGGCTTTCCTTTTAAAGCCCTTTTAACGGTATTGTCCACATATTCTCGGTCGTCGGGGTGTATGAGATTTAAAATGTCAGTATACGATAAGCCAGATTTCCGGGGACTGCACCCAGCAATCCGAAAAGCTTCATCAGACCAGTACATTTCATCGGTTACAAGATCCCAATCCCAGATTCCAATATGAGCCATTTTTTGAGCTTCAGAGAGACGTCTCTCGTTTTCCACCAGGGCCTTACAAGCTTCTTCAAGTTCAGCCGTGCGTTCTTTAACTTTTTCTTCCAGATTGTCGTATGCTTTTTGAAGAGCCTCCTCGGCCCGTTTGCGCTCGGTGATGTCTATGAATGCAGCAACGGAACCTCGCGGGTTGCCAATTTCATCATGTAGGGGCCTGGCGTTACCCAGCACGTGCCGAATAACGCCGTCAGGATAAACAAAGTCGAACTCGTAATCAAGTAACTCTGTACCGGCAGCCGAGACATGCAACGGCAGATCTACAGGTGAGAGCTCCACCCCGTTCCTGAATACCTTAAAGGTTTCGGGCCTTTCTCCTGGAGGAGAGGATTTGGATGCGTTTGAACCCAGAGGAATGCGGAGCCATTCGTATGAAAGTCGGTTACCGGTTATGTGAAGCGCCCGGGAATCATGTGCTATCCACACGGCAGTAGGTACTGCATCCAGTAATACTGCCATTTCATCCGAGCGAGCTCGTTCACATTTCTCGCTCTCCCTCAGCGCGTCCACCAGCGACTCACGTTCCGTCAGCGACTGGGCAAGCCTGACATTGGTGTAGCTTAGCTGTGAGATCATGTGGGCAAATTTCATGAAGAAGGACATAACCGTATCCACATACCCCCTGCTCAAGCGCGGAACTTTTTCAAGCGCTGCTATGTATTCTTCTTCATTGAAACCGTATTTCCTGGCCTGAGCCCGGAAAAGTTCATAGTCCAGAGGCTCGTCTTCAAAAAAGAACTGTCCGGAGAAGATATTGCCTACATGCTGCCCTCCAACCACGATGGGAGTCGCTACGTCCCACATATTATTCTTGCACCTGTATAGCTTGAACTCTCCAGGGGCAACACCTGCGGATAGCTTTGTGTCACTTTCTATGCAGTGCTTGCAGGCTTCGGGGTGAACTCTATGGAACCTGGTACAGATATCCTGCCATCCGACCCATACAAGAACATTGCCTTTGAGATCGACCAGGCCTATGGTAACGTGTGAAAACTCATAGAAATCGTTCATCAGGGACTGGACCGCCCCGATATCAATGATATCAGCAAGCTCAAGGTTAGCCATCTCCTGGGAAGGAGAAAAAATGTTCTCCAGATTCAGCCCTGGGCGCGGTTCCTCCAGAGGTATAGCTTCTTCTGCCTGTTTTTTCCCGGAGAGATTTTCCCATCCGGAATTATCTATCCGTTCCCATTTTCCTTCCCTTTTGATCAAGGCAAATTGGTGATTGAAGGTCACGTCAATAATATCGGCTGCACTGCACATCTCGAGGAAATAAGGGCACAGAGATATTATCGGTCGTTTCCTGATACTGGAATCCGCTTTTTTCTCATAAGCTACAAAATCGTCCCAGTCCTCTTTTTTCAACCAGGAGGTAGCCCCTGCCACCCTGAGCCCTTCGTAGCCCCTTGATAGAACCCGATCTAACTTATTTACCCACCCGTTTATGACCTGCTCGGAATCAAAAATCCCCTCATTTACATGTCCCTGAGTCTGGGGAACAATTTCGATCTGCCCTTTAGCCAGGTAGACATCAATATCAGGAATGGTCGTCCTCAGGGCTTCTTTTGCCCCCCCCACTTCCAGAGGCTTTGATATGATCCACACGCAAAGCTCGTTATTTTCCAGCCCTGATTTGAAGTAGGGAATAAGTATCTCCATTAAATCTTCTTTTGTCTGGTAGAATTGGCAGAAATGCATTCCCCAGGGCACGTCTCCAATAACATCAATCCCAGACGGTCTCAAGTTTCCTCCCATTCCACTCCTCTCCGGTCACAAAACAATTTTGAAATTCCAGTTTAATTGTCTGAGGGTAATTATTTTGTCTGAGGGTAATTGTCAATTTCATAAAGATAGTTGTATACTAAAGAAAAATGTTACTACTAAATGGTTCCAAAAGAGAAGCCAGGACATAAAAATCAAACAACATGTCTATTTTTGAGTGAAGTTTGGAAGTCAAAAAGAAAATGTACCAATTTTCCATGAAAGCCAGAGCATGTTACAAAATTCAAGCGAAAAAACTATTTTTGCATCAAAAGTTACATTCCATGACAGTTCACGGAGAACCTCCAGAGAGATGTGTCCTTCCCCTTTTTTTGGTTTTAGCTCTTGTATGCTCCAATTTCCGGATATTTTTAAGTAGCCCGAGCCTTGTCCCATCAAGGAGGTACACTTCAGCATTTTCAAGTCCAATCCCTCCTGAAGAAAAAACCGGACCCAGGAGGTCTTCCTGTGTTGACTCATTAAAGGGGACACCTCCGCAGAGTTCGTTAAAAGCTGGCATGATAAAGACCGCAGGGTCTGCCCAGTCTCTCCCGTTTTCAAAATCAAGGTTTCCGAAACGAGTTTTCAGTGTTTCAACATTGAATCGGGTCCTGATCCAGGCAGGTTCAACTATGGAATAACCGAAGTTATCCGTAAAACGGACTGTGGGATGGTTATGGGCGGTAATTACATGGGATGCCGCCAGTAATTCGGGAGCAAGCCAGGTATGCCCGTGGAAATATCCCACTCCGTCAAGGACAGAACCTCTTGCAGAATGGACTTTTATATCCTTTTGCCCGCTAAAGAGAAACTCAACCCCTCCATCGTGGTTTCCCGGGAAAATATCTACATGTGCGTGTTCTGCAAGTGTTTCAAGAAAGAGGGGGATCTCATCCTTCTCCTGCCAGGAAACCTGAGGGACATTGTGCTTCACATCCCCAAGGAGCACTATACGATCAGGGGAACATGTTTGCAGATATCCGAGAACCCGGTCCAGCCTGTCTTTGACCCGGCTAGGCAAATTGATCCCGCTCCTGCAGAGGTCCCACTCGATCCCGAGGTGGATGTCGGCAATGACCAGAGATGTTTCGGTGTTCGTGACTGTGAGAGCGGGTTCGTCAAGGATGGGGGTAATTTCTGGAGGCATAATCGGTGGAAGATCGTTTTCAAGGATTTGAAGAGATTATTTTCATTCTGAAAAGTGAGTTATTCTTGAAAAGAGAACATAAATTCTCAGACCGGCAATAATATGTAATTCACAATATTTAAATGGTCGGGCACTGGCAAATTGTATTCAATAGGTAGGAAAGGAATATTGTGATACAAAAGCACTATTCTTTTAAAAATCAGATAACTGAGAAAACCCGGGAGACACAGTCTCGTAGAGGGGCTGAGCGCAGTATTCCAGGTGGTCATCATCGGTGCCATCATTGCCGGTGCTTTGTCATGACCCCATCGGTTTGACGTGTTGAAAAGAAAACGATGAGAAAAGGATATGAGAGATTTTGGCACCTTACCCATCTACTCGCTACCACGCTCCTTCAGATCCACTTCGATATGCTCCTTCAGATCCACTTCGATATGCTCCTTCAGATCCACTTCGATATGCTCCTTCAGATCCACTTCGATATGCTCCTTCAGATCCACTTCGATATGCTCCTTCAGATCCACTTCGATATATTACTTGTTGTCTTCGCGACTTACATCTCCTTTCTTTTTTAACCTCCGTCACCGAGCCTTGTCCTACACCCCTGCAGGCGTTCTTTTTGATCCCCGAGTCTCAACAACGGACACGAACGCTGGTGCCGGCCAGGCAGGGACAACCTGAATAGTCATTCTCTTCACGGCGCGAGGAACTTGAAGGGCTCGGCCGGTTCGAACTTCGAGGAGACATCCCCACCCACATCCCCGGGAACGCCAAGCTGGAGCACCATCGACTTCGCGCCAGGGCTCAGATCGAGCCTGTCGACGTCCACCCAGATCACTGACGGATTTATCACGGAGTCGAAGTAGTAACGTTTTGCATCGTGGTCGATAACGGTTCGCCACAGCGTCGACGAGATGTTAGGCTTGTCGGGATCGCTCTGCCGGGCGGAACGCCTATGGACCGCATCTGGGATAGTACCGCCGCGACCGCTGCACGCCGATCCTTAAACCTGGGCGACGACTTGAGCGCGTAGCTGGCGCGCACGAAGCGGTCGGCGGCGCTGATGGTTCCGGGCAAGAAGTTCTTTCCGCCGATCAGATCCCAGTAGGCATTGATGGCCAGCTGCTGGTCGTAGATGGGCGAGTTCGTCATGACCCGGTACTCACGATCATGGTGGATCTGCAGCTTTCCGCCGATGTACTCGAGGACGGCCGAATCACCAGTGGCGTCGGAGAGCGAAAAGTGAACACTGACCGGCCTCCCGTTCGGAGCGTTGGCGGCAATTACCGTGACGGGGTCGGACCGTATCCCCTCGACGGCCTCAGCCACACTCCCATAGTTGTCTAACAGGTACTGGAGCAATGCCCCCACCGAAATCGTGGGCTTTCCGCTGGTCTTCGCGTCCCCGTAGTCGGCCTCAGCCAGGTAGAGCAAGTTGCCGGCCATCTCTGCTTCATTCACCCCATCGGAAGTTACCAGGTTGTAAGCGCTAAAGATCAGCGAGCCATACTTTGAGGTCCAGGTGATCGAATCAGCCCCAACGCCGCCATCTCGCTTCATGACGCGGGGAAAGATCCAGCAGTATGTATCCATCTGCAGGTCATTCCAGTCCATGCTGCGCCCCGTGACGTAGGTCCCGGTGCCCGTTTCGTAAAGAATGCGTGTACACATGTGTTAACCTCCTTCCTTCTGTTGCCTGTCGAGCTTGAAATCAAGTTTTCTCACAGGCAGATTTTTTCCGAAATGGATCGACGCTGTTGATAAGCAGAATTTCCCATTTCCATTCCTTTATCATCATGCGTTCGAATAGCGGTGGACAGGAACTCCGATAACCGCAGATTGTAGTAGAGGGCGTGGTCTCCGCCCATCTGGTAGTGGAAATTCTCGAAATACTTCCTTGCTTCTGCCACAAAGTCAGCAGAGAAGCCCTGTTTTGCTGCGCTGACCAGCAGGGTCGTCCTGGCCCCCGGAACCTCCAGGTATTTTGCCAGAGGGTTATCTGCGGCGATGGCGATGGTTCCTACCCCCACAACTAGAGTCGCCATGCTGAGTGGAAAAAACGTGTGCCTCATCGTGATCGCTCCTGATACTTTAGTTTGCTCGAATTAGAGTCCAGAACCGACATGCACCCGGATCCCGGGATCTCGTACCCCGCATTGTACATTCCCCACCAGACGTCCAGGTCAACCGGCTTGAACTGCGTCCTGACCTCGAGCTTGAAGCTGACCGGCTGCCTGAGGAAAAACTGAATTCCTCAGGGGTATGGACGAAGAAGGCAATCATTAATAATATAGGGCTTTTATAAAAAAAACATATTAATCTGGTATACTGAAACTAGATAAGGGATTTTAAAATAGAAGTTGAGATCCTTTACTATTGCATTATACTGTAATCAGGCACAGAGTAGTAGCTGTTCCGGGATGAACTATTTTTGATGAAGCTGCTAATTTAGAGAAATTAAAGCAGCTACTACCAAAAAAAGTAGACACATAAGAGACGGAAATGGAAAAAGTCCTCCAAAGAAACTTTCTTTTCTTCAATTTGAAAAGTTCAATTTTTCCCGGACCTGCGTACGTACACAATAACTGGTATGACTGCTGCCGCAGATATAAACTCAAAACTGGAAAAACTGGCATTCTCGCGTCCAGAAGTTTCGGAACCAAGATTCCCTGCATCTGAAACCTGAGCTTTGAAACTGCTGTAATCACCGTTTGAAAGAGAGAAAAAAGCCTTATTCGTAACTTTAATTAAAGGAGAATTCGATTCAGTCTCACCTCATCGTAAAACTCAAAACCGGCTCAAAGTACTTACCACACTCAGTGCTCATCTCGAATCTTTTTCCGAAAGTTTTTCGACCTTTTCCGAGAGTTCTTTGATCATCTTCCGCATCTCTGCAAGCTCATCCTGAACCTCAAGAATCCTGTCATACATGGGGCTCCGGTTGTCCTTAACCGCCTGTTCCTGGGAAAAACGCTGTTTGCTCGGCAAGACATAAACGTACACCATCCACATAGCAACAAAGCCTATGGTGCCCAACCCCGCAAGAAAGAGCAAATAATGCGGGAAAACGGTCCTGATATACGAGTCTCCTTCACTGTAATACTGAAGTCGGGAAATCATAAGGAAATTGAGGATTGAAAACAGAAACATTGCCTCCCCCACAAGGGTGAGCATTCCCCCGACCCGGGTAGACATTTTCCTCTGTTTTGGGATTAATTTATCAAGCACTCCGGTCACCTCTGGAATCAAAAGTAGAAGATAAAAGTTCAGATATAAGAATTATGACTATCGAAGAATATAAAATCTAGCAGGGCCAGGCTCATTAATTAATTACGCAGTCCAATATAACTCAGAACCGGGAGCCTGCTATTGGAGAAAATAGAAGATTTTCAGATCCTGATTTGTAAATATTCCATGCCTGTAAGGATAAAGGGAAGGAAAGAAAAACAAAAAGGTTAAAGGAAAGGGATGTAGAAAAAATCCCTTTTCAGAACTTTTTAAAAATAAAAATGTAGGAAGGCGTCAAGTTTACGTCTCATACTCCAGCACGTCCTCAATAGTGTCAACGTACTCGACATTTATCCCGACATTTTCCTCGATATATTCTTCGGCGTCCACAGTTTCCGGAACTCTCTGGACGACATCAATGCCTCCGATTTTTCGGCTTACAAGTTTATAAGTGACAAGCTCGCTGTTTTCTCTGGGCAAAAGGAAGAGAGTTTTTCCTCCGGCTTCTGCTGCCGTAGCTTTTTCAAAGACCCCGCCTATTTCTCCGACGTTCCCTTCATCGTCAATTGTGCCTGTAAGGGTGATGCTGTCATTAAGTTCGGTGCCGTTGATAGCGGAAATTGTAAGAAGGGTCATGAGAGCCCCTGCACTCGAACCGTCAACGCCCGGGATCTCCTGATCAGAGGCAATGCTGAAAATAACATCGCTGCCTGAGAGAGAAACTCCGGTCTCCTGCTGAGCCACGAAAACTGCAGTATTTGCAGCGTCCTGAAAAACCACACCCATAAGAGGAGTGGTCTGGACAAGCACCCGGCCTTTTCCGGATCTGGTTTCAGTCGAGATGTTGAGAAGGGTCCCCTCTTCGGAGATCACCTCCCTGACAAAAGGCCCTGACTTTTCCAGTTCAACGTTCTGGAAAACGGCAGGAGCCTGCAGAGTGGCAAAACCCTCCATACCTGCAGGGCATGCCTGGAGGTTATTTTCGAGTTCGAAAACCCTCTCCCGGTAGAAGTCCAGCTGGGAAGCATAGGACTGGAGAGACTGGTTATTCTGAGATACCTGCGTTTCAAGTCTATTATTGTCCTTTTCAAGGGAATTTATACGTTCCTGCATTTCCTGGACCTGCTCCCCCTCAACCGGAGCCTGATAGAAAAAGACAAAGTAAGCATTCGCAACAAGCGAAAGGACAAGGATAAGGGCAAGAAGTTTGGATTTCATATAGTGAATTACTTTGCGCAGCTTGTACTTATTTTTTCCTTCAAGAATCCAGTATTTTTAAGTAAATGTATTCGCTGGAAAGACAGCTATCAGGAAGACTGGATATAAGCGTTATCAGGATGGTTGACATAGCCGATTTTATCAGGAAGGCTGAACATAATCTATTTTTAGCTCTTATGGCTGGGCTTTCAGGAGTATAGCTTTCGTTTTTTGCCTTCGCCTTCCTGCATATATTGTTCCTCGCCCTGTTCTATAGCTTCTCCACTGTCTTTCCCGTCTTGCTTCCACATCAGTGTTACCTTCAGGTTTGTTTCCTTTTCGGACTTGGTAATGACCGCCTTTCCGTCCGTAGTAAGGCGAATGTTAAAAGCCAGGTGTACCTGAGAGGGACGGCGCTCGACAGGCATTTTCTCCACAGTATCTCCTACCTTTTTTGAGAGTTCCTTGATAAGAAGCATTGCACTGTTAATCGAATCTATGGATTTTTCTTCCACGGCTTTCGGAGATACGAGCGTCATTTTTATCGTGCCTGGAGCATGCCCCAGTTCGGCTAAAACCGGGCCTATTTTTACAGCTTCCTTGCCGGACTTTTCATTTTCATCCTTATTTGTGCTCGTGTCTTTAGTGATCAGGTCTTTAAAGTTCATGCATTCCCCCCGGAGACGATAAGGGACGTATGAAAGAAAAAAGGATACGGCCCAGAAAGAACGAAATAAGATATATGAAATAGTATATAATTGGATAAATAATTGTTGACACATTTCAGATGTTGCTGGATTCCGCAGTTTATCTTCCTGGCGAAGATAGAGAAAAAATCAGGGGTTTTGGCTCTAAAAACAGAAAATTAAGGGGAAAAACAGCTAAAAACAGAAATTGAAGAAAAAACAGCTAAAATAGAAGCTTGAGGAGAAAGCCTTAAAAATAAAAAAATAGAGGAAAAAACAACTAAAAATAGAAAATTGAGGAGAAAACAACTAAAAATAGAAAATTGAGGAGAAAACAACTAAAAACAGAGAAACTTTGCAGCATAGATTTTTTGCAGCATAGATTTTTTGCAGCATAGATTTTTTGCAGCATAGATTTTTTGCAGCATAGATTTTCAGTTTTCAAGAAAAAGAGAGCATTAATCCCCTTTTATTGAAGGGAAATTAATGCTGCAAACCTCTTTTTCGGGTGGCGTGTCGTTGTCAAATTGTAGGTTTACATTCATCTTTTGTTGTTACTTCTTTTCCTTTTCTTCCGCAAGAACAACCTTTTTACCGCAAAGGTTGCAGTTCCCTTCTTCGGTTATACAGGGCTGTTTCGGGGCTTCCCCTCCGCAAATACCGCATTTTACCATATTTTTCTCACCTCCGCCTTCAAGTACTGGCATTTATGCCATTAGTAATCTGTAAGTCATTGATTTATACTTAATCGGCACCAAAATATACTAAATGCATTCCAGTGCCCTGAAAGAATTCATATATCCCAATGACCTTTAGAGTTGTAACAGAAACTTATTAAGGAAAGCAGGAAGATGTAAAAAATATGAAAGATAGCGCTAGGAAAAAAGAAAAACTCCCTGAAAGCCCTGCAGCCCCGGAAGACCCGGAAATGGCGGAAATAAAGGCCATCAGGGAAAAGCTTTGCGATATGCACAGCGATATCAAAAAAGTAATGGAATACTCAAACAGGCTACGCTTTGAAACGGCTCTGGAATGTTCGAGAAAGGAGTATTCAAACGCGATTCTCAGTCACCTCTATGAGGATATCGAAACAGGACTTGAAAAAAATATGGTGAAAAAATGTCCTGAAAAAGAGAACTGCAGGTCTGCCTTTTCAGCCCTTCTTCAGAGGAATGCAGGGCTTATAAAACAGGGCAGAGTGGATGAGGATCTTGTTTCGGGGAATAGAGAAAAACTCCAGGAAATGAGATGCAGAGCCCCTTACAACAAGTGTGAACAGTGTTTTTCCGAGGTATCCACCCTTTTTACAAAACAGGTCAATCTTATGCGCTCGATGAGGATTTATGCTGACAACCAGGGACAGAAACCTGATATTTTAGCCCTTGAGCCCGGCATCCTCATGAGAGAAATCCTCGAACCGGTATCCAATCCCCAGCGCCTGGAAATCCTGAGAGCTGTGGCTTTTGAGACTAAAAGCTTCTCAGCCTTTTCCGAAATCACAGGCCTCAGAGGCGGAAACCTGCTCTTTCACCTGCAGAAGCTCATGGACAGCGGGCTTATCATGCAGCAGCACGAAAGAGGGGATTATATGATTACGGAAAAGGGGTTCAAGATCCTGCAGAGCCTGAACGAATTATATTCCTCTCTCCAGTGTTCCCCGCTGCAGATCCCTGCCGGCAAAAAAACAGGAGAAAAAGAAGAAATTCGAATTTGATTTTCCAGGAGTCGGGGCAGGGAAGTAAATTATTAACTCTCTTCAGCTTTCTTTACATTCGGCCCTTCTTTTTTATCCTGTATGATATAACCAAGGGTCCTTATTTTCTCCCTGAGGGTATCGGAAGTTCCCCAATCCTTCTTTTTCCGGGCAGCCTCACGTTCCTCCACAAGCCTGAAAACCTCTTCCGGGATTTCCTCTTTGCCTGCCTGTGCAAAAAGGCCCAGGACATCCGAAAACTTCCTGTAGAGAGTATGCACCTTTTCCAGAACTTTCCTGTTTTTTCCGGCTTCAAGGTATAAGTTAGCTGTGCGCGAAAGTTCCCTGAAAACGGTCAGGGCTCTGGGGGTATTGAAGTCGTCTTCAAGGGCATGCCTGAACTGAGTCTCAAGTTCGGGAAGAGCTTTAAGGGTCTCCAGGTCTCCGGGGTACGATTTATCGTCTGCCCCCTTCAGGGAAAATTCGAGGTTGTCGAGGGTCTCTTTAAGCCGCAGATAGTTGTTTTTTGCATTTTCTGCAAAGGCTTCGGAATAGTCCAGTTTTTTCCGGTAATGCACTGAAAGGAACATGAAACGGACAACTTCGCCCCCGTACTTTTCAACGATCTCGGGCAGGGTGAAAACATTTCTTTTGGACTTGCTCATCTTCTCCCCCTCGACTATAAGGTGCTCCCCATGAATCCAGGTGCACACGAAGGGCTTTCCGGTTGCGCCTTCGGACTGGGCTATCTCATTTTCATGGTGCGGGAAGATCAGGTCCACGCCTCCTGTATGGATGTCCAGGGTAGGCCCGAAACTGTTCATTGCCATTACCGAGCATTCGATATGCCAGCCAGGACGGATTTTTCCCCAGGGGCTGTCGTAATATATCCCCCTTTCGATCTCTTCAGGCGTTGAAGCTTTCAGGAGGGCAAAGTCCCGCGGGTTGTCCTTATCATACTCGTCAACGTCCACAGACGCTCCGATCAGGATGTTGTCAAAATTAAGCCTGGAAAGCTTGCCGTATTCCGGGAATCCTGAAATCCTGTAATAGACTGAACCGTCTTTTTCGTAAGCCAGCCCCTTTTCGATCAGTTTCCGTGCAAGTTCGATCATGCCGTCAACGTTTTCCGTAGCCCTCGGATACGCAAAAGCCCGCTTTATGTTCAACATGTCAAGGCCTTTGAAGAACTCGGCCGTGTATTTGTCCGTAAAGTCTTTAAGAGTCATCCCGGCTGCTTTTGAGTCCCTGATAGTTTTGTCATCGATGTCCGTAATGTTCATCACGAGTTTTACCCTGTACCCGAGGTATTCGAGGGCCCGCAAGACGTTGTCCGTCATCAGAAAGGTTCGGTAGTTTCCTATGTGGGGCATATTGTAGACCGTGGGCCCACAGGCATAAATCGAAATCTCGCCTTCCTTTACAGGTTTGAATATCTCCTTTTCTCGTGTCAGGGTATTGTAGACTTGCAACATTCGGAACACCTCTGGTTGTTAAATTCCAGATAAATTAGCCCTATCCGCTATTAGCCTTATCTGCTATTATTACTTCCAATTGCTTTATTACTTTTGCAACGCCTGGTAAACTCCCTGAATAAAACAGCCTGAAGTTTCCGGGTGGAAAAAAAGAATCAGGAAAAGCCTTCATCAAACACCGAAACCCCAAGCCTTTCCAGAATTTTCCCCAACCGAAAAAGAGGGAGCCCGACAGCATTAAAAAAATCCCCCTCTACTTTTTCCACCAGCACCGCCCCTTTTCCCTGAGCTGCAAAAGCCCCGGCTTTATCCAGAGGCTCTCCTGTCCTGACATAGGCTAAAATCTGTTCTTTGCTTAATTCAGCCAGCCAGACGTTTGTTGATTCGAATTCACTTGTTTCCTTCCCGCTGTCAAGGTCCAGAACGGTAAGCCCTGTTATGACCCTGAACTTTTTCCCGCTCAGCTTTTCCAGCATTTTTTCAGCATTTTCGGGAGAGCCGGGCTTTCCGAGCACCTCACCTTCACAGAGCACCGACGTATCGGCAGATATCACAAGCCCGGAATCAAAGTGTTTTGCCACATCCCTTGCTTTCTCAACAGAGTGCTTCAAAAGCAACTCTTCAGGGTCCAGCCCCGGCTGAGGAGGTTCTTCATAAGAACTCGGGTAAACAACAAAATTGTCTCCGATCAGCTGTTTAAGCAGTTCTTTTCGCCTTGGGGATGCGGACGCGAGAATTATCCTGCGCATGAGGAAAAAATCTGAACGGATAGGATATATTTGTATGGATAAAAGAAAAAAAGGAAAAAATGCGGTATAAATATGGCGCATGTAGAGTTTTTCAGCGTAGTTCATATTTTCCACAGTTTACGCCTTCACATTAAAAATCGCCGGTAAACTCCAAAAAACAACTATAAATAATACCGAGTTCCACTTTATGCTGGTGTTGACATGGAAAAAGAAGTAAATATCCTGGGTGGAGGAATAAGCGGTCTGGGATGTGCGATAATTCTTCGCAAAAACGGATACGATGTTAACGTTTTTGAAAAAAAGAATGATTCCGGCAAAAGGTTTCATAATGACTGGCAGGGCCTGGAAAACTGGTCTGAAAAAGTCGATGTCCTGAAACAGATAGAATCATACGGGATTGAACTGTCTTTTGATTACGAGCCGGTATCCGAATTAACCATTCATTATTCCAGCAAGGCAAAAACCATCAAAGGAAAAAATGCCTGTTACCTGGTAAGAAGGGGAAGCAGCACAGGCTGCCTGGATACCAGCTTACGCAAGCAGGCTGAGGAACTGGGCGTAAATATCCATATGGGTTCCGTACCTGGGGAAGGAGTACCTGTAAAAGTAAACGCAACCGGTCCAAGAAATGCAAATATCCTCGCAAGGGGAATCAAATTCGATACGGGCATTGAAAAAAGCTATCACATGGCTTTTGGCGATGATATAGCCCGGGGATTTTACTCCTATCTCCTGATTAAAAACGGGCACGGAACGATTGCAACTGTTTTTGACCGCAAAAATGTCCACCATGCCGATGAGTTCCTCAGAAAAACAGTTAACTATTTTTCGGAATACCTTGACGAAAAGGATGTAGCTTCCGGTAAAAAATTTGGCGGTTACGGGCACTTTGAAATAAAGAAAAATCTTTATGATGAAAACGACGCGATGCTTGTAGGAGAAGCAGGCGGATTTCAGGACTACTTCTGGGGATTTGGAATGAGATATGCTTTCCAGAGCGCCAATTTTGCCGCAAGAAGCATAATGGGGGAAGGGACTTATGAGGATTTGATAAAAGAGAACCTGACCAGGAAAATGGAGCACTCAAAAAGAAACAGGTTTTTGTTCGAAATGCTGGGCCCTCTGGCTTATCCTTTTGCATATCATTTGTTTGCCGTCAGTAAAGATCCCCTCAAACTTTTGAACCGAGTGTATAGATGATGAAATGTAAATCGGGCTGAAAGAACCCTGATACAAACGGAAAAACGGGTGACCCGACCTCTGTCCTGTTTTTCATCCCAATCATTTGCATACTTAATCAGAGGGATTGATCTTGAAGGGATTGATCTTGAAGGGATTGATCTTTAATTTTTAAGAGAATACAGAAAAAAATAATAGTATCTCAGTCTGAATATCCCAGTCTGAATATCCCGGTCTACTTAACTTACAACAGGATACCCTGCGCCTATCCAGGCGGTGATCCCGCCCTCCATATTGTAGACATCAGAGTATCCTGCAGTTACCAGGATTTTGCTGGCAGTAATGCTCCTGTGCCCCGTCCTGCAGTAAACGAGTATTTTTTTGTCTCTCGGGACTTCGTTTATTCGGGCCTCAAGCAGCTGATCAGGGCTCAAATTTGACCCGCCGGAATTCGTAACAGGAATCAGGGTTGCCCCTTCAATATGTGAGGAATTGAACTCTGCAGGGGTGCGGACATCAAGTATGAAGACCTCGTCTTTTTCGATCATTCCCCTGGCTTCTTCAACACTCACGGTCTCAAATCCGGCCGGACTTTCAGGTACGGAAGGACTGTCTTCAGGTCTTAAGGCGAAAAGCAATACTGTTATCAAAAAAACTAAAAAAATGGCTATATAGGTCAAATCCTGTTTGTTCAATTCGATCCTCTCGTTCTCAGAGCCTCTATTTTATTATTGATATCCAGATACCGATCTCTGAAAATGATTTTACATATGGTGTTTTCGTTCACATAATTTTTCCTTTCCGCAGGCACTCTTCTTGAAGACCATCTTCCTATAGGCTATCTTTCCAGAATCATTTTCCCTGAATCATTTTCCTGAATATCCTGCACAGACATTTCTTTCAGGAAAGAGAATTACGAATAAAATCTTCCTTTACCTTTATCAACAGGTTTCAATCGTTACCCCGCAAGAATGTAATTTGCAACAAGGCTGAACCCGATAAAACCGATTAAAGCAAAAACTGCATAGGCTTTATCGGATTTGGCAGGGTTGCCTTTTGTGAACCCGAAAAAAGAATTGATGTTAAGTAGATGCCCGAAAGCCCCCAGCGCCAGCAAACCTGGGATGTAAGCAGGAGGCATGACCAGAATGGTCACCAGCGCATAAAAAACATATTCGAATACGAAAGCAATGAGGGGGTATTTCCATAACCCGAATCCCACTTTTCTGCCACCTTTAAATCCGGTCACAGGAAGGTCATGCAGGTGCACGACAATGTCCAGGAACCAGTGCGAAACAGACGCAAAGATAAAAATGACTCCTGCCAGAGGGCTCATGAAAACTCCCAGGATAATACCCGCAATACATGAGATCAAAAAAGAGATCAATAGTGAATGGGAGTAAGGGTAGCTTACGAATTTGATATGCTTCTGGAGAGGCGACTCTTTGTTGATTTCCACTTTTTCGAGCCCGAGAAACACAAAGAAGGGCCAGAGTATATCCGGGAACCCGACTCCTATGAGGGGCACTAAAGGCGGAACTTCAGGAAACATGCCGATCAGTAAATACGCAACAGCAAAATGTCCGATGTACACAAATAAAGTTTGTTCCGTTGGGATTTAGTCCTTTTCTGGTTTAACAAAATAGGAGATTAAAGGGTATCAAGGTCCTGTACATAATTCAAAATTTATTGACTATGAGCAGGATAGTTCGGGAACTGTCCGGTGCTTTTATACCCTGAAGCTCAAATTGAGTACGGACAGGAAGATTGAATATTCCAGTACAGGTAATTATTTCAATATTTGATATACGAGATCGGGAAGAATCCCGATGTCTGTTGCTGAAACCGGGGGGATTTTAGTTTCAGAGAAATACGTTCGTAAATTGAAGCATGGAGATTCTTTCAGGGACTGGCTGGTCTGGGTGCAGGGGCACAGGATAAAGGATTTCAGGTGCAATGTCAGGGAATTCAGGGTCAGGCCGGCATCCCACAAGGTCTGCAGATATGAGTTTGAAGGGGAAGGCTTTAGCGTTATTGCAAAATTCTTAGAAAAACCCACCGGAAAGATAAAAAAATACGATTGCAAGAAAGCTATGCTGAACGAGTATTACAAACTCAAAAAGCTTGAGAAAATAATCGATATCCCCTGTCCTATTGCAGCAAACAGGCATTTCGACTGCGTGCTCGTGACAGAATACATTCCCGGAAAGCCCTTTTCCTGGTACCTGAAAAACGAAAAGGACCTGGACGAAAAGTTAAGAGCCGTAGCCCACCTGCTTGGCAAACTCCACAGGGACACGAAAAGCAATTACGAAAAAGAGAGGGATTTTACAAAGATCCGCAAAAATCTGGCCCATATGCCCCTGCGCGGCTCTACCAGGCGGCGGTATGAAAAAAAGCTTGAGAGATGGGAAAAAGGCTCGCGCCTGGACAGGGTTCACGGCTGCACCACACACACCGATGCCACTCCGGCAAACTACCTTTTCTGCAGGGGTAAAATCTATGCAATTGACCTCGAACTCTCCACAGAGCACGGATATTTTGCCCACGACCTCGGGATATTGAGCGCCGAAGTCTTCCACCATTTTGCACGAAAAGGTACCGCTTCTGCCGCTATTCCCCATATCAAAGGCTTCCTCCGAAACTACAGCCGGGACGAAAAAGAATACCACCAGATAAAGCAGGTCCTCCCCCTCTACATGAGCTACGGGCTGCTGAGAGTGGCCTGGAGGAGCAAGGATCCCGGACACCAGAAATACCTTATAAATAAAGCCCTCGAACTCCTGGACAGACCTGCCCTGTAAGTACAGGCATGTGAAGATATTAAGGACAAGCCGTCCCGGAAAAGGGAGTGGAAAAGAGCAGAAAGGGCAGGAATGAATTCTATCAAAAAAAATATAAGGAATTCATTCCCAATTCCTGCAAGAAAAGCATACATCAGGAATTACAATTAAGGAAAAAGCAGGTAGAGATTTTGAACCCGGACGAAAAGGTCACCACCCTTCTTGAGACTGGAATCCGTACCCTGAACAAAGCATACATGCTTGAAAAAAAATCCGTGGATCTCGGAAACGGCATACTACTCTACCCTTCGGAATTCCATATAATAGAAGTGGTCGGAAAATACCCGGAAAAGAACCTGGCGTCCATCGCTTCCCATCTCGGAGTGACCAGGGGGGCAATCTCCCAGATGGTGAGGAAACTCGAGAAAAAAGGGCTCGTAAAAAGAGTCCGAACCCCTAACAATAAGAAGAATATTATGCTTGAACTCACCGGTTTCGGAAAGGAAGCCTTCGAGTGGCACAAAGCCCTCCACGAGTCCCTCGAAACCGGAATCCGGGAAGAGCTTGAGCAGATGAGTGATGCAGATATAGAAAAGCTGCTCAGGGTCCACAGGCATTTTGAAAGAATGCTGGACCGCTGCATTGAACGGTACGAATGAGCAGAACAACCCCTAGACGTTCAGCCCGAAACTTTTGAAGGAACAGAGCTAAAGAAATAGGGGGAATTTTGTATAGTAGCTAAATTAAAATAGTTTGGGGATTATTGTACCAATATTGCTTAGTAGCTATACAATAGATCATACAATATGATTTTCAATATGGCTTTCAACATAGTTTCACAATTAACTTCTCAATATAGCCTCTGAGTAAAAAAATCCCAACAAGGGAAAACAGGTGCATGAAATGAAATATGACATGGTTCCTATGTCCCCCGAAGACCGGGAAACTGTAATCAATATATTCAACCACTACATCGAAAATAGTTTTGCCGCTTACCCCGAAAGGAAAGTCCCCTACGAATTTTTTGATTTATTCCTCGGAATACAGCCGGATATCCCACTGTCGCCGCAAAGGATGAAAACAACAATCTCCTGGGTTTCGGGATGCTTCACCCGCACTCCCCGATGCCCACCCTGGCAGGAACCGCCGAAGTAACTTATTTCATCAGGCCCGAATTCACCGGAAAAGGAATTGGAGCTGCAATGCTCGGATATCTCCTTGCAGGAGCCAGGGAAAAAGGGTTTCACTGCATCCTTGCAAATATTTCCTCCCTCAACGACGGAAGCATCCGTTTCCACCTGAATCACGGGTTTGAGGAGTGTGGGAGGTTCCGTGAGGTGGGAAAGAAGAAGGGAAAGCTCTTTGATACGGTTTGGATGCAAAAATTGCTGTAAGAGCTGTAAAAGTGACTTTTTTGTAAAGAATAATAGGATCTGAAGATTATACAGGGGGAAGAAACCGAGTTAAAAATCAGATACCTTTCCTTAAATTTTTATCGGATCGGAATCAAAAACCAGATTAGAATCAGAAAAAATGTAAAACCAGACAAATTCGCCGGTCAACTTTTATTTTCGCCATTCTTTATCTTGAAGGACCGTACGAACAGGCCATCATTGGTTTTACATTTTGCCTTTATTTAACTTTCTGCCTTCTCCCTCAGATCATTCAGAATATGCAGCAGCATGTTATGCAGTTAAAGCAATTTCCGAAAAACAGAAATAGGAAGTCAAACAAGAAGAAGCAACCGCATTTATTTTTATAGCCGCATTTGTCTTTGTAATCACACTTGTCTTTGTAATCACATTTGTCTTTGTAATCACACTTGTCTTTGTAATCACACTTGTCTTTGCAATCACAGTCATTTTCAGAACATGCACTTGCCGAAGCAATTGTCATTGACAGTACAAAACAGACTAACACCAAGATAGCCAATGCTTTCTTAAATCCCATATATTTACACTCCCAGAATGTATTTTTTGATACGATTTTCAGGTCGTTGATCCAGTCCACTTTCAGTAGGGGCATGCACAGAATAAGTAATACTTTGCCAATCAATAATCGGATTTATTCCTTAATTAATCGGTAAAGGTTAATTCCATTCCCGCCTCATGAACCGATGGAAGTACTTTCACATTATACCAAAAAATTGTACCAACACGCAATTAGTATTTGAAAGATATAATAGATAGAGAAATATAAATTAGAAACGAATGTTATTTAAGAAATATATAATTCACGATATGCTTATTAAACAGGAATATATCCGAAAGATTGGTTTACAGTGAGATTTCACTGAGTAAATTAATTTTATTCAAAAGACGCTCAAGTTTAACAGAAAGATCTCCTGTAAAGGTTATAAAGGCCCCAAATTAAGAATATAGTACAAAAAAGATATTTTTACTGAATTATACTCTTTAAACAGGTTTTTTACACCATTATACGAAGCAGCACCTTATATTTTCCTGCTGGTTGCCGGCATCACCGGACACCGGAAAAATAAAAAACCAGAAAAAGAAAGGTTAAAAGAAAGCCCTTTATGGGAGGAGTGGATGCAAAAACCTCCGTGACCATTGTAACGATTTACTATGCCGAAGAATGACGTTTTTCAAAAAAACCTGACTTTTCAAAAAAATGATCTATCAAAAAAACAGATTTCTCAAAAACCCGATCTATCAAAAAAACCTGATCTTGCAAAAGCCCTTCACACTTCAAATTTTCCTGCCAGGACCTCCGGCAGATAAATTTATGTAAAATTCACTAACAAAAGTTATAATGTGGATAGACTGACTACCTCGGAAAAGACTTTCTTGGGCCTGGTTTTATTGATGGGGCTTGGAAAAGCGACATGATAGATTTCGACGTGAACCATCCGATCGTACAAAACTGGACCGGAGCAGGGGCAGCAATAATCCTTGCAGCTTTTTTCGGGTTCATCGCCATAAAACTTGCCAGACAAACCGGTTTTCCGGACATACGGGGCGACAGAATCTCTAACAAAGAGCGGTATATATAACCTGCGCTCCTGGATTTTGCTTTTGCCGTAATCGGAATCCTGATCAGCTGGCAATGCACCTGCCCGAGATCCATGTGGCTTTCCCCTTTTTCATTCCTGTTTATCCGACCGGCGGGATTTCCTTGAAATCCCGTATCATCGGATCCCTGTCGTGTTTCTGGTCTGGCTCATCTCCAATGTCATCCTGAAGGAAATATTGTTGATTTCCCTGATCGGTTCATTTACTTTTTCAATTGGTTCCATTGATATAGCCGAATAACTGATTGATATCAGTAATAGAAAAAAGGGAGAAGATATTATCCGGCTGAGCAACAAGGTGCCGAAAACAAATCCCGAAAGGAAATCGGAACTAATAGCCAGTGACTGGATACAGCTGCGTGAACCTCAAAACATCGTAAGCATCGGATTGTTAATGGTTCCCATAATGGCCTTAAGCGCCCTTGCAACCGTAAAAATATTCAATATATTTACAGCCTTTTCCCTCGCCGACTTCGGAATAACCTCGCATGGGCTATCCGCAACCATAAGCCTGAAAGGCTTTGCAGGTCTTATGGGGCTGCTGTTAAGTCATGAACTCTTGCACCTGATCTTCATTCCCAACTTTATAAGATCGGAGAAAACATATCTGGGGATTACTTACTACGGAGGGTATGTTTATTCGGAAGAAAGCCTGCCAAAGCTGAGGTACATTCTAATAACGATAGCACCTTTCCTAATTATTTCAGCAGCCCTGCCCTTAATCCTGGGGTTTCTGGGCCTGCTGACCCCAATGGCAAAAATCCTGATTTTGTTAAACTCCATGGGTTCCTGCATGGATGTGATGAACCTGGGCTTTGTCCTCAGCCAGGTCCCTGCAGCTGCATACATAACCTGCAACGGGACAGAGACCTACTGGAAAAGGAAGGAGTAAAGTTTCCAGGATGAGAGGGGGTCAAAACCGGGGACTATTTCAGCTTCTTTGCAGACCTGGTGAAGTTATATATCATTACAATATCCAAAATAATAGTATACAGGCAGCGCAGCCATTATCAGAACTCGCTTCTTCGGAAAGGAAAACTACGATATAACCTCTATTATGCGCATTTACGAGATGTTAAGAGCAGATTTGAAACGAAGAAGATTTGAAACGAAGAAGACTTAAAACAAAAAGGATTTGAAACAAAGAGAATGTAAAAATGAAAAAGTAAAAATGAAAAAACTAAGGGGTGGAGGTATGGAAGATCCGCTTGAATTCTTAAGAAACATCAAATCCGTTGCTGTTGCAACTGTGGATGATGGAAAACCGGCAGTCAGGATGAGCGATGTAATGCTGGTTGAGCATGAGAAACTCTATTTTCTCACGGCAAGGGGAAAACCCTATTACAGACAGTTAAAGAAAAATCCGGAAATAGCACTTGTCGGCATGGATAAAAACTACGTTATGGTCAGGGTCAGAGGAAGGATAGAATTCGTTGAAAACATTTTTCTGGAAAAAATATTTGAGATAAACCCGGTTCTTGACGAGATATACCCTGAAGATACAAAAGATATTCTGGAGGTATTTTGTTTATCCTCCGGAGTAGGGGAAATGTATGACTTATCCGGCATCCCTCCGAAACGTGAAAGATTCGCTTTCGGAGGGGCAAAAGTGGCAGAGCCGGGTTATAAAATTACAGAAAAGTGTACGGCCTGTGGGATATGTAAAGAATTATGCCCTTCAAGGGCTATCAGCAAAGGGGAAATCTATAAAATTGACGGGTCGATATGCCTGGAATGCGGGAGATGCGCAGAAAATTGTCCTTACGACGCAATCGAACCTCCATCGGGAATATAAATCCAGAAAAAAAGTAAAAATAAGGAAGAGAGAAGGAAGAAAAGAATGCAGAAAAAAGATTGAAAAAAATCTAAATTAATACCTATATATAGATGCTTAAACAATTTAGAAGATATGAAGGTAGGTACTTTTGAATTAGGAGCCATGGAAATAGGGCTCATAGTAATCACAATTCTTACATTACTTTTATGCATAGTCCAATTGGTGTAATCTCATAATCCAGATGAGAACCTGAAAATAGGTTTTAATTTATTCTTCAATCCTAGCTTATTTTTTACTCTGCTACAATATTACAATATTTCACTCATAAACGTTTTTTTACATGAATAACCCTTCCAGCCCCGTTTTTGTCTTAGCCTTACGAAAAGAAAGGGGCCAGCCGGCATCTTACTTTTGCCTTGTAGTCATTATATCCCGGAAGTTCCTCGCAGAGCAGCCTGTCTTCATACAGGTGCGGAAAAAGAAAGAAAAACAATTAACAGGGAAAGAAAGGATGAAGGTGACAGAAAAGACAGAAGTAACGAGCAGAGGCAAGGAGTAATGAGCAGAGGCATAGTCAATGAAATATATCGAGATACTTACTTGAAAATCACCTTTTTCCCTTTCCCTGTAAGAAAAACTGCTGATTTCATTGGAAAGCCACTGTACTTCACTGCGCAGGTCTACAACCTCTTTTGAAGAAGTTTCTTTTTCTTTGCCTATAAGAAGGTTTGCAAGGGCGGCCTTATAAAAAATCTGTGAATATTATAGCCTCGTGAAGACATTTAAGGTATCCCAGATGAATATATTTAGCCAGAGAACTGAATTTAAGATGAAAATCAAAAAAGTTCGTTTCTGATGAAAATAGCTCTATTGAGAATAGATTTGCAAAGAATAGGTTTGTTGAAGACAGGTTCTATCCAATGGGTCGGAAGAAAAACAAATTTTATTCAGGGAATTCTACAGCTGTTATAATGTAATTCAGAAATGAAAAAGGATGAACTGTGAATATGCAGATTCACAGCCCTTATTCCAGACCGAAGTTTGTAATGGAAACGAACTTGAATTAACCTGTCCATACAATTCTTTCGGTCACGCTATCGTTCACTCATTCATATTTCTGATTGTAGACCTTCTTTCAGTCGCGTTCAATGTAATGGGCTTGGCCACAACTCCAATCGCACCATCCATATTTTTGATCACAATGATCTTTCCGGTTGTGTTGTACGCGGCCTTGTCCATTTCCATCGTTTTATCCATATTTCCGATTACAGCCGTATCTCCATCCATCTCGACCATATCATCCATGTCTTCTTCCATTTCGGTCATGTTATCCATAGTTTTGATTACAAGCATTTTTCCGGTCATATTACATGCCGTGGATTCAGTCATGTTATCCGTGTCTTCGGCTATCCAGGTCATATTACTCATTTTTTCGGCTATTTCTTTCATATCGCCCATATTCTTGATTATAATCGCTTTTTTGGTCATATCACCTGTTATGGTTCCGGTCATGTTTCCGGCCATGAGTACGGTCATGTTATCCGCACCCTCGATAGTCTTATTCATTTCTGTCATGTTGCACATCATGGTTCCAGTCATATTTCCGGCCATGAATACGGTCACGTCACCTATGCCTTCGGTCATGTTACCCATGTCTTCAGTCATGTTATCCATTTTTCCGAAAATAACCACGTTTCCGGGCATACTATCCGTTTTTCCGACTATAACCGCCTTTTCGGTCATATTACTTAGATCTTTGATCAAAATCATTTTTCCAGTCACAGTACACGTTATCTCTTCAGTAGCGTTGTCCGCCTCGGTAGCGTTGTCCGCCTCGGTAGCGTTGTCCGCCTCGGTAGCGTTGTCCGCCTCGGTAGCATTGTCTGCCTCGGTAGCATTGTCTGCCTCGGTAGCGTTATCCGCCTCGGTAGTCTTATTTATTTCTTCGATCACAGCAGCGTTACCGGTCATATTACACGTAATGGTCTTAGCAATATTTCCGGTCACGATCAGATTTGTGCTATCCATGTCCTCTTCCGCGTCTGTCTGCGCTTGCACGGATACGATGGACAGGGCTAGACATAAAGCTATCAGAGAAACTATTAGTTTCACTTTCATTCTATACCCCCATACACGAATTTGGTCTTCTGACCAGTTGAATAAATAATCCCCTATTAAATAAAAGTAGGTTTAATAAAAACCAATTTAATAATAAATGGAGAATTTATAAATACTTAATCTCTATTTAACTATATGGAGGGTTAGTCAGCTTTTCACAATCAGTAAGCACTTTTGAAGCCAGAACTATTAAATGGAAATTAAATATTGAGCTTTAATAAAGAACGGTTGAACAGAAATAACAGTTGAACAAAAACCTGAAGGAAAAAAATATAAAACTTATAAAAGATAGTAGCCCGGAAGGCGTAAAGGACTCATTTTAAGTAGTCTTCAATCCAGCTCTTTACTTCTTTATACACTTCATCTGATACTTCTGCTAAATCATGCCCTGCCCCTTCGTATATCGTGAGTTTCTTCGGTTCATGAGCCAGAAAATATGCGTATACCGAACTCCCTGACAGCAGTGTTTCATCCTTATCCCCATGGATCAAGAGCGCTGAAACCCCTTCGGCAAGATTGGAGATCGGGCTAATTCCGAGACTCTGAGTGGAAAGAATGACTATGGTTTTTACAGCGCTCTCGTTATGCGCAGCCTGAACGACCACAGCACCTCCAAAAGAATGGCCTATCAGCCCAAACCCGGAAATGTCCTCACCTTTTAAAAATTCAATTCCTACAAGCACATCCATAGTAGCTTCTGCCAGATCGGTAGGATACCTGAATCTGATCCTTAGCGAACTTATTCCGGAATCCAGCAAATCCACACACAAACGGGGATAAAGACCATCTGCAGGAGTGTCAAAACCCCCTCCTATCCCTCCGACCATAATCACCGCTTTGCTCGCTCCTTCTGCCGCATAGTAACGGCATTCCACCCTTCCACGATCTGTTTCGATCATAACGGTTTTAAATCCGTCTCCGGTTTCTTTTTTAATTCCCAGTATATTGGTTTCCAGCAATTCAACCCCAAGTTCGGATCTCTTCCTCCCATCCATAAACGTATCTAAAACTCCGGCTTATTAGACGCTTACGAGTAGTGTAAAATTACTTAGTAATAAGTAGTGAAATTAGTATTAAAAAGCGAAACAAGTAGTGAAATTATCATTAAAAGGCAAAACATGAAACGCAGTTTCAAAATCAAAAGTTTGACTGAAATCTGTATTAAAAGGAATTCAAAAGTAACTGGAGTTTGAAAACAAATTAGAGAAAAACGTGAATAGGCTTTCGAACGAAAGAGAAGAAAATGTGTTTCCGAGTTTAATTCGAAAGGCATAACTTTAATTAAAAATATAGCAAATGGGAAGTGACTTTACTGATAATTACCGGAGTCGCTATTATGGAAGACCTCAAACGTTTTTTTAAAAAAGATAAGTTTGCCGCACATGCAGGAATAGAACTGCTGGAAGCTGCTCCAGGCTATGCAAAAGCCACGCTGGAGATAGAAGAAAAACACCTTAATGCTTTAAGGGCAGTGCAGGGAGGCGCAATATTTACCCTTGCAGACCTTGCTTTTGCCGCAGCTTCAAATGCATACGGAATTGCTGCAGTTGGAATCAATTCAAACATCTCTTTTGTAAAAGCTGCAACAAAAGGGACTCTCACGGCCGAAGCAAAGGAAACTTCAATAAATCCTAAAATCGCCACATATACTGTGAACGTCACGGATGATGCAGGAGACCTCGTGGCAATATTTCAGGGAATGGTTTACAGGAAAAAATTTACACTTGATTTTTCGGATATTTAAACCCATAAATTGTGGGGATTCTGCTGAAAATAAGTACCTGGGAAATAACTTATTTTCAGCCGGAATCGATACTTTTCAAAAACAGGCCATCTCTAAATCCAGTACAGAGCCATTTTTCCCTATAACGTCCTCACCAGACAAATGGCAAGAGGCGGTACTTTACCTTTTTCGTGTATTCCTTGTATCCTGTAAGCTCCTCGTAGAGCAGCCTGTCTTCAAAATATGTGCGAAAAACAAAAGCAAAAGCAAGTAATATTACAGGGATCAGCCCGTAGAGAGAACCGATGATAAACGGAGAGCAACCGTAAAACAGAATCATTCCGGCATAACCCGGATGCCGGATAATCGCATAAGGGCCCGTGGAAACAACCCTGTGCTCTCTTTCCATCTGAACTCGGACTGTGGTTTCAAAAAACTTGTTTTCAACCATTGCCCATACCGCAAATGCCCAGCCCACAACGAAAATTATCACGCCTACCACTAAAAACCCTATCCCGATGCTGGAAAGATGTAATCTCCCTACATCGAGCCCGCAAACAATAAACATTGAGAAAAGAAACACGAAATAGAGCACTGCAAACACCTTATCCCACCACTTCATTTTTCCCCAATTAGTTTCACTCCGTGCTCTTATGATCTCAGGGTTGAACCTGAGGAAAATTACCGTATTGAAGAGAAACGAAACAAAATAAATGGCAAAGAAAAACCATGCCCTTGGCAGGTCGATCCGCCCGGCTGAAAGAAAAAACACTACCATAAATAATAATAAGCCTGCGATAACCTGCGACGCTCGTCTGGCAAACGCCTTCCAAAACTCCACGTCCTTTTCCACAACCTTGACCCAAGGAAAGAATACTATTTTGATGCTAAAAAAGATTTGGATGGTTAAGTATAGGATTCGGCAGGAGAGATTACAATTGTATTTCTTGAAAAAAAGATAACTGCTCCAGGTTTCTGGAGCAACGCATAGATTACCTCTCTCTAACTTGAATCTGGGTCTCAGTCGTAAGCTCCTCTTCAGGAACTTCTGCAGGATCGCTGAAGTAAAGTTCCCTGCTGGGACCGAAAGTTTCCAGATTATTTTCTTCGAGATATGAGAAGACCCGGTTGTAAACGGCTTCAACTCCGGGATACGGACCCCGATAGATAACAGAAACTACTCTTGCGGCAGGCATGGCTCTAATCCCATTTTCGGATCTTCGACTGAAAATCTGCCTGAAACCGGAAGGGCAACCTCAATCTCGGCGTCAGTTTCTTTGTATTCCTAGTCGTGGCAAATGAACATAGTAGGACCTGTGACTTTTACCCTGTTCCGCTGATTTTCAGGACCGCTGATGCATGCACATATCTCGCCTATGAGTTTTCCTATAGTTACTGCAAATGTTCCCTTCTCACGTTTGCTTACTGCTCTAATTTCCGGGATTTCCTTAATAATGGATTCTGTTAACAGACATACTGAATAACTCCATAATTTTTTTATTATGCTCGCAGGCGCCCTGCAAGATGCCTTCAATCCTCTGCAGTTTCCCAATTTCGGCTCTCGTTTCTTCAAGTTTCTTCCTGAAGCATTCTCCCATCTGCTTGAACTCTCCCTTACTTTCCGCATCCAGAAGCATGGAAATCTCCTCCAGAGAAAAACCCAGGAGCTTAAGGTTTTAATTTTCATTCCTTTTTCCAGTTGAGAAACAGTATAAAACGATACCCGGTAAAAGGGTCCATTGCCTCCGGAACAAGTATCCGGTCATATAGCCTGAGAGCTTTTTGCAAGAGGCGGGTCATGAAGGAAAACTTACCAATTGGAATTTGATCGACTGACATCTTGCTCAACCCATAAATTGTCCTGAAATTAGATAAACTGACTTACTTTTCCCTGGGGAAAAACTCATGTAAGTAACCGCAGATGATAAGTGCTTATCCGAGAAGTAAAAAAACACATTTAAGAGTAATTTTGATTAGTAGCGAAACGAAAAAACGAACACAATTACGAGATATCTGACGAATTCTGGAATAAAACCAAACAATTGTTACTTCTTCCCAAACCCCAAAAGAAGCCTGGAAGACTTCAAAAGCTTGTAAAAAGGACTTTAAATGACATTATTTTTAGGACTTACGCGGTTGAAACGAGAAATCAATAACATCAAACATTTTTCAGATTAATTCTCATATATGACTACAATGCTATTGTGCTTGATTTTTGATCTCAAGTGCGTAACTTCTAATTTTTAAAAAACCTTCTCCAGATAATGTTATTCAGAATATGTGTGTGGACAGAGGATATGACTTTCTTGATATCGGAGAATTGGTTAAAGAATACAGTTATAATGCCCGTATCAAAAGTAGGGGAGAGGTAAACATAAGAATGGAAATACAAGGTTTTAAGGCAAGAAAATAGGTTGTGGAAAGGTCACATTCCTGGTTAAACAGATTCAGAAGACTCATTATAAGATGGGAAAAGAAAATTGAGAATTACCTTGCTATGCTTCATTTAGCATGCATACGGATAACATTTAGAGTAGCAGGAATTTCGATAAGCTCTTAACGTGAATTAATAACCACTCGTGTAACTTTTCTGTGTGACCGGTTTTATTTTTACCTCTTATTCGGCGGCACAACTTTTAAAAAAAGCAATAAGTGCATTTATTCCTTCATTAAAATTTTCTTTATATTTTTGGAACAGTTTATTATTCACATCGATGGGATGCGCTAAATCAATCAATTTTGCACGTACATCCTCTGGATGCTGAAGATCGATTACAATCAGGATACTAGATGCGATAAATGTTTTTTGACTTTGCTCCATTTTCTTTTTAATCAAATCAAGTTGACATATAATACTTCTTAACACGGGATCTTTATCCACATTTATTCTATCAAGTTGTTTCCTCAGGAATATCTCGGAATTTCGACCTACTTTTGCCCTATTTCCATCATTTACGGGAATAAAACGCCATCCTCGAGTAGAAGATTTAGTGTAACTGTCATAAAGCTTCATCTTTACTTCTTTAAAAAAAGCCCCAGCTCGACTTTTTTCCCCGGACTCCAAGAGTTGAGCTCTCGAAGCTGTACTTTTCCCTATTTTTATATCCAGAGCCACAAGTGATTGCGCCTGGATACCGTAAAACAAGTTCTTCATTATTACAGCATTCTCGCCCATATCACTTACTTCTTGATTATCCTTACGTGTTCGCTCTACAGCAGGTATAATCTCTCGAAGCTCACCTTGACTGGCATAAATCTCATATTCTTTTTGATTTGTCCTCTTTGCTATTTTCCTGCCCTCATCGATTTTTCGAAAATTTTCAGCATGTCCTGCCATTAGAATGAGATTTAAGGACTGTTCCCCAACAGATCCAGACTTTGCTCCCATAATATCATTTCTCGCTCAAGGTTGACACTATTAGAGTTGGTTGTAGTCGATGTTATTGTTTATT
This sequence comes from Methanosarcina acetivorans C2A, assembly GCF_000007345.1. Taxonomy (NCBI): domain Archaea; kingdom Methanobacteriati; phylum Methanobacteriota; class Methanomicrobia; order Methanosarcinales; family Methanosarcinaceae; genus Methanosarcina; species Methanosarcina acetivorans. The sequence continues at coordinate 851,622 of NC_003552.1, read as the reverse complement.
ATTGTTTGTTTATTATTCAACTGCTTCATCTGAATATCTTCAACCTGCTTGGAGCCTACACTAAAAGTTCAGCAAAAAGAAGCGAGAGTGAAATCATTAAAAAAGAACTATGCACATAAGAATCTTCTATGAAATACATGAACCTTGCTACAAATAATATTAGAATTACGGCGGGAAAGACCGGTATCCAGCTCACCGTTTGATGAGGGACAGCTTAATCAGGACTGAGAATTAGAACCTCAAGCTAAAGCCTGCAGGAGCCAGGAAGATTGTTAATGAGTTTTCCAACATGCTGAATAAAAAGTAAGTTACCAGGGTAAAGAAAGCAAACTGAGTTATGTTATCTTTCTCAAGATGAGAGAATTAGCCAATTATTCTACAAGTAAAAAGGGAAAACTGGATTTAGTTAAGTCTGAATATGGGATTGAGAGAATTGCTTCTCAAGAGATCAGGCAAAAAATCCTGAGCATTTCTTATGTTGAGCGGAAGAAATTAGGGTTTTCTAAGGGAATTTTGCATAATATGAAACAGAACGCCAAGTCAGATAAACCGTTTAGTCTTAACGCTCATGTTCTGGAAAAGGTAAATAAATTGGAAGCATTGGTTTCAGGCCGAAAGTAAAAATATGTATGATTGCTTGTAAAATGTAAAAATGAGCTTTGCAGGCTGTCTCAAAACTAAAGTTAATTCTACAATTGTGTCAAATTTTTCTACTACAAGGTTAATTCATGTATAAATTTCTCTAAGTTAGGTGGTCTTGTTTTTAAATTCAACGTTGCTCATTATCCAATTGTAGAAATGGTTTGAGTTTTGAGACAGCCTGTTTGTAGAAAACTTATAATTAATCTTACGAATCAGAGTACAAAAAATTTGACTTTCTTTAGATAAATTTTGAAAAAAGAGAAAAACTATTTTTTAGAGATCACTCAAGGGTTCTTCCAACTCAAAGGTTTCTACTTAAGTATTTTTTTGAGATTTAAAGAATTTAGGCACACGGAATATTAACTACAGATGCAGTAGATAATTAATATATTTTAACTACATGAGTAGTAGTATGAAGCAATACAAAACTATCAGACTTTCTAAAAGTGTATTTTCAGACCTGAAAGCTTTGCAAAAAAATGGTGAATCGATTCCAGATACCATCAGAAGACTCAATAACGATTACTCTGATTGTGCTGAAGAAATTCAGTACAGATATGCAAGAGATATAATGAATGATGGATCGTTTATTCAGTACATCTCCATCACTGCGTGTGATAATAGTAGGTATGGTTTACGATATGCTGAATATTTCATGACGATAGGAGAAGAGATGAACGATATTGTTAGGCTTCCAAAAGACGTTCTTGATGAAATCAGTTGGATGCCACAACACCCAGACGAAATATTCAATACTACTATGTTCACATTAATATCTATAGAGAAGGCTTTGATGGAATGGAATGAAAAAGACAAAAAATAAAAACTAATATTATACTTCTAGTTGCTAAAACTTCTATAACCGTAATTATTTTTGGTGAGCTAACTTTTAAAAATAAACTATTGTGCACTATTAATACAAAACAGCGTACAAAAAATTTAAGAAACCTATATCCCTTCACAGAAATGCGACTGCCGGGATTCGAACCCGGGTTCTAAGCTTGGGAAGCTCAGGTCATAGCCACTAAACCACAGTCGCAAACTGTCTTAAGGAACTGCTGTGTACTCTTCTCATGCATCTTTTAGATATTAAATGTTTCGGTAAAAGGGAGGAGGATACCGAAGAGTACTGGTTATCCCGTACTGGAAGTGCAATCTGTTTCTGAAAATTAAGGATGCAAAGCGTAAAGACCGGAGCAGGGAATAGTAATTGGGGGAATTTCAAACCGCTTTTGTGGAGAAAGAGGGCAATGGTGCGGTTTAAGGAGCTTGCCGAGCTTTTTGAGGAGCTCGAACGGATCACGTCCCATAAGGAAATCGTAAGGAAGCTTGCAGGATTTTTTGGGGGACTTAAAGGGGACGAGGTAAAGGATAGTGCCTATCTTTTTCTTGGGAGCATAGGCCCTGCCTTTGAGAACACAACTTTAGGGATAAAAGATAGGCTTGTTACAAGAGCCATCGCAGGAGCCTATGGAGTTTCCGAAGAAGAGGTCAAAAAGCGATATGCAAGGGCAGGAGACCTCGGAGATGTAGCTTTTGAGCTGAGTAAAAAAAGAGAAGCTTCACTGACAATTGAAGAAGTTTTCAAAAGGCTGAGACAGATAAAAGAAGCCTCAGGGAAAGGAAGCCAGGAGAAGAAGACCGGGCTTCTTTCGGATATCCTGCAGAAGGCCACACCTGAAGAAGGGAAATACATAATAAGGATTGTACTCGGGAGGCTCAGGCTGGGATTTGGAGACCAGTTTTTACTCGAAGCCTTTTCAATTGCCTTTACGGGAGATAAAAAGCATGCAGGAAAAATAAAAGAAAGCTACAGTGTCTGCACGGACATCGGAGAACTTGCACAAACCCTTGCAGAGCATGGAGCCGGGGCTCCAGGGTATTTCTCCATAAAACCGGGAAGACCTGTGAAATCAATGCTTGCTCAGCGTGTTGAAAGCTTTGAAGAGCTTGAAGAAAGGATTAAAGGGAAAAAAGCAGCCGAGGAGAAATACGACGGTGAGAGGGTGCAGATCCACAAAGCCGGAGACGAGATTAAAGCTTTTTCCCGCAGGCTTGAAGACATCACTGCCCAGTACCCGGACATTATAGAAGCTGTAAGGGAAAGTATCTCTGCGGACACAATCGTGCTTGACGGGGAAATCGTTGCATATGCCGAACTGGAAAAAGAGAATACCCGGATAGAAGAGTTCTACCCGTTTCAAAACCTGATGCAGAGGCGTAGAAAATACGAGGTTGAAAAGTACAGGGAAAAATGCCCCGTTGCGGTATTCTTTTTTGATATCCTTTACCTCAACGGAGAATCCCTTCTGAAGAAAACCTACCCTGAAAGAAGAGCTCTCCTCGAAGAGCATGTTAACGGGTCAGGAATAGTGCACCTCACCAGAAGAACTGTTACGGAAAATATAGAGGAGCTTGAGGACTTTTTTAACGAAACTGTCGAAAAGGGGCTGGAAGGAATTGTGGCCAAATCCATGAGCAGCAACTCTGTCTACGAAGCCGGGAAAAGGAGCTGGCTCTGGCTCAAATGGAAACAGGAATACTCCGAAGGCATGAGAGAAACCTTTGACCTTGTGGTTGTAGGGAGCTATTACGGAAAAGGGAAAAGGAAAGGCTCCTTTGGGGCACTCTTATGTGCAGTCCTGAACGAAGAGGAACAGCAATTTGAAACCTTCACAAAAGTAGGTACGGGTTTTACTGAAGCGGATGCTGAAGAAATCAACAGCCTGCTTTCAGCCCACACGGTAAGTGAAGCTCCAAAGAATGTCATCATAAAAAAAGGGATGCTTCCTGATATCTTCATAGAACCGGCAGTTGTTATTGAAGTCCTCGGCTCGGAGATCACAAACAGCCCGGGGCATACTGCGGGAGAAGGGGAAGAAGAAACAGGGCTTGCACTGCGTTTTCCCCGCTTTTTGCGTATAAGGTATGACAGAGCGCCCTTTGATGCCACGACGGTCAGGGAAATAAGGGATTTGAAGGAAGGAATTTGAAAGCCGGCCTGGGAATCAGAGACAAATAAAGCAAAAAGGACGAAAAAGAAGTATAAAACCATTAAGGGGTAGTGAGCTAAGGAGTAGGAAGCTATTGAGAAACCGCGAGATTGCCGAATTGTTATACGAAACTGCTGACATTATGGAGTTCCAGCAGATAGAGTGGAAACCGCGAGCCTACAGGAGGGCAGCTCAGAATATCGAAAACCTCGGAGAGGACATCGAGAAAGTCTATGAGAAGAAGGGGAAAAAAGGACTGACAGAAATTCCGGGGATTGGGGAAGCCATTGCTGACCATATAGCCGAATACCTCGAAACCGGAAAGGTTAAAAAATTCGAAGACCTGAAAGGGAAAGCCCCTTCAGGCACCACCGAGCTTATGGAGATCAGAGGGCTTGGAGCAAAAAAGACAAAAAGGCTTGCTGATGAGCTCAAAGTAAAAACTATTCCGGACCTGAAAGCTGCGGTTAATGCGCACAGGATCAGGAGGCTTGAAGGCTTCGGGGAGATAAGTGAAGAAAATATTGCCCGATCACTTAGAAATTACGAAAAAAGCCACTCCAGAATGGCGCTTGGAAAGGTACTCCCACTTGCCGAAGAGATTATATCTGCCCTCAAAACTACCCTGAAAACCGAACTCGGGAGCAAAACCCCGGAAATCGACTTCTCAAAGCTCATCTACACAGGTTCCCTGCGCAGACTGAAAGAGACGATAGGGGATATCGATATCCTTGCAGAAGCAGAAGGAGAACAGGTGGGGAAGGTAATGAATGCCTTTGTTTCCCTCCCTGCTGTTGGACAGGTAGTCTCAAAAGGTAACACAAGAAGCAGCGTGATCCTCAAAGAAGGACTGGAAGTGGACCTGAGGGTTGTTCCTCCTGAAAGTTACGGGGCTGCGCTTCAGTATTTCACGGGTTCAAAGGAGCACAACATAGAACTCCGGAATATTGCCCAAAGAGAGGGTTACAAGCTTTCAGAATATGGACTGTACGAAAAAGCTTCGGGAAAACAGGTTGCAGGAAAAAGTGAGGAAGAAGTCTACAGGAAACTGGGACTTGAATACATCGTACCCGAACTCCGAGAAAACCGGGGAGAGATTAAGGCTGCAATAAAAAAAATCCTTCCAAAACTTATAGAAGCAAAAGACCTCAAAGGAGACTTCCATCTGCATACGGACTACAGCGAAGGAAGGGCCAGCCTTGAGACAATGGTGAAAAAAGCCGAAACTATGGGGTACGAATATATTGCCGTTACAGACCATTCGCGCTCCCAGAGAATTGCACACGGAATGGAAATCGATACTCTGAAAGCACAGTGGGAAGAGATCAAAAAACTGTCAAAACGCTTCAAAATAAAAATCCTCCGAGGTTCCGAGGTCGAGGTTCTTAAAGACGGGAGCCTTGACTACCCGGATGAAATCCTTAAAGAGCTCGATATCGTGGTCGGAGCCGTGAACTCAGGTTTTTCCTCTTCGGAAAGAGAGATGACAGGAAGAATTGTCACCGCTCTTGAAAACAGGCACCTTGACATACTTGCCCACCCTTCAGGCAGGCTGCTCGGGAAAAGGGAGGCTTATGCGGTTAATTTCGGAACGGTCTTTGAGACGGCAGCGGCAAACGGGAAGGTAATGGAGATCAATAGCCAGCCCTCAAGGCTGGACCTTAACGACGAGCTTATCCTTAGGGCAAAAGAGTATGGGCTGAAATTCTGTATTTCAACAGACAGCCATTCCATGTCGGACCTTGCTTCCATGCGCTACGGGCTTGGGCAAGCGAGGAGGGGCTGGCTTGAAAAAGAAGATGTTGTGAATACCTACCCATACTCCAGGCTCAAGGAAGTTTTCAAAAAACTCCGGGATTGAGAAGGAAAATGAAAAAAAAGCTAACTTCGCCAGTCCAGATGTAGCCGGTATATCAGAAACTTATGTTGGCTCTTCGCTATTTCCTGTGGGTTAGAAATATTTGCATAGTTATAAAGTAGCTAAGCCAAAAAGAGAAATATTGAGCTTGAATGTGATTTTCAACGGCAAATGTACCTAAATTTTATAGATGTTCTTTCGATATTTAGGAGGTGGATTTAAGTTACCCACTCGAAACAGCGAAGAGCCCTTATGTTAAATAACAGAAACTTAACGTTTGTTTGAGACAATGTGATCCGTTTCTGTAAATCAATACTTTTTCAGGACAGTATAAGAAATAGAGGAAAAACTAATAAAGGAGTAAAAATTCAATTTGATACAAAACTGATTAAACAAAAATCGATTAAAAAAACCGATTAAAAAAACCGATTAAACAAAAATCAGGTAAAAGGTTAAGATAATGGTTTCAAAGGACCTTCCCTTCACAAAAGAAGAAATACTGAAAATAACGGAAAAATATCCCACTCCCTTTCATATTTATGATGAGAAAGCCATCAGGGAAAACGCCAGAAGAATGAAATCAGCCTTCAAAGACGTCCCCGGCTTTAAGGAATTTTTTGCTGTAAAAGCCCTACCCAACCCTTTCATTCTAAAAATCCTCAAAGAGGAAGGCTTCGGGGCGGACTGCAGTTCCCTGCCGGAACTGATCCTTGCGGAAAAAGCAGGGATGACCGGCGACGATATTATGTTCAGTTCCAATGATACGCCAGCTGAAGAGTTTGCAAAAGCAAAAGAGCTTGGCGGCTTTATCAACCTTGACGACATCAGCCACATCCACTACCTGGAAAAGGCTGCAGGGCTTCCGGAAATCGTCTGCTTCAGGTACAACCCCGGCCCTCTCAAGGAAGGAAACGCAATCATCGGAAAACCCGAAGAGGCAAAATACGGTTTTACGCGGGAACAGATGTTTGAAGGGTACAGAGTCCTCAGGGACAAAGGTGTAAAGCGCTTCGGGATGCACACAATGGTTGCTTCGAACGAACTTAACTCCGACTACTTCGTCGAAACCGCGAGGATTCTCTTCGAACTCATTGTGGAAATCTCAAAGGAACTTGGAATCCAGTTCGAATTCGTAAACCTGGGAGGTGGAATAGGCATCCCCTACAGGCCCGAACAGGAGCCGGTATCCCTCGAAGCTGTAGCAAAAGGCGTAAAAGAAGCTTACAATGCTACCATAACAGCTAACGGGCTTGCTCCCCTCAAGGTCTACCTTGAATGCGGAAGGATCATCACAGGCCCCTACGGTTACCTTGTCTCACAGGTCCGGCATCTGAAAAGCACGTACAAGGACTATGTGGGCATGGACTCCTGCATGTCAAACCTGATGCGGCCGGGTATGTACGGGGCATACCACCATATAACCGTCCTCGGGAAAGAAAACAAGCCCCCTGTCCATAAATACGACGTAACCGGCTCCCTCTGCGAAAACAATGACAAGTTCGCAATCGACCGGATGCTCCCTGAAGTAGAAGTAGGAGACATCCTGGTGATCCACGACACCGGAGCCCACGGACATGCCATGGGATTCAACTACAACGGAAAACTTCGCTCTGCCGAACTACTGCTGAGAGAAGACGGAAGCGTTGTGCAGATCCGCAGGGCAGAGACCATCGAGGACTACTTTGCAACCCTTGATTTTGAGCAGTTGAAAAGTTTCAGATGAACGATTTCTTGGTTAAATATAAGAAAAAAATATTGAAGAAAAAAATAGTGAGAGGCGGAGCTAATTTCTTTCGTATCTGTCCGCCTTTTTCTTTGTTTTGGTTCCTTTTTCTTTACACTGATTTATTTAGCAGAATTCCTAGAATCTAATTTTCCACTTTTAATTTTTGATTCAGGGCTTTCTCGTAGACTTCCTGTCAAAAAAGACATTTTTCCCTGTGACGCTCAGCGGAATCCCCATGGCCACATCCGCATCGATCATCTCAAAATAACAGGCTGCAGCCCCTGCAGAATACATTATCCTGTTATCGATGCAGAGATCTTTTGCTTTTGCGGCAGCTGAGCCCACGGCAATCCCGAGGTCCAGGTACTTGATCATGCACTGGGGGCCCAGAAACTCTTTCTGCACCTTTTCATGCTCAAGCATCTCTTTACAGGTTTCAAAACCGCAGGCTCCGCAGTCCAGGCTGCTCACACCCGAAGCTTTTAGCCCGATCAGGATGACGGCATCGGCGTCCCTGACATTCCGGGCGTCCCGGAGCAGGAATTTAAGGTCTTTGATCTCGCTTAATTCTTCCATCCTGGAGGCAAGTTCGGTTTTTTCTTCAGGTGAGAGGAGGCAGGTCACAATATCATCAATCCCTTTGCCTTTGGGGGCAGTCCGGGCTGCGGTAAGAATGATTTTTGCAAGCGTTTCGATTGCTTCGAGTTCAGAGTTCAGTTTCATGTGAATAAAAAACTTCTTGTCTATTTATAAATTAAGTGGCGGAACTTTGGACTGCAAAACGAAAGAACCGGTGATATTAGTAAAGGTACCTGAAAAGCAATAGAATCTTTACATGAAATCTTAATGAAAGATCCTCTGAAAAATGAAATATATATATATAGATAACGATACATTTTTATACTAAAAAGATGAAAAAATAGAGAGACAGATATCAAAAAAGACTGTTCCAGAATTCCCGGTTTTGTGAGAAATGAAAACTTCGGGTTTTGAAACCGTTTTTCATCAGAAAGTTGCTTCTGCTTGGTCAAATATTCCTGGAGATTTCAATGAAACTTGTGCTGGATGAAGAAGAAATCTGGATAATTGAATGCATTAAAAAAGCTCACGTGGACTGTGGTTTCCATATCCGGGATGTTATCAAAAAGGCAAAAGCCGAATATGGACTATGCAGGTCAACAGTTTACGAAATAGTGAGTTATCTTGAGTTCCACGGCCTAGTAAAAACGAATAAATCCGGGAACCGGGAACTTGATCCAGACGTCCTCTATTTTGTAATGTGCCCAGCGTGCGGGAAAGAAATTCAGGAAAACGAATCCGTCAAAGAGAACGGTCGGATAATCTGTGAAGACTGCTATCTGGAAGAGCATCAAAAAATAAAGTTTGCAGACCCAATGGCAGTGCGTTCAATGAAACTCTTCAGGAAACAGCACGGATTTAAAGGGACTGAAGGCCTGACCGAACTGCAAAAAGAGATCTATAACTTTATCCTGGAAGATGGGGGGGCTACCCCCGAAAAACTCTCAAAGCTTTTTGGACTCACCCTTCAGGAAACGATGAACCAGCTTGCAATACTAAGACACTGTGAACTGGTGAAAGAGCGTAAGCTTGGAGATGAAATGTACATTGTATCGTTTGATTCTTAATTTTATAGTAAACGGTTTAGTGATTGAAAAAATGATATAGTTGAAGTAGTTAAAAAAGCAACTCCAGTAAGGCAAATATAGGGAATAATGAATGCTATTGGAAAGGTGACCGAATATGGATTCAGATGAAAATGCAAGAAAAAAAGAAGAATGGCTCGAGCGAATGAAACGTGAAGGTAAACTGACGAGAAACCCGACCGAAGACCATAAATTCGGACTCAAGGTTCTTCAGAATACCACGAGAAGAGAGATCCTTATCTCGCTCGGAAGTGAGAGAAAATCCTATGAGGAGATAAAAGAAAAATTCAACCTGAACGACAGCATGGCAAATTTCCACCTCAACATGCTGGAAGATGCACTTTACATCGAAAAAATAGAAGAGGAAGGAAAAGTATTTTATGCCCAAACCCCGCGGGGAGAAGGGTATGTGGAAAACGTGGAAATGAAGAAGTAAAAACAGGTAACTCCCCGAAAACAGGGCTTTGTTTTTTTACAGGAAATGTTGAAAAACAGAACATACAATCCCAAAACTTTTTTAAAAATTTTTCCATCCGGGGCTGCCGTAGAGCATTTAAACTGAATTTTCTCCTGAAATTGAAATCAAAAAATAAGGATCAGACGGTGAAAAAACAGTCATCTCAGCTAGCTTATCATCCAGAATGAGACCTTTTCAGAGAAATCTATCATTCAGAATGAGAGTCTAAAATAGATTTCAAAAACCAGATTCAAAAAAAGTAACCCGGATACCCAGTATAAGGAACAGACTATTAGATTGCTCCAGGGCATCAGAAAAAAAATCGATTTTGAAGTTTTTTAAACATTCTCGTATTTTTTCAGGATCTCCTCAAAAGAGTCCGCAACAACGCCGAGCTTTTCTTTTCCGAGCCCGAAAGTGCTGAGCTTGAAATATTTGGTAAGCCCGGACTTGATGCCGTGGATGTTCCTTTCTTTGAGCTCTTTATAAAGGAAATACCTGCCTTTCTTGATCTTCTGGGAAATCTCGTAGAAGCCGGGAGCTTCAAAGAACATAAGGTCGTGAGAATGTGGTTTCTGCCCGCGCTGGATAAAGCCCATGTCCTCAAGCCTTGCAGAGAACCAGCGGGCGTTTTCGACTTCCTGGTCCCAGTTCCTGACGCGCTTTACCACTTCCGGAAAAGATGCAATCATGGTCATAACCGTTGCCCCACGGGCAGTGCAGCCCAGAAGTTCAACTTCCTTTACCTTGCTGTATACGGATTTCCTGAATACGATTGGGGCATATTCTTCGCTTACGCCGAGCACTCCGACAGGTCCGGATGCTGCCATTGACTTATGCCCGCTGCCCACTATGAAGTCAGCTCCGATTTCTTTTGCGGATACGGGCATCCTTCCCACACAGTACGCCCCGTTCAGGAGAAGAGGGACTTCATACTCATGGCAGACGGACGCGATCTTTCCTGCATCCGGGATGTTTCCGTAGCTCCCGTCAGGATATGTTACAAGGGCAAGAACCGGAGGTTTTCCGCTTTCCTTTGTGACCTCTTCGATTGCGGTCCCGTACCCTTCGGGGTCAAGATAATATTCGGGACTGCCTGCATGTGGTACCACTTTTACATTCAGACCGGCTCTCTCAGCTGCAACATAAGAGGAGTAATGGGCAAGCCCGTCAAGCACGATCCAGTCCCCGGGCTTGCCCATGGAATGCATAACCGCAAATTTGGACTCTCTTGCCCCGTTTGTAACCCTTGCCTCATCACAGCCTAAAAACTCAGGGAGAGCTTTATGTACGAAATCATGGATAGGGGGTTTTTTAATCTGGTCCAGAACCCCACCACAGAAGTCGCAGACAGAGTAACCGTCTCCCCATTCCACAAGGGCCTGCCTGGCTGCCTCGGTCAAAAGCCCGCCAGTCTGCAGAGGGTCGATATTTATGCTGCCGAGGGTTTCTCGCTTTATGAAACCATACTTCTGTAAAGATGAATCGTCAAGTGTCATTTTATTTATACCTCAGTGATAACGGAAAATTTCCTATTCAAACGAAAAATTTCTCCTCTGGTTTCTGTCCTGGTTATGAGAGCAGATCTGAGAAAATTAACTGTCTGGAGCCCTATATATCCAGTGATATATCAGGAATTCATAAAAAGGTATTCCAGAAGCAATTTATAAAGAGACAGTAAAATCCCGTAAAAATCCTTGTGAAAGCGAACAAATACTATCCGGAAACCCTTATCTAAAGTATATAGAGTAGGAGAAAGCCCCCTGGTAAGAAAAAAGGGCAAAACGTCTTTTAAGAGACGTTTTAAGAGACGTCCTGCAGGTCATCCGGCTTCAGGCATTTGCTGCCTTGCTGAAGACATCGATGAACTCATCACACTGAGCAATAATGATTGCTGCCGTTTCCTTTAAGACCAGAATCGGGTCTGTACCATCGGTTTTGATGTAAAGGATAGGATCGCTGATGCTCACGTGTTTCATGTCATAGAAAGCCGCTTCAACCCTTTCATCTTTAATCAGGAGGTCCTTAAGAAGATTGAGAAGGGTATGAGTTTCGCCTCTAAGCTCGACTTCAAGCTCGTTATTTGTTTTATTAAGAATGTTCAGTTCCATTGGTGACCACCTGTAAATGGTGAGTGATATAGCTGGTTATATTACAACCTGCCGCAAAATGCATAATCCGTCATAAAATGCCAAAACCTGCATAAAGTAAGATGGGGAAAGAGAAAATTACCGGATTCCTTTCCCGTACTCGGTTGAGATCTTACGGGTTTCAGTCATATTGCAGACCGGGCATTTAAGCTTTTTCCCTTCCAGGACAAGTTCGCCTCTGCAGTTTGAGCAGTAAGCTTTTACAACTCCAAGGGAATCTTCGGATGTGGTAAGACGCATTCTATCAACATCAATAACTCTGGCTTTTACGATATCAGAGGGCCTGAACTCATCTGAGAGTCTCTTTACATAGGAGTCCCTCACATTTGAAACATGGATATCCCCAGGCCTTGTGTTGACAATTTCCCTGTTCTCTTTTCCTTCGATTCCTGCAACTTCCACCATTGCCCCGGACTCTCGGACGTCAGTGATCTTGCCGTAAACTATGTCCCCTACCTTAAGGATATTTGGGGTAAGGGTGTTTGGCTTAACCGAGACAACTCTGGATTTTCTGTCAATGAGCACATTTCCCGTGGCAGTGGAATAGATATCCCCACCAATTACTGTTGTTCCGGCACCCGATTTGAACTCCTCTGTAGTCCCGACAAGTTCGCCAGGAAGGACAAAACCTCCTTTTTCGAGGTCTTCTTCGGATCTCACAGGCTCTCTGGCAGGAGGCCTGAACCCCGGAATTTCCTTCCTATCTCTGGGAGATTTCTTAGAATATGGGAATCTTCTCTTTTTTCCAAGGTCACCTTTGAACTGATCCTTTGACTGATCTCTGGACCCACGGGACTGGCCCTTAAATTGATCCCTTGAATGACCTTTAAACTGGTCTCTGGACTGGCCGCGGGACTGACCTTTAAACTGATCTCTTGGCTGATCCCTTGGCTGGCCTTTAAACTGTTCCCTGCTTTCTGCAGCTACCGGAACAGATTTTTCAGCAACCGGTTTTCCTTCCCCAGGGCCTGTTAATTTTTTCCTGGTAGTCTTATTTTTTCGGATTCTAATCATGATCCCTCATTTGAATTATCGCTATTAGTTATGTAAATAAGTCATTCTACTGGTTTTCAGTAATCTTTATAGAGTTTTTGGCGGCAACTTAACCCATCGAGAATTCAACTTCAGGAGGCACAGGAGCAATCTCCTTCCTCAATATTTTCCAGTTTAGTTCTTCCCTTACAGCATGGCATACGTTTCAATACATGTAGCTATATTAATTAGGACTTACGCGGTTGAACCGAGTAATCAATGGCATTAAACCTTCACGGTATAAAACAATAACCAAGTTGCAACGCCGAATGTGCTTGATTTTGTACTCAAGTGCGTAAGTCCTATTAATGCAAAGTAACCATATTATTCTACTAGCCATCAAATTATTTAGATAACCTTCCCGAAGTACCTATCTACGCCATAGACCTGTTCCATTGTTATGGATAATTGGTTCCAATCTTATGGAAGAATTTGTTCCATTGTTACGGATAAATTGTCCCATTGTTGCGGAGATATTCTCTGCACTATTGACCCGTTCTCCATTAAGGAGATTTATCAATCCCGCCTTTTAAAGTGAAATCTGAAAATTTAAGGCTGTAAAACATGAGACCCTGAATGACTCCTGAACACAGGTTTTGAACACCAGCCTCATCCATGAACAGCGATCCTGTAAATTTCTACCTCAATAATTTCTCTTTCTTTTTGATGGAAGTCGAAAGTCCTTTTAAGAGGGAATTTCGCAACGTAAGAGTGTGTAATGACCGCAGGCTTAATGAACTTTTGGATAAAAGCAAGGCTTCCACGGTTATGGATGGAATATATTACCTCACTTGTTCTTAATGCTGACGAAAGAAAAGGCCTGTCCCTGCCTTTAACTCTTGCCCCGAAAGGAGGGTTCATGAGTGTGGTTTTTACATGCCCTGAAACTTTCTTAATATCTGAGCAAACGAACTCAACCTCCACTCCGAGCCTTTCGGCGTTTTTTCTGGCAACCTCAAGCGCCTTTGGGTCTGTATCGTACCCTACAACTTTCCTGGCTCCCAAAAGTTTTGCCCCTATTGCAAGAATCCCCGTACCGCAGCCCAGGTCCTGAACCGATTCGTCAAGGTCTCCCTGCATGTAAGCAAAATGGAGGATTTCCGCCGCAAGAGGAGAAGGAGTCTGGTATTGCTCCAGCTCAAGTTCGGGACTGGAAAAACCTTCGACTTCTTCAAGCAGCATCTCGAGTTTTCTCTGTTTCATATCTTTTGAATTCTATTGGTTTCGGATTTGAGAATATTCTCTGATTTCATTTCGTGAGTATTCTCTGTTTCGTTTTAAAAGTCTTCTCTGATTTCATTTTGCGGGTATTCTCTGCTTATACCTGTAAAAGGTTATACAGGCTCCTCGGTAATTTCATCGAGCACAAGCTTTTCCCATTCCCGCTCTCCAAGCACGATCTCAAACTCCTGTGGAGTAAGCATGGGCGAGGGAAAACGCCCCACTTCGTCCACGGCAAGCCGGGGACAGGCAGTGTTTACGAAAGCGTCCACCTTGAACTGAAGCAGCTGGTCTGGGGTTACGAGATCGATAAGAATCAGGTGGGCTTCTTTTCCGTGTTTTTTTGCAATTTCTTTGAGAGAAGAAGCAAGTTCCATCCTCATTTGCCCGTTTTTGCTTGAGACAATGATCCCGAAAACCTGTGCATCCAGAGACTTTGCAATTACCGCACTCCGCTGGCGGAGAATCCTTGAAGGGTCAACTTCCCGGACTTCCCCGGAAAAAGGATCGGCTGCAAGGACACGTTTTTTTGTGGAAAGAGCTACTCCCAGGGGATGGAAATCCCCGCTTCCGATATAAAGGTATTCATCACAGACTTCATCCCTTGCTGCCGAGAAATTGCAGCCGAGCACCTGCCCCGCATAGGCAAGCCTTGAGTCCCCGCGCCCAATGACGCAGGTCTTTCCCCCGGCCTCTAGCACCCTGCACACATCATGGAGCTTATGGACATGCTGGACAGTGGTGATAAGCCCGATTTTTTCCCCTTTAAGCCCCGGGAGAGCCTTCTCGACAACGGGCCGAACATCAACTGAGGAGCGGGTTTCGATAAAGTACACCTTATCCGAAAGCCTGACATCTTCCAGTTCCGCATGCCCGAAGTGGAAAAGAAGCTCAACATGGTCAAGAAGCGTCCTGTCAAGGTCGCACGCCCCGAAACAGGGATCACCCGAGATGAGCACCTCAGCTCCGGTTGCTTCCTCAACAATTTTTGCAAGCTCCGGACCCTTGCGTTTAAGCCCTTCGGGAAACTGAAAACCTACAAGCTTTGCTTTCGTATCCTTTATCACGCTGATTATATAGTCGGGTCTTAAATCGAACGCTTCACTGATCCCCAAAGACATCCTGAATCTCCACGCCCTTCTCGCTCACATCAATTGTGACGAGAATCTTGGGTTCAACTCCCAGTTCCCTTAACTTAAAATAGCCGGCTCCGCGTCCTATAACGGAAATTACATCCGTGATCTCGACACCCATATTCTGCAGCGCCTTTACAAGGGCGAGAAGCGTCCCACCCGTACTTATAACGTCATCCACGATGACTACTCTGTCTCCCTTTTTGAGCCCGTTTATATAGAGGACCCCTTTCGAATAGCCTGTGCTCTGGGAGAGTTCAACTTCCCCTTCAAGGAAGTAAGGCCGCTTCCGGACAATAGTGAGAGGAATTCCGGTTTTCAGGGAGAGGGCATTTGCAACCGGGATGCCCATAGCCTCTATCGTAAGAATGGTGTCAACATCCATATCTGCTATCCTGATGATGTAATTGGCGATCTCTTCTATCAGACGGGGATCGATGGAAGGGACACCGTCAGAAATAGGATGGATGAAATAGTTATATTCCCCTCGCTTGATCACAGGAGAATTAACCAGTGAGTCTTTCAGTCTTTCAAGCATGGTTTTAACCTTTTTTTGGCGGTTTCAATATTCCGGGAAGTAAAAAATCCTGAAATATAATCCTGCTCCCTCAAGTATATGTCCTTCTAAAGCGGATAATGACAAACAAACCCGCTTTCTGGAAAGATAAATCGAATTCAGGAAACACTGAAGTACTTCATATAGCTTTGGTTTTCCAGATGCTATTTTTATTTACACCGGAATGCAGGAAATTTGTAATAGATAGTTAAGTCAGTGTTAATAAATTTAAGGATAATTAAAGGTAAGAGGCTATCAAAAATAAGGATATATGTAAAAATCCATGAAAAAATAAACAAGGTAAGAAAGAAATCAAGGGAAAAAAGAAATCAGGATAAAAACCTCAAAGCTTTCAATCATCAGCACTGGGAATTTTACCCTGTTTTAGACATATTCATCCAGCTCCCTATTTCAGAAGCTCTATGTTTCAGGCGCTCACATCAGTCGAGCAGCCCAAGAACTTCATAGGCATTCGTATCTGCCAGTTTCATCTCGCTCAGGGTATCCGAATCAATGTCGATAACTGCGATTTCCGTAACAAGGCCGTCCCAGTTATCCGGTTCCATAAGCCAGAGGTCTTTCAGGTATTTCGAGACCCATGAAGGATCGGTGTCTTTTGCCCCGCACTGCGCACTTGCAATATCAGAGTTATATCCGAGCACCACTGCTTTCAGAGTTCCGGCATTATTATCTTTGACAACGAAAATTCCGGCAAGGGAGCTGTCAATTGCTTCTATATCTTCGTCAGTCAATTCGGCAACCCAGATTCCTCCTGTTCCGGGAGTGGCATCCCAGCGCTGTAAGAAGACATCGTCCTTACACCACTGAGGGGAGGAAAAGACCGTATAACTTACCCCATCCTCAAGCGGGTAATTCTCTTCCATCCAGTTTGCAAGCACATAGCCGCTTGAAACTCCGGGACAGAAGTGGTTGTGCAGTTCCAGGCACTGCATCAGTTCATAGTCAAGATCTCCGGTGGCCCAGGCGTTGCAGATTGTAAGAATGGCAAATTCACGCCCGTCAAACACTTTAGAGCTCACTTTTTCACTCCAGGCATCTACAGACTTCTTGTTTTTGGAAAGGGTATCAAAGTCTATATTTTCCGTTACCTGATAGCTGATCTCATTCTCATCTTCGTATGAAACCTCGATATAAGTGCAGTCCCCGCTGGATTTGTCAAAGAAAGCAAACCAGAGAGGGGCATTTCTTGCGTTCTGGACTGCAAGCAGGTTCTGTGTGTACTGTAAATCCCTTCCGTAAAACTCCGAATAGAAGTCATTCAGAAAAAAATCGGACTCTGCAGGAGAGCCGATATCCGTCATTATGAAAGTATCTTCAGAGCTAAGGTCTCCAAGACTTTCTTCGGCTGCGGCAAAAACCTGACCCATCAGCTCACTGTCCTCAACTGAAGAATTGCCATTTCCTTCCGGGTTGAGCAGGCCGAGAACAACATAAGGATTGACTCCCGCCAGTTTCATTTCGTTCAGGGTATCCGAATCAATATCAATGACTGCAATTTCGGTAACAAGACCTTCTTCATCCCAGTTACCCCGGTCCATGAGCCAGAGGTCCATAAGATATTTCGAAATCCAGGAAGGATCATCGGCTTGTGCTCCGCACTCCGCATTCACGACATCGAAATCGAACCCGAGCACTACAGCTTTCATTGTTCCGGCGTTCTTGTCCGTAACCACAAAGATCCCGGCAGGAGAGTTCCCTATTTCTTCTATTTCTTCGTCTGTCAGGGCAGAAACCCAGATTCCTCCTTTTCCAGGAGTGGCATCCCAGCGCTTTACGAAAACATCATCTTTACACCAGTTAGGACAGGAAAAAACCGTATAACTTACCCCGTCCTCAAACGGGAAATTCTCTTCCATCCAGTTTGCAAGTATATAGCCGCTTGAAACTCCGGGACAGAAATGATTGTGCAGTTCCAGGCACTGCATCAGTTCATAGTCAAGATCTCCGGTGGCCCAAGCGTTGCAGATTGTAAGAATGGCAAACTCGCGTCCGTCAAACACTTTAGAACTCACTTTTTCACTCCAGGCATCTATGGACTCCTGGTTTTCGGAAAGGGTATCAAAGTCTATATTTTCGGTTACCTGATAGCTGATCTCATTCCCATCTCCGTATGAAACCTCGATAAAAGTGCAGTTCCCGCTGGGTTTGTCAAAGAAAGCAAACCAGAGAGGGGCATTCCTGGCGTTCTGGACTACTAGCAGGTTATCCGTATACAATAACTCCCTATCATAAAACTCCGAATAGAAATCGTCCAGAAAAACATAAGATTCTGCAGGAGAACCAAGATCCGTGATGATAAGGGTATCTTCAAGACCAAGATCTCCGAGGCTTTCTTCGGCTGCGCCAAAAACCTGAGCCATCAACTCAGAATTATCAGCTTCAAATGCCATCCCAGGTATGGAACCCAGGAAGAAAACGAGCATCGTCAGCAAAACAAAATCCGTGATTTTTGTTTTGATTTTTCGATTAGCGATTCCACTTTTTCCAACCATAATTTTTCCTCTACTGCTTATAAATCAGTTCTTTAAACCTGACAAAAAGATAATATTTGTCAGAAAAATAGAGTTTAATAATTAAGATAAAATTTTAAATTCATGTTTTTTAGTGTTACAAAGTGTAGAAAAAGTGATACATAAAACTTTCGAATTTTGTTAACGTCGAAGACTACGTAAGCAGAATAAACGCACATGAAATTTCGGACTACAGACACAAAAAATGAAAGGACTCCGGAACTTTCATGCTAAAAGAAAAGAGAAATATGAAAAACAAGGAAGAAAAAAGAGAAGAGAAAATAGAAAAAAGAAAAAAGGGAAGAAAAAGAAAGGAGAATTTGGAGAAAAAAAATCAAAAAAAGAAAAAAGAAAAAAGGAATTTGAAAAATCAGCATACGGTGTCGAAAAGCCCGACTACGAACTCTGCCAGTTCCCTGCTTTTCTCCGTGGAGGTCATGAGGGTATCTGCACGGGAGGCACGGCAACCAAGCCTCTCAAACGCGAATTCATCTGCCCTGTCCCTCTCATCGAAGACAAAAACGTCAAGGAATTCCTGATAATACTCCGCAACGCCCATGGAAGAGACTTCAAGCCCGCATGCCTGCATAAGCTTCCCGGCAGGGCCGCTGACCGGAGCATTCCCGATTATGGGGCTGACTGCAATTACCTTTTTCCGTTTCAGCAGTTCTCTCATTCCCGGCAGGGAAATTATGGGCCCTATGCTGGTTATGGGATTACTCGGGCCGATGAGGACGTTGTCATCTTTTTCGAAGGCTTCAAGAACCTTTTTAGCAACCGAAGCTTCGGAAACACCCCGGATATCAACTCCAAGTACATCGGGGTCCCCGTGTTTTCCGACCCAGAAGTCCTGGAAATGCATAACCCCTTGAAGAGTCTCGACATAGGTAGAAACCGGGTCATCGGACATGGGCAGAATGTTCGCATCTATCCCGAAGAGGGAGGCAAGCTTTACCGTAGCTTCCGTAAGGGACGTTCCGCCCCGGATGAGGTTTGAGCGGATAATATGGGTTGCCCTATCCCTGTCCCCGAGCTTCATGCTTTCTTCGATCCCGAGTTCATGCATGCGCTCGTAAGTCCTGAAGGTATCGTTTTCTATGCCCCACCACTTCTTCCGGTCGATCTGGTCCGAGAAGAGATAGAGCACTGTATCAAGGTCTGGAGAAATCAGGTTCCCAGAAACCCACAGGTCTTCGGCAGTATTTACAACAACGGTCAGTTCCTCCAGAGGGAGGATTTCCTTGAGCCCGTCAAGGAGTTTGGGAGTTCCGGTGCCGCCTGACAATATGATCATGATAATACCTTTTCTGGATTTATTCAGCCATCGGGTAGCAAGTTCTCCTGCAATTTTCACTATCAAAGTAACAGCATCAAAGTAATAGATACAACAATATATAATGACATCTGTCTAAAGAACAATGAAAGTAGTCCTTGATCCCGTACACGGTTACATCGAACTGGATGAAATCGTCCAGGAACTTCTGGCTACCCCCCAGGTGCAGCGCCTAAGAAGAATCAGGCAGCTAGGCTTTTCAAACCTCGTTTATCCGGGAGCAAACCATACCCGATTTGAACACTCCCTGGGAACCATGCACCTTGCCTCCATGCTGATGAAAAACCTCGACTCTATTGAAAAGGATAAAAAAGTGGAGATAAGAGCTGCCTCCCTTTTGCACGATGTGGGACACGGGCCTTTTTCTCACGTAACCGAGAACGTCATAGACAAGTATACTAGGCGCAGGCATGACGATGTGATGGATATTGTAAGGAAAGGGGAAATAAAAGAAGTCCTGAAAAAGCACGGGATTTCCCCCGGAAACCTTGCAAAACATATTAAGGGTGAGACTTCGTTAGGGCAGATCCTCAGCAGCGAGATCGATGTGGACAGGATGGACTACCTTGTCCGGGACTCCCATTATACAGGGGTTGCCTTCGGGGTCGTGGACTACAACCGCCTGATCAACCAGATGAGTTTTTACGAAGACAGGCTTGTTATTGACTACGGGGGATTGAAAGCTGCCGAATCCCTCCTGGTCTCCCGTTTCTGGATGAATACCTCGGTTTACTATCATCACGTAACCAGGATCTCGGAAGCAATGTGCTCAAAAGCCGTGGAGTACATGATCGAAAACGGAGAACTCGACCCAAAAAGGCTCAGGCAGATGGATGACATAGACCTGATAGCCGCCATGAGAAACTCAAGCGGGCATGGAGGAGAGCTTAGCAGGCGGCTGGACGCACGCAAACTCTATAAGCGGGCGCTCTATACAGGGCTTGAGGAAGCAGGAAAAGGGGTGCTCAAGTACCGGGATAAAATAGAGAGAGCCGAGAAGGAGATCGCAGAACTTGCAGGGGTAGGCCAAGAATGCGTGCTTGTGGATATTCCGAAGACCCCTGAAATGCTGGAAATGAAAGCGATGATAAAAACCGACCACAAAATGATCCCGCTTAAAGATGCCTCTCATTTCGTCTCAATCTTGCAGGAAGCCCACATGGATAACTGGAGAATAGGAGTCTATAGCCCGAAAGAGCACTGCGAAGCCGTAGGAAAAGCTGCAAAGGAATACTTTAACATCAAGAAAGCCACAAAGCAATTTAAGCTGAATGATCTGGAAAAATACAAAGCAGAGGAGTAAAACTTTTGTTCAAAACCACAAGGAAAGTCGGCAGGATAGAAATCATACTCGAAGCAAAAAAGCTTGGGGAAGACTACCTGCTGACCCTTACCGGCGGGAAAGAGCATGTGGGTGCTGTTGCGGTAGGGACGCTTGATAAAAAAAGCGGGAGAGCCAGTTCTTCCGTACTCACCCTTCCCGGACACAGGGAAGAACAGCTTGCCCTTGACAGTGCAAGACGAATAAGCGGGGCAACAGGAAAGACCTCGGTAGTTGTTGCCGGTATCCATGTGGATAATATCATCCCTGAAGAGATTAAGGAGATAATCTCAGCCGCAGAGGAAATGGTCGGAAGTTTCATTGCCTCCTGCGAAAAAAGTGAAGTGACTGCAAGGAGAAGCGAATAATGGAAATAATCGTAGGTATCAGCGGGGCTTCAGGGGTACAGTACGGGATCCGCCTGCTTGAAGTGCTGGCAGAAAAAGGGATAGAGACCCATCTTGTACTGACCGAAGCTGCAAAACAGATAATCGGGATCGAAACTGATTACTTACCCCTTGAAGTGGAAAAGCTTGCAACCTGGAATTATTCCCAGAAGGATTTTTCAGCCCCCATAGCCAGTGGCTCTTATAAGACTGCAGGGATGGTCGTTGCTCCCTGCAGCATGAAAACCCTTGGGGCGGTTGCAAACGGGATATCTGACACTCTGCTTACACGGGCTGCAGACGTCTGCCTGAAAGAAGAGAGAAAACTGGTTCTTATGACAAGAGAAACTCCCCTGAACCTGATACACATCGAAAACATGCTCAGGGCTAAACAGGCAGGTGCAAGTATTCTCCCGGCATGTCCGGGCTTCTATTCGCGACCGAAAACCCTTGAAGACCTCATAGACACCATGACTGGCAGGGCACTTGACCTTTTAGGAGTGGAAAACGACATTTACCGTCGCTGGGAGTGAAGAAAAAGGCCTGAGATGGGAAAGATCCCGGAACAAAGTCCAGAATTGAAGTAAGTAATCCGGAACTTTTGATCCGTAAAGTCCGGGTACATGTGCATGTTCTAACGAAAGCTATATAAAGGATAATCGCCTTTGAGAGGAAGCCCTTATGGGATAGTAGGGTAGCTTGGTCCATCCTCGAGCGTTTGGGACGCTTGGACCGCGGTTCAAATCCGCGCTATCCCATCCTTTTTCATCTTTTTTATAGAATTCCTGACAGGTTGCTTAACGGCTTATTTCCTCGGAATTGCTTTTTTACTCAGTTTTACCACGCAAAAAATAGCACGCATCAGAACTACATCAAAAAAATATTAATTTTTAAATATGATGTTTATAAATGACGAGCAATTTTAATACAGAAAACAGACAATCTTGTATTAGGTGTGAGTGAAGCACTCCGCGGAATTAACTGATTTAGAATCATTTTAATACAGAAACTGATTACTTATTTTAGGTGTGAATAAGTACTCCTTGGAACTCACCCATTAAAAATACAATATGTGAGCCATTGAATGTAGGGGTAAAATATCATGAAACAGACTCTTGAAACATTAAAAGAAAAGATCGCCGAAAACACCCTGACATCCGAAGACATCTTTGCATTCACGGATAAACTGAAAGAAAGCATGCGAGAAGGAACTCCGATTGTCAGGAACGTCTCACCTGCAAACATCGACCTGCTCGAAGTATATGCTTTTACCCTGCGGAAGATGGAGATGACACAGGAAGATCAGGCAAGCGAACTGAGGGCCGGAGATTGGAGGGAAAGCATCGATGACTTCAGACAGCTCAAATATTTTATAGATGAACTGCAACAAAGCGAGCTTGTCAACAACGTTGCCTGGAACGTTCATGCAAATGTAATTTATGATATCCCTAACCCGGTTGCATATAAAAGGTATGTATACTGGAAGATCAAGTCAGTTCTCGATAATATGGAACTCTGTGAACTGATTTAATCTTAAAAGCAGGGACAGAAAACATAGGAAAATAAAAAGAAAGAAGAAATATAAGAGAAGAAGCACATGCCTGTACTTCAAGCAGGCATGCGCTGATGACTCTTTTTTGAAAAAAGAAGGGGCCGTAAATATTCAGGCACTGCGCATTTTTTCATCAAGTTTTGCTTTTTAATATCTGGTTTCGCTTTTTATTTCTTGGTTTACTTTTCGTTTCTTGGTTTTACTTTTCGTTTCTTGGTTTTACTTTTTAGTTCTTACTTTCGCTTTTTATTTCGCGTCTTTGTTTCATATCATCTTAGCGGTGCCTTACAACGCAGTTTGAAAGCCCGAGGATTTCCACAATGTCACTGTTATCAGGGCTGTGAATTATCATCTGCCCTTTTTTGAGATAGGGAATCCTGCGTTCGTATTCTTTGGGGACTTTCAGGGACGAGATTGCAGCATCGTTATTGAGGTTAAGGATCAGCTTTGTGTTGATCTGCTTGATGACCGTGTCATCGATATCCTGAGGGTCCTGCGTGATCAAAAAGAGCCCAAGTGCTTCTTTTCTGCCCTGGCGGGCTGCATCTGCGAAACGGGAGATGATAAGGCGGGCATGTTCCCCGTTTGCCTTTGAAAGGTAGCGGTGAGCCTCGTCAAGTGTCAGGATAATCGGTGTTTCTTTGATGGCATCAACCCCTGTGGTGTTGAGCTTGTTGTCAACAATCAGGCTCATGATTGTAAGTACTATGAGGTCCCTGATCCTTGGAGAACTTATGTACTCGGTCGGGAAAACCGAAACCTGCCCCGGCTTGAAGATTTTGTCCAGAATTTCGGTAATAGGGGTTGCATCCCGGTCAAACACCTTTGAGAAAAAGCGGCTACTTACTCTCCGCACGATCCCGTCATAGGAAGACTCGTGCAGTTTTCCGCTGTCAACGTAGTGGGAACGCGTACCTTCGTTTTCAATATGGTTAATGAAATTCTGATAGGTATGCGGCACGCTGGACTTGAAAAAGTCCCCGAGAAGGACTTCAAGCCCGATATACTGAAGTTCGGACATCCCGGCTGCTGCAATCAACCAGGAGTTGTGTTCCACAAGGGAAAAAGGAATTGTGAACTCGACCTGTTCCGCCCTTGACTTATCGCCCGGGTACTTCTGCCCCTCGACCTTTGCCACAAAAGCCTTTGTGGACTGAACCCTGCCGTAAGTGACGTTTTCGGACTCAAACCTGAACTTATCCTCTTCGGTCAGGGTTTCGTTATCCTCGAAAATCTGGGAGTATTCGTCCTGAGGGTCCATAATCACCAGGCAGGGATTTTTCCGGGCTTTGTCCTGAGAATTCCGCAGCCTGTACCGGTTATCTTCCGTCATGAATTGGCGCAGGATGTTTTTTGAGAGGAAAGTCTTTCCTGTCCCCGTACTCCCGCAGACCAGCATATGCCTGAAAATAAGAGGGTCGCCCATCAAATAGTCGTTTCTCAGATAATAAGCAACGGTTTCGGGCTCGGAGTGTGTCTTCACAAGTTCCCCACCAACACTGAGATGTCCCAGGAAAACCCCTTCTTCCGGGATGTTAAGCCCGGTCTGGACTTCAAGCCTGTCCGTAACAGGCAGAATGGGAGTATTAGGACGGGGAATCCTGTCTGCCATCCTCCGTGTGAGTGAACTGTCCGCTTTCTTCCTGTAAAGGATACAGAGGGGATCAAGGCAGGCAAGGAACTTGTAATCGGCTTCGTTTACAGGGCTTGCCCTGGCATTCAGCATGCGCCTTGAGTGGATTTCGGTTGCATCATCCACTGCAAACTCCTGCCTGTACTGAAGCTTTCCTACCCTTGCAAAAAGCTTTTCTCCGCCTTCATACGGCACGACAACATATGTCCCGAGTCGTATCTCACTCCTGCGGGCAGAAGCAATGTATCCAGTAATCGTAGCGCCCGAGTGGGTAATTTCCAGAGGCTCTATGCCGGTTGTGACAATTCCGAAAGCTTCGTCCAGAGAAGGAACGGATCTGGAGGGTTCGAAATCATAATCGTCAAATGCTTCAAAGGGAAGTTCGTCTTCTCCGGGAAGAGTGCTGGCGGCTGTAGTTGAACCTGTAGTAGGACCTGTACTTGAACCGCCATTTAAAAAGTTATGCGGATCGACTTCCGAGGGGGATTCGGCTGATGAAACAGGGAATTCTTCAAAACCCGGCAGCGAGTCCGAGACGGGGGACTCCGTAAGCAGATCCTTTTCCAGATCTTTATGTTCCAGATCTTTATGTTCCAGATCTTTATGTTCCAGATCTTTATGTTCCAGGGATTTCTGCTCCAGCTGTTCATTTTTATTCCCGGGAATTTCCTCCGAGCCTGCGTTCTTATCTGAGGAAGCATCCTTTTCAGGATCCTGAGTCGGTTTTGACTTCCCGGAAATAAAAGCCAGAATATCGGCATCTTCATACTTCATTGAACTTACCCCACCGAGTATCATTATAAGATATATCAGGATTCATGTTTTCGAAGAATTTGTCGATCTCCTGCCTCTCCACTTTCCTGATTTTTGCGAGGTGGTCTGCCTTTGTGAGGGTGAGAGGAAAACCATGCAGAGAAAGGTCAAAGAGCACTTTTTTGGTAATTTGCATGCGCAGGAAATCATCCTTAATAAGTCCATAAGGAGCTTCAACTTTAAAAACCACATCCGTGGACGGTACATAAAGCATGAAGAAACAGAGGGCATAGCCCTCAGGCGAAAACTTATGCCTGAGCTCTTGCTGGAACGCATCCCCGGCTGCAAGAGGAGAAGTCCCGTTAAGCATCCTTTCATAAAACCTGTTGGGCTGTA
Organism: Methanosarcina acetivorans C2A; assembly: GCF_000007345.1. Classification (NCBI taxonomy): domain Archaea; kingdom Methanobacteriati; phylum Methanobacteriota; class Methanomicrobia; order Methanosarcinales; family Methanosarcinaceae; genus Methanosarcina; species Methanosarcina acetivorans. The sequence continues at coordinate 826,285 of NC_003552.1, read as the reverse complement.
AAAACCAGTTTGTGTAAGTAATGTAAGTATTTCGGGAACCGTTATACTTGCCGTTTTTCCCGTTGGTTTTCGAATTCCGTCCTTCATGTCCCTGCCCTCTCTGACCTTCAACTTTGTAAGGGGAAAGGAGGTTTCGGAAAAACTGAGAATCAAGCATCCAGGGCAGGTCAAAGCCTTCCCTCTTCTTCCGGACGCTGTCCATGATCTGCACGTCAGTCGGGTTTTTTACAAAGCCTATCACAGGTCTCTTTTTTTCCAGAAAATGATCCATAATGTCAATGTAATTCTGAAGGATTTTTCGGGCGTCATTGTTCCGCCGGATCTGCACTTCCTCGTCGTCCAGCACCATCCAGTACATGAGCTGTTTCGGATAAAGAGGGCCGTCCATTATGAAAAAGCTCTCGGGCTCCAGCATATCCTTCATGAAAAGCATGTGTTCGGATTCTGCCAGGTACATGGCAAAACTGTGCACCATGTCAGGAGCCTTTCTTTTCAGCTCGTCCGGAGCAATTGTGACAAGCTTTGCCCTTCCAAGCCCTTCATCGAAGGTTTCCCAGCCCGCTATTGCCCGCATTGCAATCCTCTGCGAAGAAGAATAAGCCGCACAGACAATTGTCCTGCACCTCTGGACATCAAGGTCGGTAGGGGTTGCAGCCAGCCCGCAGTGACAGAAATCCACAAAAAGCCCGCTGTCATAAGTCCTGGGATTCGTACTCCCGCTGTCACAGGCATAAGTAACCGGATACGGGTCCTCTCCCTGTGCCATCAGCTCGGGCCTGACCATCCCCCTAAAGAGCCTGTCCACAGCCTTCAGGATTACCTTCCCGTCAATCTTCAACTCTTCAAGCAGAGAATAAACATCCGCTGCCGTTTTCGGTTCATCAAGCTCAAATGAACGGTCAATCCTCTCTGCAAGCTCCGAGATTTTATGCATATGCACGGGCTCAAGGGTCATGAATAAAAGATACTTAAAGAGTAATATATATTTGTTGAGTGGAGAGAAGAAAAACGCAGCACTATTGAGGAAAATGTACAGGAGATAAATAAATATGGCTTCAGTCTATTTATTAAAATTTTATTAAGTAACTGATAGTGCATAACATAAACAAAAAAGTTGTAGAATAATTTGAGCTAAATTGAGAATTTCTACAAAGCCGATTGTAGGGCTTCTGACTCATTCTCCTATTTTTAACTATTCTTTTTTCTTGTACGTCTAAAATTTTAAAGCAATATGATTCTGTTTGTGGACGTAGTTAAATAAAAAATGACAAATAAGCCGATATCTATGAAGCTTTAAAGATAGGTCTTAAATACATAACGAGTTATAGGAAATTTAAACTGATACTGAGGATGACGACATGTTCCATGACATATTTGACCCTATAAAGGAACGAATGAATTACCTTGAGCTTATCGATAAAAATGATAGAATTGATGGAACACCGAAATTACACAGGTTAAGACAGATTCCGCCGGAAACCGGTAAGTTTATTGCGCTCATGCTATCTGCCTCCCCGGATGGGATAGCTATGGAGATCGGTACAAGCGCAGGTTATTCATCCATGTGGCTTGCACTTGCATGTAGAGAGACAAACCGTAAATTAATCACATTCGAGATACAGGAAGAGAAAGTAAAAATGGCACGTGAAACCTTCTCGAAAGCCGGAATAGAGAACATCGTAGAACTCGTACATGGCGATGCCAGACACCTGATAAGCCGATACGCTGGGATTTCCTTTTGTTTCTTAGATTGCGATAAAGAATATTATCCTGATTGTTATGAGGCAGTCATACCTAAAATGATTAGGGGTGGCATATTGATAGCTGACAATGTGATAAGTCACGCTGCTATGCTCAAGCCATTTCTTGACTATGTGTACAATGACCAGCGAGTCGACACAGTACTTGTCCCACTTAAAAACGGAGAGTTGGTTTGCCGGAAAAGATGAATTCCCCGAATGTACAAGAGCAGTATAAGTAGCTATATATTAAGAGCCGATCGGGGTACTATTAGGTCTTCATCTGCTACATAGAATGTGTTCTTTCCGAGAAAGAAACCGCTAATGGTACAATGGCTTCTATATATTCTGGAAGTTACTATTCTGGAAGTTACGCACTTGAGATCAAAAATCAAGCACAATAGACGTTGTAATTATATATGAGAATTAATCTGAAAAATGTTTGCTGTTATTGATCTATCGTTTCAGCCGCGTAAGTCCTATAAAAAAGAAGACTAAAAGGGTATAAAGTAAATTCTACAAAAAAGAAGACTAAAAGGGTATAAAGTAAATTTTACAGAAAATTAGGCACACTGCCCACGTTACTCAGTTTACTTTTATTTATTATTTCATTTCTTTTTGCTTATTTCATCTTTTATCTCTGCTAATTTACCACGAATATAACTAGACTCATTTTTTAACTTTTCGATGTCCGTCGGTACGGATTTCATCCTCGACTCCACCAGTTCTTTCATCTGTTCATTTTCGATTTCATCGGACAATTTGCAGCTTAAGTCTTCTTTGATTTTTCCTACCTCTTCTATATGCTCATTGAATTTATCGACAAAATCTGTCATCTTTAATTCTCTGGCCACCGTTTGCAGGCTCTCTAATTCATCTATCAGAGCATTCGCCCTATTATCCAGATCGTTCATTTTTCGTTCTAACTCGCTTAATCTGGACATCACATCCTGCTCAGCTAATTCGGACAACAAATCTCCTCCTTAAGCTATTGAATATATTGCCGTATTGTTTTTACAGAAGCCCTTTATTTATTAACAACTACAGTCTTTATGTTCACAAATTCCTTGAGTCCGTAGTGGGAAAGCTCCCTCCCGACACCTGACTTCCCGGTCCCGCCAAAAGGCAGTCTCGGGTCAGACCTGATCATTCCATTGACAGCCACAGATCCTGCCCTGATCCTTTTTGCCAGCTTTTCGGCCCTTTCAAGGTCTCCTGACCAGATCTTGGCCCCAAGCCCGAATTCTATGGAGTTTGCAACTTCCACTGCTTCGTCCTCATCCTTTGCAGTGATAACCGGTGCAACAGGCCCGAAAACCTCGATATTGCATACTTCCATATAGGTACTGGCTGCAGGGATAATAGTCGGATTGAAGAAAAAACCTTTTTTATGCTTTTCTCCGTAAGTTTGAGGCTCTGCTCCTTTCTTTCTTGCATCTTCCAGAATTTTTTCAAGTATTTCGACGAATTCTTTTTTTGCAAGAGGCCCGATATCGGTTTCCTCATCAATAGGATCCCCGATTTTCAGTTCCTGCATATGGAGTTCAAATGCCTCGATAAAATCCCCCACAACTTCTTCTACAACAATAAATCTCTTGGCAGCGGTATAGCTCTGTCCTGCGTTCAGAAAACGGGACCTTACACCCGCCTGTGCAGCCCTCTCGATATCGGCATCCTCGAGCACTATGAAGGGGTCCGACCCTCCAAGTTCCAGTACCTGAGGCTTGATAGCTTCTCCTGCAAGTTTTCCGATTTTCGAGCCTGCGCCTGTGCTGCCGGTAAGCGAAACCCCGTCCACCAATTCTTCTTTAATAATTTCCATTGCAGTTTTCGAGTCAATTAAAAGGGTTTTGAAAACATACTCCCGAAATCCGGCTTCCAGAAAGATCTTTTCAATCTCAAGAGCTGATCCTGGCACATTTGAGGCATGTTTGAGCACACAGACATTTCCTGCACATATTGCAGGCACTGCAAACCTGAAAACTTGCCAGAAAGGGAAATTCCAGGGCATGATCCCGAAAACCACTCCCAGAGGCTCAAAAGTAACATAACTTTTCTCAGCCCCGAGCTCCACAATTTCAGCCTTCAATAATCCAGCCGCATTTTCCGCATAATAGTCACAGAGCCTGACACATTTTTGGACTTCACTTCTGGACTGCCTGATGGGCTTCCCCATCTCCTCTGTAATAATCCCGGCATAAATTTCAGTATTCCGTCGAAGCAGCTCCGCAACATTCAAGAAAAATTTTGCTCTTTCCTCTGCTGGCAATGAACTCCACCCTGAAAAAGCAGCCCTTGATTTCTCGATCCTGTTCCTGCATTCTTCGATAGGAAAAGAACCATAAGTCCGGTTTATTTCTTCGGTATAAGGATTAATGGATTTGATTTTCATGCTCTTCCCCCAAAAAGAGTCACTTATTAATATTGAATTCACCCGGTATTATAATTTAAGGGAAAATAAAACATGAAAAGGACAAAATGTGTTGATGAAGTCTTATTATGTCCAGAATAAAGGTACGGAGAAAGAAATATGTTTTTTCGGGGGAGGGACGCATGAATATGCTGAAAAGCAGAATGATAAAAAATAAAAGTTTAGATCTAAAATTATTTCAGTGACTCTCATTTCAGCATCCCATTTTTCCAGAGAAACTTCTTCTTCGGACTCCGTTCAAACTTCTCAAAACACTCTGGAGAAAGTGCAGGATACTTTGCCTCCTCAAGAGGGATACAGAACATCCTTTTTGGTTTTCGGGCATTTCCACCGAGTCCTATAACCACAAAAAAAGGGATGAGATTATCGTTTGCAAAGGTTCTGTAACGCCCGAGCTGCTTTGGACTTGACCACTGGAGTTTGCCTTTGAAGAGTTTTGACCTGTACTTGCATTCCACGCAGAAGATTTCATTGGTCCGCCTGTAGCGAAGGACGAGGTCAGGACCACAGTCGGATTCTACGAAACGGGTGTGCTTTCTTGCCATATCCGTGGTCCACTGTACGATGGAGAAGCTTTTTTCATCGAATAGGTTAACCACATATTTTTCAAAGTCGTCTCCTTTTTGCTCGGCTTCGCTTTCAAAAATAACACTGAGAATTTTTCTTAGTTTTTGGAATAACCCCATATCTGATCACTATCGTTTTTGTGAAACTATCGGGATACTTTAGCATATTTATAAACATGGTGGTATGAAACACAAAAAATATGGATTGTACGCCAAGAGAAATTCCCGGAAAACCTTAATTTAAAAAAAGGACTATATTATAGTAGGAGAAATATAAAGCCAAAATAAAATAATCCGGAATAAAATTAAAATCTCAGGATTCTACGCCATGGGGGGAAGGCAGAGGAATTACGAGGAAAAGCTGATTGCACCTGAACGGGCAGCCGAGCTTATGGAAGCGGGCTGGAAACGGGCAGACCTGCACGTACATTCTACCTGTTCTTTTGACGTGCTCCCGGCAAAAGATTTGCAGCCCGAGAGCCTCTATGAAAAAGCCCTCGGAATGGGTATGGATTTTGTCACATTTACGGACCACGATACGGTCGATGCATACGATATTCTCGGATGGGACAGAGAACAACTGGTCCCTGGCGTTGAAATGGCCGTTTATGACCCGGAGTTTGCAGGGCACACACTGCACGTGAATGTTTTTGAACTTTGTAGAGAGGACTTTTCAGAACTGACTGAGATTTCAAAAGTAGAACATGACCTGAAGGGTTTTATAAGATACCTCAAACGCCATAAACTGCCTTTTATCTACAACCACCCCTTCTGGTTTGAGCTTCACCAGGAGCCTGACATCTTTGCAGTGCCTAAACTGGCAAAACTCTTTCCCGTACTTGAATATAACATGCATGAGCTCAAGCAGAAAAACGAGCTCACGATCGCCCTTGCGGAAAAGTTCGGCAAAGGCATCGCTGCAACAACGGACAGCCACTCGGGGGGTATTGGGAAGGTGTATACGCTTGCAAAGGGAGACAGCTTCAGGGAGTATTTCAAAAATATAGAGAGAGGAAAAAGTTACATTGTCCCTGAAGACCTGACAAGGGAAATTCTGATGGAAGAAATAAATACATGGATAGACCTGATATTTGAAAAGAGCCAGAGAACCCGCGATATAAAAAGGTACCTGACAGGAATAAAATCCCTCGATGCAATGGTAAGGATCTCGAGGAGCACACTTTTAAACTACTCTCCAAGGCTGAACAGGACAACCATGAGCCTGCTCTACATGATTTCAAATACCGGACTTCCGGCTTCGCTCTATATTCACTCGAAAGAAAACTTAGCACGAAAAATTGAAAAAAAGATTGAGATTAAAGGTCAAAAGTAAAACACATTTTTCCTTAACTTATTTCTATCTGATGATTTTTTCTTAGTTTTACCTGATGACTCCTCTTTATTTTTTCCTGAAGACTCCTCCTTATTTTTACCTGAAAACTCCTCCTTATTTTTATCTGAAGACTCCTCCTTATTTTTATCTGAAGATTTCTTTTTATCATTGTCTGATGTATTTTTTCTTATTTCCGAGTAGATTGGAACCCTCAGTAAAAAAAGATACTGCATCTGGATCTGTTTTTTAAATGAACATTAAAAATCAAAAGATTTATATTACAAATTGTTTAGAGTCTTTTACATAAAAAACAGTAATTTAGTATGATTTTTAAATATCTTCGAACTCATTGTTATTAAAGATACAGATAAAATTGAAAAAAATAGCACATAAAGGTTACCATCGTCATTCTTACTCAGAATTCATGTAAGTATCCGGAATGTAAGAATTACTCAGAATCTACGCAAGGTATTACCCACACCTCTATAGGTACGTGGGGACTGGACACCAATGAATTTTTCAAAAGAACCGGAACCTTTGTGCTATTTCTGCAACTCAGGAGAAAGAAAGTAAAACAGGAAGAGGCAGCAGGATGAAACTGGGGAAACATTTCAAGGAAGCAGGGTTAAACAGATCAGGACTAAACAGAGGATTGAAACAGGGACTAACACTTGCCATACTCATTTTTATTTTTTGTGTGAACATGTATCCGGCAGGAGCGGCGGACTCTGAAGTTTCCGGAGAAAACCTTACGTCTTCGGAAGGAGGAATTTTTGACCGGTTTATTACATATATAAAAGCCCTGTTTGGAGGAGAAGAAGAATTGCAGGACCCTGAAGAGGTCTCCGAAGCAAAAGCCGCGGAAATGCAACAGTCAGCAGCTTCCGAAGGAGCGGTCCTGAAAATCGCAACTCCAAACGTAATAAAATCCGCATCATTTATAGGGGACTCAAACCTGGGGGTTTTTACCCATCTCTCAAACCCTCCACTCATGAAAATGGACTCCGAGGGACACCTTGCAGGCCAGCTTGCCGAAAGCTACGAAGTCTCGGAAAATAACACGTGCTGGACCTTTTACCTGAGAGATGACCTATACTGGAGTGACGGAGAACCGGTAACCCCGGAAGACATTGAGTTTTCGATCCGCTACTACGGGAAAGAGACCCCATGGGCCAGCTGGATCAATGATACCCTGGAAAGTTCGGCCGTATCGGAAGCAAACAATTCCGTGACCTTCAAATTCAACAAGCCTTACACCCGTATTAACCTGGAGTTTGCAACCTACAATATTCTTCCTGCCCATGTGTGGGAAACGGTAGAAAACCCGATGGAATACACAAACAGCGGCCCATATGTGGGCTGCGGACCTTACTATCTCAAGCTGATAGACCTCAATGCCGGAAAACTCGTTTTTGAGAAAAACCCTTACTGGAAGGGAAAAGTCCCGGAGGCTGAAACCGTGGAAGTCCATTATTACTCAAACGTGGACGTTGCCACCCTTGCCCTCAAAAACGGGGAGGCCGACACTTACTACAAATACGCAGGGTCATACCCTTATTCCGGAATTGAGCAGCTTGAAGAAACCGGAGATTTTGAGTTTCTGGAAAAGACAGATATCGGACTGATCTTCCTTGCCCCGAATCTGGAAAAAGCTCCTTTTTCGGACCTGAAATTCAGGGAAGCTCTTGCATACGCCATAAATTATGAAGAAATCGTCAGGCTTGAAACCCTGGGATACGGGGAAGTCCCGAACCGTGGCTTTGTGCCCCCTGCAATGGAAAATTTCAAGGAAACCGAAAAACTTGAATATGACCCGGAAAAAGCCAGAGAGCTTCTGGAAGAAGCAGGATATTCGGACAGCAACGGGGACGGAATCCTGGAAGGGAAAGACGGAGAAAACATCGAGATTGAAATCCTTATCCGGCCGGATTACGCCCGCACCGGGGAGCTCCTTAAAGAATATTTTGAAAATGTAAGCCTTGGCGCCGACCTGAGGACTGCGGATTCGGATACCTGGATGACCCTGAAAGACAATTATGAATACGACCTGACCGTTACTCGTTCCACTCCCTGGGGTATGCTCATGCACGCAAGCTGGGGAAGCGGCTATTTCGATTCAAGGAGGTCGGGCCAGGGAGTAATGCATAACCTGGACGACCCCGAGTTCCTGCAGCTCTGCGACAATATCCTTGCAACTACAGACTCCTCAGAACTTCAGGATTATGCATACGAACTTCAGGATTATTATGCAGAGAACCTGCCTGCAATTCCGCTCTACTGGAACACCGTGCTTACCCCCTATAACAGGCATTTTGAGGGCTGGTATACTGACCCTCTTTACGGGATTTACAACCTGGATAACTTTGTAAATGTAAGAAAAACAGAGGCATAAAGAAATAGAGGAGCCAGAAAAAGGGCGCAAGGAAAAGAAAAAGCAGAAAAAGAGCATAAAGGACTTGAGGAGTCAGGAAAAAGAGGAATGAAAGAAGAAAAGAATCAGGAAAAGGAGGAATAAAGGAACAGAAGAACCAGGAAAAGGAGGAATAAAGGAACAGAAGAAGCAGAAAAATGGGAAAATAATGACAATGCAAGGAATAACAAGAAAAGTAATCCGATATTCAGCTTCATTCATGCTCATAACCATCATCAATTTTACCCTCCCGAGGCTAATGCCCGGAGATCCGGTAAAAAACCTCATAGGAGAAGATGTTTATGTGTCTGAAGACGTGATGGAAGAGCTCAGGACAGAACTGGGACTGAACAGACCTCTCCATGAGCAGTTCACGTCTTTCCTTTTGGACCTCCTGCACCTTGACCTGGGATACTCCTACCACCTCCATGCTCCTGTTGCAGAGATCCTCCTGGACAGGATGGGCTGGACCCTGCTGTTTGTGGGGGTATCAGTGCTGATAGGAGCCCTCCTGGGAAGTCTGCTGGGGGCTCTTACAGGCTGGAAACCGGAAAGAAAGATGAGCCGTTTTACCGGTTTTGCTTTTGTCATGTTCTCCTGTACACCGCCTTATTTTCTTGCCCTTCTTTCTCTCTATCTCTTTTCTTTCAAGCTGGGGCTCTTTCCTTCGAAGGGATTCTATGATGCGCCGGAAATCGGAAGTGTAATGCATCATCTCTTTTTGCCTGTCTGCGTAATGTCAGTATTTTCAGCGTCCAGGAATTTTCTGGTCATGCGCGGAAGCGTGATCCAGGAAAAAAAGCAGCTCTATGCCCTGTATGCCAGAGCAAAGGGCCTGCACAATACCGGCATACTTTTCAGGCACGTCATAAAAAACGCTTCACTCCCTGTCATTACCCTCCTTGCCCTGGATTTCGGGTTTCTCTTCAGCGGGGCACTCTTCACAGAAATTATCTTCTCTTTAAACGGCATGGGAACCCTCATCTACGACGCAATAATGGGAAAAGATTATCCTCTGCTCCAGGGGGCTTTTCTGGTAATTGCCCTTACGGCCCTGTTTGCAAATATGCTTGCCGACCTGCTCTATGCCTTAATTGACCCCAGAGTCAGGAGGCCCGTATGAACCCTGAAGCTGCCCATATCGAAGGGACTTCCATCAAAGAAACCCGCGCTGACGGGCATTCCGAAAAACAGCTAATAAGTCCTGAAACTTCCGGTTTAAGCCTTTCAGGAGAAAGAGCATTCCGGAGTATCCAAAAACGGGAAGGGGTTCTCGGGAAATTCAATAGGGGAGGCATTTTTCTCCTTGCATTTTTCCTGTTTATGGCGCTGTTTCCTTCCCTTCTTGCCCCCTATGCTCCGGATGAGCGATTCATACCCTACGAAGAGCCTTCAGGAGAGCACTTCCTCGGGACAAACGACATAGGAAACGATATCCTCTCCGAACTTGTATACGGAGCCAGGATCTCAATGACCGTGGGCTTTGCTGCAGCCCTGATCTCAACCCTGATAGGGACCACCCTGGGCCTCTGTGCAGGCTACTTCAGGGGAGCTCTGGATGAGCTGCTGATGGGTTTTACCGATGTTGTCCTTATTATCCCGAAGATACCTCTTATCATAGTCCTGGGCGCGTTCCTGAGGCCGAGCATCTGGGTACTGATCCCTGTCCTGGGATTCCTTTCCTGGGAGTCAACTGCAAGGGTCACACGCTCGAAAACCCTGCAGCTAAGAGAGGCAGGCTACGTCAAGAGTGCTCAATGTATGGGTTTTTCCTCCAGCCATATCATGATATCGGATATTCTCCCAAACATCGTCCACGTCCTGCTGCCAAAGTTCATGCTAGCTACAGCTTCGGCAATGATTTCCGAAGCCTCCCTCTCTTTTCTGGGACTCAGCGACATAAGTATGAAAAGCTGGGGAAACATGCTTTCTTTTGCCTTTTTCCGGGGAGGTTTTATCAGGGACATGTGGTGGTGGTATTTGCCTCCCGGGATCTGCATCACCCTCTGCGTGATGGCTATCGCACTGATAGGATTCGGGCTTGAGACAGAGGAAGAGAAATACTCGGGAGAAGGAGCGGATGTGGCATGAAGCCGCACACCGTGAAAACATTGCTTGAAGTTAGGGATCTTGAGGTCTCTTTCCAGGGAATAAAAACCGTAACAGCTCTTTCAGGAGTCTCCTTTTCGATTGAAGAAAGCGAAACCCTGGCTCTTGTGGGAGAAACAGGCTGCGGAAAATCCGTGGTCGCACACGCAATTATGCGCCTCCTGCCCCCTGAATCCAGAGTAAAAGGAACTGTAGAATTCGGGGGAAAATCCCTCCTTGAACTGAGTGAAAAAGAGATGGCAAAGATAAGAGAGGAAGAAATTGCCATTATTTTCCAGAACCCCTCCCTGGCTCTTAACCCTGTATATTCCATAGGGCACCAGCTCGCAGAACCCCTGAGGGTACACCGGAAAGAAAAGAAAAAGGAAGCGTTTTTGAAGGCCGCGAAAGCCCTGAAAAATATGGGTTTTTCAAACGTCTCAGAGTGCATTCGCTATTACCCGTCATGGTGCTCGGGAGGGATGAACCAGCGTTTTTTGATTGCAGCTTCAATCATACTTAATCCTGCCCTCCTGATAGCAGATGAGCCCAGCAAAGGGCTTGATAGGAAATGCGTAACTGAGCTGGAGACCGAACTTACGAAATTGAAAAGGGAAAAGAAAACTGCCCTGCTCCTCATAAGCCATGACCTTGGCTTTGTGCGGAGGCTTGCCGACCGGATCGCCGTAATGTATGCAGGCGAAATTGTGGAGATTTCCGACCCCTCAAGCCTTTTTGAAAGCCCCATGCACCCCTACACCCGGGGGCTCCTGAACAGCCTGCCCGAAAAAGGCTTCGTTCCCATACCGGGCTTTTCCCCGCCTCTCAGCTCCCCTCCTTCAGGCTGCAAATTTCACCCGAGGTGCCCTTTCAGGGAAAAACGATGCAAAGAGAGCCATCCGGGACTTAAAGAGATAGGCAGGAGGGCTGTGAGGTGTTTTCTATGTCCCTGAGAGCAGCCAGTATCTCAAAAATTTACGGAGCTGGCCTGCTGGGTCCGGGAAAGTGTATTTTCCGGGAGATTTCCCTCGAAATAAGCCCGGGCAAAACATTCGGACTTATGGGTCCGTCGGGAGAAGGAAAAAGCACATTGGGAAGAGTCGTTGCCGGGCTTGAAAAGCCCACGAAAGGCACCATATATTATAAAGGCTCTCCTCTTACCGGGATGAAAAAAACAGAGTATACAGCCTTCCGCAGCAAAGTCCAGATAATGTTTCAGGACCCAACGGACGCTTTCAATCCCGGGAAAAAGATGGGACACTCGGTTTCTGAAGTCCTTGCTCTCCTCAGAGTCCCTAAAGTCAAATATGCCCCAAAGATAGAAGAGCTGCTTATAATCACAGGTCTCCCGGAAGAAGTGCTTTCCCGCTACCCATCCCAGCTCTCGGGAGGGCAGCTCCAGCGTCTTGCCCTCGGCAGGCTTCTCCTGCTCGACCCGGAATACATCATCCTTGACGAACCGACTTCTGCCCTGGATGTTTCAGTACAGGCCCAGATCCTCCACATGCTTAAAAAAGTGCAGGCTGAAAGAAAGATAGGTTACCTCCTTATCTCCCATGATGAAGCTGTGATTCGTTTTATGTCCGACAGCTACGGAGAGCTTGAAAAAGGGCACCTAAAGATAATTGGTTAACAGCAAGAGAAAAACAAAAGGTTTCACAGGTGGTTGCAGGAAAAAAGAAGAAAAGGAAAAAGAGAGAAGAAAATGGGCTGAAATCCTGGATTTAAAATAATTCCAGAATGGCTTCCGGGCTTTCAAGTACGGTGATTCCCTGCAGCCCTTTTACAATCTCAACATTGCGCATGTCCACGTCCCTGACAAGGACTTCAACAGGCCCGCCCTTGATGGCGTTATAAGGGCACAGTTCCTTGCAGATCCCGCAGCCTTTGCACTTCAGAAGTTCTATCTGGTCTGTGACACCGTTTTTCTCAGTGATTGCCCCGTGAGGGCAGTTTTCCCGCGGGGGGCAGGTTTCGCAGTGCCTGCACTGTTTCCGGTCAATGTTATAGGGCATTTCCGATATGATCGAGCCTTCGATGTCCACGGGCACAACATAAACAGGAACCTTTCCCTTAACAGCCTGGGCAACGGCATTGGTTACAAGGGAATCGGCAATTCCGTAGGCGATTTTCGAGACTGTGTTTGAGGTTGCTGGTGTAACGAAGAGAGCATCGTACCTGTCAAGCAGAAAGCGCCCGACCTTGGGGGAACTTGAACCCTGCTCGCTTTCCCGGAAGATCTCTTCAAGGTAGTCCCCTCCTGAGATTTTCACAAGTTTCTGCTCAAGCCCGTACATCCTGAGCACTTCTTCGGCTGCCCTGGAAATATACGTGTTTACGGAAAGTTCGGGGTCTCTTTGTTTAAGTTCTTTAAAGACCTGGTAACTGCGGTCCAGGAAATGCCCTGCTCCAGTAATACCCCATGCAATGCTCTTAAAACTCATGAAAAGAACTCATGCAGGAGGGAGATAATATAATTTTCTAAAAAAGGTAACCTGGGACAGGGAAAGGTAACTTAAAACAAAGTAACTGAGAATTGTAATAGAAAATTGAAACTAAAAAATCATAGCTGGTCTAAATTAGAAAGAAAATCAAATCCCCAGTACTTCATAAAGCAGTTTCATCGCCTTCTTTTCCTCATCGCTCCCGCATTTGGAAGCAAGGGTTTCATAGTGCCGGATCCATTCAAGGTATTTTTCTTCTCCTGTGAGCTGATAGCGGGTTGCATGGACCGTAGCCTCAAGCACGGCATTGAATCCCCTGTTGGGTACTGGAAGGTCTTTTCTGTGCTCTTCGTTAAAACCTGCCTCCACAGGCACAAGCTCGGCAATAAGAGCCTGGTCCGTGTTCTTTACATTAACGCATTCGAAAACAACCCAGGCAACGGCTTCTTTGAGAATTGGGAACTTAAGCCCGCCTGCAGGCACATATTCAAATTCGGAGAGCTCAAGATCGAAGAAGGTCGAGCGTACAAAGAGCAGGGGGTCATAAACAACGTTTGAAGCAAGATACCTCTCTTTAGCCACATTTGTCCAGGTGTGGCTGCCTTTGAAAAGCCGGACAAAAGGCTTTCCTCCCTTTGTGATGACACCTATGGGCGCAGCATTCGGGTTTTCAAAACCCGTGCTTACTATTACTTCCGAGATTCCTTCCCGGATCCCGAAAGAAGAAAGGTCGATAGCATGATATGACTTTTCAAATCCCCTGCAATCAGAAGAGAAATTCGTCAAAAGCGCAAGCCTCCGAGAAGAGCAATAAAAAGTCCTGCAATAATGATATCTGCCGTAGAACCCGGATTGATCCTTTTTTCCAGAAGCTCGGAGTCAAATTCCTGTACTGCAGGCAAGATGAAGGCAAAATCCCTTGACGTCTTCCCGGAAGCTTCCCAGCCCGAAAGAAGTTCGCCTGCTCTGGCAGAGACATAATCTGCAGTTGCGGGGTCAAATTTGGTCTGGATGAAGGTGTCCCTGTGCCTGGAGAGCATTTTCAGGAAAGTATACACCACAGCCTCGTTGATTCCTGTGCCGGAACAGGTGGAAACCGAGCCCCCCGTTAAAGCTTCGGCTTCACAGTTTCTTGCCTGCATGAACTCAAGGATGCTTTCTGCGCCCTCCAGGCAAAGCCCGAAACCTGATGTCCACTCGTTTGCGATCAGATCATATCCTCTGGAAATTTCCATAAGGTCGTAAAGGGTAATGTTCTGTTCCCTGAGATCGGCAGTTGCTTCGGGATCTTCAAGATCGAACTCGCCCACACTGTTTACCCTGACTCCTGCGTGCCCGAAAGCCCGGTAGAACTCAACTGCGTCTTCGCAGCTCGTTGCGCGGACAAAGGCGTGGGCTCGAGCAGCAAGGAATTCAAACTCTTCGACCTCAAGCCGGAAACCGGCTTTCCCGGGGGAAGGAGTTTCCCGGGAGATTTCGCCTGCAGCCATTGCCAGAGGAATCAGGAGCAAGAAAGCTCCGAAATGGGTATTTCCTCCCTTCTGCCAGACAGAGCTTTCGTAAACCGCTCTCCTGAGAAGTAGACCTATCCCGTCTCTACTCCTTGCAGCAAGTTCCAGAACAGGATAGACAGCAACCGAGGAAGCTACAAAATGCTCAAAACAGGTATCCGGGTAATTGTGTTCCCTATCAACATTTCCCGGTTTTGGGGAAGCTGAGACCTCGAGCAGCATGGCAAGCTGGGCACAGCGTGCAATCAGGCTCGGGGCCCCTTCGGCCCATTCAGGGATATGTGAGGAAAAAGCAGTGTCAACGTGATTCATTTACCGGAATCCTGGCATGGTCAAGGATGTATTTTGCCAGCTGCTCCTTAAGCTTCATGTACTCTGCATCGGAGAGGTCAAGTGTGTTCAGGACACCATCCCTGATCCAGCAGGGTTTTGTAATTTTACAGCACCAGACAAGGCTACCAAAACAGGTATCTTCTCCGTACTCCAGCATTGTGCCCCTGGCAAATTCCATCTTTGTCCGGGCAAATTCTTCTGCAGTATATCCCAGCTTTTTGAATTTCTCGTGCACAGGGCAGGGTTTTACCGGAAGGCAGCAGAAAGCCAGCGCCCTGAAGTCCCCTTCACTGCAAACGTGCTTGGGAGCATTGTACCAGCCTATCGATTTCTGATATGAAGTAACACTTTCTACCAGTTGTGAAATCAGCTCTGGGTTTTCCATAGCTCCTCTCGCAACCGAGACCATGTCGGCTCCCCGGGAAAACATATCCTTTGCCGTGGCGAAATCGGTAACCGAGTTGTTGCCTATAAGGAAAAGCCTCGTGGCATCCCTATAATTTACAATCGCATCAAGGTCGGCTCCGAAACCTTCGAGCATGGCATCCACATGGATAATATCAGCCCCGGCTTTATCAATAAGCCTGGCAAGTTCGATATCATTTATTACATTTGCCCTTACCTTTACGGAAAGCACGACTCCGGTTTCCTTTATTGCCTTTATCCAGGCAGAAAGCCTCGGAAGGTCCCGCAGAAGGGCTTCTCCTATGCCTGCCTCAAGCATTTCAGGCTGCTTGCAGTGGGCGTTTAATTCAAGAATTGCTCCTTCTTCTTTCACTATTTTTGCAGCTTCAATTAAGGGCTCAAGGGTGGTGCTTCTGACGTTTACCGCAACAACACTGCCCGAGTTTACGGCCCGGATTTCCTTTTTTATAAGCTCCATAGGTTCATCGGAGATGAACTCTTTTCTACCTCTGGCTACGAGCTTTGATGCAACTTCAATAGATCCTTCATCAAGGTTGAAGGCTCCGAGCACTACCAGCCCGGCATCACCTGCATACTGGTTGGCAAAAGCACCGTCGACAATTCCTGCCATTGGCGCCAGTGCTATGGGGTTTCTAAAACGGACATATCCAATATGCAAATCAAATAGACAATCATTCATGTTTTACCTCTAAAAATAAGCCTGGAAACTGAACACAAAAATGATAGTTATAGTCACATATTAAACTAACGAATCTTTTGTAGCTTAAGAGAATCTTCTTTCAATCTTCTTTCAAAGAATTTATGGGAATGGAAAATTCACTTTATTTTCTTGATTACAATACATATATATTAATATTTAGGCATATCCCCGGCACGTAAAAGTTATAAAGAGTACACGGAAGGAATGAGCCTGTTTATCCCGAGCCGAGAAAGAGTGATATCGCCGACCAGAAAAAAATCAGTCCAAAGACCCATGAAAATTACTGAAAAACTATTGAAAAACTACTGAAAAAATAAGGCATAAAATAAGTTAGAAGCCATTGAAAGCAATTGAAAACAATGTTTCATTCGTCTGCCTGGAAGCCCTCGCCGGTGAGGCTCCTTTTGCAGAGATGTTGTCCCATAAATATATATACCACCAAAAAATATATAGAGCCAGTTAATCAGCAAAATGCGAGAGAGGCTGGACGGTTGCCGGACCTACTGGTCTGAGGAAAGTCTCCCCACCGTTCCGGACACACGAACATCTGTAAAGGATGTCGGGCGAGAGCCCGGGCTCTGGCACAGAAACGATAACCATCCCCTGGAAATGCGATGATGTCATAAGCTGAGGTCACAGGGAGAGTGGATGAAACGGCGAATCCTCGTGGGTGCAAGTTGGAAATCGGGAAAGCACGAGCAGTCTGGACTCATCCCGGTTGTTTTTGGTAACGCTTAGCCGAATGCCGTCGATGCAAGAGTCCCCAGGGACCGTTCCTCCCACTGATGGGTGGCAGGAATATTTGCATGAACAGAAGGGAGCTTACGTGCCTCACTCGCATACAAACTCCATTATCTTACTGATTTTTCCCTGCCATGGACATAATTCTGGAAGCAGGTTCAGCCAGACTGAAATTGAGCAACAACCACCGGACGTAGTCTTTATGACTTCTATTTATTACAACTTCATCCAGATATTTGTCCAGAATTTCCTCCCTGCTGAGAGCGAGTTTGAAAGATGTCTCAGGGAAACGGTGCATGACCTTTTCCAGCTTAAGGGAACTTACAAGAAAATTCCCGAATTCCTGTCCGCATCTGGATTCGTATTCTTTAAGGTCGCTCAATTTCCGGTTATAAAGCACAAGATCCGCTACTATCTCGGCTGCAAGCTGCCCTGACCGAATGGCGTATGCAATACCTTCCCCTATGAAGGCGTCCACGAAACCTGCGGCATCTCCGCTCAGAAGAATTCTTGAACTCACGGTTTTTCGTTTTATTCCTCCCACGGGAATAATATGGGAACAGACCTGAAATTCCCCGGAAAAGTCATTTGCCTGTAAAAAATCCTGCATTACCTTTTTCGGATGTTTCAGATGTTCGGCTGTTCCCACAACTCCCACGGAATAGTACCCTGCATGAGGGAAAACCCAGCCATACCCTCCGGGTGCAACCCCGAAATGAATGTCTACCATACCGGGAAAACGATTTCTTATCACCTCGTCCTCTTCAGGGATTTCCGAAACAAGAGCAAGGTCATATTCTGTTCTTCGAGCTCTCTGCGGTCTTACTTTATATTTAAGTATACCTTCGGAACCTTCCGCAATGAGGACAAACTTTGCAAGGTAACTGTTCCGCGAAGTCCTGACTTCAACCCATTCTTCCCCTTCTTCACAGTCCAGGACCTTTTCTCCGCAGTGAACCTCAATTCCCGTCTCCCGGGCTTTATCAAGTAGAAGATTGTCAAAGGCCTTTCTGGAGACCAGTAGAGCTAACCTGTAATCTCTTTGCCTTTCAAGACAGAGCTCCCTGAAATGAACCCTTACCTTTGAAATATCCCTCTCAACTACGGACTCAGGAAGTTCGAAATCAAGGCAGGAAAGAGCATACGGAGATAGAGCCCCTCCGCAGGGCTTATACCTGGGAAAATTTTCTTTCTCGAGCAGAAGGGTTGAGATTCCAGCACTTCCAGCTACCCTTCCAGCAGAAGCTCCAGAAGGTCCTCCCCCTACTATAATCAGATCATACATTCTAAGGACCCCTATTTATGGATAAGAGGCTTGCCGTGAACAGACAGCCTCAAATGAATGATTTACCCCAAAAGTAAATTGATGCTCGAACAATAAAAAGGTAGAGGAAAAAAGAGAATCAAAGAAGACCGGCTAAAACCCCGGAGGGCCTTTGAAGATCCCGGCTTATTTTAGAAAGATACCGATTTTTTTAGACATGCCTTGCTTGTTTTAAAATATCTTTTTGATTACCTGAGTTTAAAGTTCAAGAGGGACCAGCGGAGGTAATCCTTATAATTAATCTTGGAATCCACAACATCAAGGTATTTATCAATCATTTTTTCATTTGATGTGAAGATCTTAAACGTCTTATCAGGGAAACGATGCATAATCCTTGAAAACATAAGGGAATACTTAAGATGGGGTCCGAACTCAGCCTGACAGAGGTACTCATACTTTTTTAGATCTTTTATTTTTCCATTACACTGGCAAATTCCGGCAATCACTTCAGCAGCAAACTGTCCCGAACTTATGGCATAGGCAAGCCCTTCACCTAAAAAAGCGTCTACAAATCCTGCAGCGTCCCCGCTCAGAAGGATCCTTGAACCCGTGACCCTTCTTTTAACCCCACCCAGAGGGATTTTGTGCCCTTTTAATTTGTAATCGCCGGTAAAACCGTTACATCTCAGAAACTCGAGCATGGTCTCCCTAGGGTGTGGGAGATCCTTAATGAGACCGCCGATTCCAACCGAATAATAAGTTCTGTGAGGGAAAAACCAGCCGTATCCGCCGCCTGCCACTCCGAAGCGCATATAAACGGTCTTGCCAATTCTTTTCTCCATTTCTTCTTCGCCTGCAGGGACTTCGGTAACCACACAGACTCCGCAATCTTCATCGCTATCAACAGGTCTTACAGAGGTCTTGAGCAGCCCGTTTGCCCCCTCAGCAATTATGGCAAACCTTGCCTGATAGGTCCCTTTTTCTGTTGTGACCTCCACACACTCAGGAGTTTCCATACATTGGGAAACCCTTTCTCCGGTGTGGACTTCAGCCCCGCTCTCCTTTGCTTTTTCAAGCAGGAGATTGTCAAATACATCTCTTGAGACCATCACGGAAAGGCAGTGGTCTTTGTGAACTTCAATTATATGCTCTCTAAAAGAGACTCTTGCCCCTGTTACCTCCCACTCGATAATATCCTGAGGCAGCTCGAAGTCAAGGTAAGAAATCGCATGTTTCGAAAGCCCTCCTCCACAGGGTTTGTACCTGGGGAATTCTTCCTTTTCAAGCAGCAGTGTATTGAGGCCAAGTTTTCCTGCCCTTCTTCCGGCCGAGGCTCCGGAAGGGCCGCCACCTATGATGATTACGTCATACATGAAAGTAGTACCTTCAAAAATGTCATGAAATAATCTGAACTTCACTTATATTCAATCAAGAGCTAATTTAAAGTGTCAATCTTAATTTAAAATTACGATTGGGTTAAGAAAAAGAGAAGAAGTGGGAAAAGAGTAAAAAGATGAGACAAATCGACAGAAAACATTGATATGTATTTCAAAGTGAGGGAAAACTTTTAAAATCTTCAAAAACCTCAAGCACTTTCTGGTAATCCACCACTGTCCCGAAACAACCATCGTTTTCCATGGGAATTCCATAAGTTGTCACTTTTTTTCCTTTGAGAGCCCGCATGACTTTGTTGATTTCATAATCACAGGCAATAAGAAGGACACCATCTGAAGCCTCCATTTTAAGGATATTTTTCACATATGAGGAGCCTGTGAGGATAAACACCTTATACCCGTATTTCTCAGCATCCTTTTTTAACTGGGTAAAGACGCATTTTCCGCAGGACTTGCACTGGATTCCGGTCTGTGTGGAATGGGCAGGACAGTCGAGGCTGCGCATACAATGAGGGGCAAGGACAATCCTTTTCTTTGTTTTCGCAAAAGCAGACTTATGAGCCCGGTTTTTTAGAGACGCCATCCACTTGTCCAGAACGCGAGTATCCGAAAACTTGAGAAAAATCTGTCTCAGAGGCAGATAAAAGAAGTCAAGAACATCCGCAAAAAAACCTGCAAGATAGACGCTGCGTGTAAGGCTCCACCGGCTGACAAGCAGCGCCATACCTGAAAGGATGAAGGATGCCAGCATTGAGATAAAAAGAGCCTGCCCGATAATGTTATACATTGCACATCTCCATTTTTTGGATTATTTCCTCAACATTTGCTTCCGTATTGAAGCAACCATCCTTGAGGAGAAGAACCCCCTGAACAGGGACAAATGAAACAGCCTGCATGTTCTCCGAAAGCTCATTATAACAGGCAACCCCCAAACAGGCTTCAGGCCTGTATTCTTTGAAAATCTTCTTAACAAAACTCCCCCCCGGAACTACGAAAACTTTAAAATTGCACCTGTCAGCAGCGTCACAGAGTTTTGCGATATCGCAAAGCCCACACCGCTTGCACTCATAACCATAAACAGGGTCGCACCTTGCCTTACAACTGGGATGGCGCAGACACTGCGGGAGAAGCAACATTCTTCTCCCTTTTATATTAAGGAAATCATCATACATAACAGCATTCCGGACATCAATCAGAATATCATCAACAAGGGTGCCCCTTATCCGGAAAACTCTGCAGATCCATTTTGCAGGAGAATAGAAAAGATACAATGTGAATAATACGAAGTCCGGAAAAATGATTCTGTGCTTTTTAAACGAATAAGCCCCTATCAAAAGGGCGAGCCCGGTGCCCAAAAGGGCCAGGAACAGCATAAGGACGAAGATTTTTCCTAGAAATTCGTAGGGGATCTGCATATGAAAGGGGAAGAAAGTATCGGTATTTAAGCCTTACTATAAGACAGTAAAATACGGGATAGAAAAAAAGAGAAATGAAGAAAGCTGGAAAACAGCTTTCACTCTTTTTTGGGTTACTCTACGCTGAGCCCGAGCGCCTGGGCGACCAGTACGATAACGTCTTCAACTTCAATATCGGCTTTGAGAGAGTCACGACCATCCATAAGGTTCCTCTTACAGAAGGGACATGCGCTTGAGAGGACATCGGCGTTAGTATCGAGGGCGTCCTTAACACGAGACTCTGCAACTGAAAGGGCAAGATCGGGGATACCTGCCTTTACACCGCCACCTGCTCCACAGCAGCGCTGGAATTCCTTAACCCTGTCCATCTCGACAAACTTGACACCGGGAATATGAGAAAGCACATATCTCGGAGGCTCAAAGACCCCAACATGGCGGCCCAGGTGGCATGGGTCGTGATAGGTGACTGTTTTATCCAGAGATTTTTCCCATTTGATTTTGTCTTTTTTGATCAGGTCTTCAAGGAACTCGGTAATGTGGACTACTTCAAAGGGCAGTTCTTCTCCTAAGAGCCTTGGCCAGTCGACTTTGGAGGCACGGAAGCAGCCCGCACATGCGTAGAGAACCTTTGTGGCTCCCTTTGCCTTAATGGCTTCCACATTGTGCTTTGCAAGCTCCTTTGCTACGTCATTGACATGGACCTGGCCTGTCCTGATAAGGGCAGAACCACAGCACCATTCATCTTCCCCGAGCATGGTAAACTCGATGCCCAGCTTATTAAGCACACGGGAAGTTGCAAAGGCCAGAGCAAGCTGCTTGTACCCTGCAGTACAGCCTGTGAAGTAGACGATGTTTGCCTTGTCGGCAATCTTTACGTCCGGAGGCACCCAGGCAAGCCTGTCTTTCTGGTCAAGCAGGTAGGGGTTGTGGTATTGTCCTATAAGTTTTGGGAACATTCCCTGCTTTCCAAAGGGACCGATTCCTTTCTTAACAAGGTTTGTCCTCAGGGATTCCCAGAGTTCAACGGTGTTGATACCGGATTCACAGACAGTTGCACAGATACCACAGGTGGTACAGCCGTGAACATCGTCTTTGAATTCTTCAAGTTCGGACTGGGGGATTTCCGTAGGGCCGAAAAGTTTTGCTTTAAGCCCGTAGGATTTGTTCATGTACTGCCTCCAGCGTAGAATTTTGTCCCTGGGTGCTAACCCGGGCTTCTGACCGGAAGCTGCATAAGTTGGACACCATTTTACACATTCACCGCAGCGGGTGCATGAGTCTAGCTCCATGAGCTGGACTGCTGTAAGGTTTTTGGTGTCAATTGATGGAGTTTTTTTTGCCATTTTATTCTCCTCCCTTGTTTGCAAGGATTGCAAGCGGGGTGGCGATTACGTGTATGTACTTGCTGTACGGGATGTATGCGATACAGAAGAACAGGGAAATCACAGAGTGGAAGAGAGCTGCCGGTGGTGCTGTGGTAGGATCAAGTCCAAAGCCCCAGATAATTCCGGTCCTGATACCATCGGCGACAAAACCGGAAATAGTGACCAAAAAGACTCCTCCGATAAGGATCCAGTCATACATGATGGAAGCTTCCCTTACATCCGAGACAACGATTCTCCTGACTAATGCAATGAGGACTCCGATAAGCAGGATGTATCCAAAGATATAGTTCGGGATGGAAAGGAACTCCCTAAATTCAGCGGGGGTAAACGGGAGTTCGATTCCGAACTTTTCAGTCATTTCGACTGCAAACATAAGCCCGGAAAGGGCAAACAGAGTCATCCAGCCTGCAAAAATCGTGAAGTGCATGAACCAGCGAAGAGGGCTTCTCTTAAGGATTCTTCTCTGGAACAAAATGTCGAGGATCAGAACCTCCAGGATAGGCTTTCCGTGTCCGTGGTGGGATTCCTCTACTACCTGTCCCCACCAGGTCTTTAAAAACCTGATCGCGCTTCCCTTACTTCCTGCCTGAGGTTCAAGGGCATAGCCTGTCACCCCTGCTCCCCATTTCTGGAAGTTAAGGATCATACCGTATAAGAAAACCACAATGGCTATTGTGCTAAGTATCATTATCTGGACAAACGTCAGTCGGAGTGCATCCGTGAGCCCAGAGAAGTATGCCATCTCACTGCTAATAATTTATTCCTCCTATATATGGGTAAAAACTGAGAACTGATACTGCTAAAGAAGTATCGCTAATGTCATAGAATATCAATAACAGTAAAGACAGAACAGGAACCGTAGCAACTGTCTGTATAAGGTTTGAATAGTCTGTTAGTCTTTGTATCTATTATATTTAAACATTATCTTTATCATACAATCCATCGAAAAGCTCGCAAGAGGCGCGAAAACAGGGGAAAAATTTAAGAAGTCCAACAGGGTGAGAAAAAGAAAATTCGGAAGAGAGACGGAAAATTATAATAAATGGATTATAAAGTCCCATTCTGAAATTCTTCCTGCTGAAAATGGGAAAAAAGGACTTCAGAGAGAAAGAAAATTGCTGAAAATGGGAAAAGGACTTCAGAGAGAAAGAAAATTGCTGAAAAAGAAAAAATGACTCGAAAAAAACTGAAAACTAGATTGAAAAACCGAAGCAAATAGAATCGAAAAAATATGAGAAAAGGAACATCCAGATGAGATTCCCATAGATGCCTGAAAGTCCCTTTTGCTCTGAAAAATCCAGTATTCTTTCTGCTTAACTCTTATTAAGGAATGAATCAAATATAATGTCAAGGAATTTTGTTGCCGAGAATGGTTATCGGGG
Organism: Methanosarcina acetivorans C2A; assembly: GCF_000007345.1. NCBI lineage: Archaea > Methanobacteriati > Methanobacteriota > Methanomicrobia > Methanosarcinales > Methanosarcinaceae > Methanosarcina > Methanosarcina acetivorans. Next base: position 802,723 of record NC_003552.1, on the reverse strand, counting down.
AAAGTGTAACGATCGATCAATTCCCAAGCTGAAATTTATAAGTTATATTTTCGTCATTCCTAAGTTGGATAGAGAACTGCTTACAGCCTGAGCTCTTCACAGACTGAGCTCTTTACAAACTGATCTCGTTACAGCCCGATCTCTTCTTTGAATTTCTCAATCCCGATCTCGTCTATAACTTTTCCAAGCCTTTTCGGTTTCCCATAACCTTTGTAAAAATTAATTATCTTTTCAACAAGATCCAGCACCTGCTCCTCGGAAAGATCCTTTGCCACCAGATCCCCAAGCCTCGGACTCGGCCCTGCGCTTCCTCCAACAGTCAGGTTATAGCCTTTTGCTGTCCCCATGATACCCAGGTCCTTTATGCTCGTTTCGGAACAGGAATTCGGACAACCTGAAACAGCCATTTTGAATTTGGAGGGAAGCTGCATTCCGTGGTATTTTTTGTCAAGCTTCAGGCCAAGTCCGACTGAATCCTGTTTTCCCCTCTTACAAAACGTAGTCCCTGGGCAGATTTTTATACTCCGGACACAGAGCCCGATGGCAGCTCCCGGACTCATGCCCAGTTCACCCCAGGCTGCATCCAGGTTTTCTTCCTTGAGACCTACAATCGCAATTCTCTGGGCTGAGGTAACTTTCAGAGCCGCAGCTCCATACTTTTCTGCAATGTCTGCAATCTTTCTGAGGGTCTCCGGATATACGATCCCTCCGGGAATGTGGGGAGCAATTGCATAGGTTTCTCCATCTCTTTGCAGGATTGCAGCCTTCTCAGGAAGGTCGCCTTTAACATATTCTTTTGTCATATTTTTACACACTCCAAGTAAATAGTTCCAAATTTGTTTCAGGATCTAATTATCGCTTAGCCTGAGCCCGATGTCCAGACATCAGAGCAAAAACTAAGATTGATGAACAGTAAAGTTCCCGAACAATAGCTTTGCCCCGTGCAAAAACAGATATGTAAACCTGTTTTAGCCGTAAACCTGTTTTAGCCCCAGGAAATTAGACCCCTTCCATAACCAAAGAACCTCGATAATCCGGCACCCTTCCGGATTAAAGAGATTTTAAACTTCTGGACCCGTAAAAGGGGACCAGACCAGATAATATATTGCTCGAAACAATATAAATTCTATGTGCCACAAAGACCTGTTTAAGAGAGTGAATTAAATTTCCGGAGCAAATGCGCGGCTGGTTTCGGATTAATCGGTTGCGGTTGACTTCGAAAACCTCATTTAAATTCACGAAAAATAAAAACGTCTCCGCCAGCTTGTCTGGCGGCCCTGCAAAAAAGAAGAAAAAGCAAAAAAAGATTTATTGGTTCCACAGGTCACTTAAGTTAATTTCTTACAAGCGCCACCAGTCGTTTTTACTTGACGGCTTTTATTTCCGTTCTAGTTCATCTCTCCGCTCTCTTTTGTCTTTTGGGAAAAACGCTCTCCTGCGTCTCTTTATTTTACTATCGTTTTTAAGTTCATCCGCTTGAGCGAAGCTCCCAACTTTACTATAAAGTAGTCTGCTTGAGCAAAGCGAGGACCGCGTACTCCCGAGGCGCAATTCGGGCTGCAGAGCCGCAACTCTACCAGGACAAAAATGACAAAATACAGCGAATAAGGTTGTCTGGGTAAGAAATATCTAGAATTTAGTCCTTTTTTAGTCCTCTTGAGCGGAGCAAAGCGTAGCGAAAAGGACAGCGCACTGCAGAGCCGCAACTCTGCTGGGAAAGAACGGATCAGTAGATCCGTTAATAGTTTTTACTGCTGCTTTTTTATCCTTTCCAGAAAACCCCTGAGCCCTGCTTTGTGTCTTGCTTCGTCAAGGGATGCCCTCTCGAAGAAAAGAGCGGCTCTGGTATTGCCTTCTTTCCGTGCAAGTTCTGCAGCTTCGGCTTTTTCGACCTCGGCTTTGCTTTCCCCTTCAAGCATCATTTCAAGGTTTTCAATTGTTGTGCCTTTCACAAGCCCCAGAATTTCAGCCACTTCTGTAGCATGCCAGGCTTCATCCATTGCAATCTGACGGAGGTAGACTGCAACATCTGCAAACCCTTCCTGTTCAGCAACCTTGGACATTGCCAGGTACCATCCAACTTCGGTGGTCTCTCCTCTAAAGGTATCTTTCAGAATCTTTTCAAGATCCATTTAATCACCATTTATCCTTAAAATAGCCTTATTTATAAATTAAACGCATGAAAGGCTTTTGAATCCAAGATTTCTTCCCATTTAGAGAGGATATAACTCATCGGGAGCATTTTATCCCTGAAAATTCCGGAAACGTTAATCCTTGAATATTATCCTTCCCCTTATAAACCTGAAAAGCCTGATACCGGAATTCAGGGAAATTAATCGAAGAAAAGGGCAGAAAAAAATGGGCAAAAGAGATGAAAAGGAGATATGAGCAAGATAAATAAACAGGAGATATAAACAGGGGTTCTGTGAATACTTAAAGACTAAAAAGATTCCAACTGGCAAAGAATAAAAATAAAAAGAGAATTATAAATGAAAAATCCAGTGTGATAAACTATATAATAAATGGAAAATAGCCAGTATGAAAATCTATATTGATGAAAAGAAATGCACAGGCTGTGGAAAATGCAAAGCTGCTTGTCCGAAAGGGCCGAGGATTTACTCCATAGAAGAAAAAGACGGGAGAAAGGTCTGTGTCTTGAAAGACCCCTCCTACTGTCTGGGCTGCAGAATGTGTGTTACTGTCTGTACGGAAGATGCAATCACCCTTGAAAACTGATTTTAAGTAATAAAAAAGTATTAAGGATTGAGAATTTTGTCACTTGAGATTCGCGTAGTGCTTGTAGAACCCATGTATCAGGGAAATGTGGGGTCGGTTGCAAGAGCAATGAAAAACTTCGGATATTCGGACCTGGTTCTGGTAAATCCCTGTGAGCTTGAAGGACAGGCAAGAGCAATGGCTTCCCACGCAAGGGACGTTCTCGAAGGGGCAAGAATTACCTCAACCCTTGAAGAAGCCGTTCGAGGGGCAGACCTGCTCGTTGGGACAACAGGAGCCTCAAGCCTGAAGACAGGGGAACATATCCGTCTTCCCCTTTATCCGGCAAGGGAATTCAAAGAAAAAATCAAAGAATACAGCGGCACTATTGCAGTCCTCTTCGGGCGTGAAGACAACGGCTTTAACAATGACGAACTTAAAAGTTTTGACATGCTCATCACGGTTCCGACCTCCGAGATCTACCCGATTATGAACCTATCTCATGCGGTTTCAATTGTGCTGTACGAGCTTTCGGAACTTGAGGGAGGAAACAACCCGCTTGCAGAAGGCTTTGACCTGCAGCTCCTGTACGGGCACCTGGACGAACTGCTTGAAGAAATAGACTACCCGGCACATAAAAAAGACAAGACTTCCCTGATGCTGAGGAGGATATTAGGAAGGGCCGGGCTGACTCCGAGAGAGGTCCAGACCCTGAGGGGGATAATCCGGAAAACAGAGAGAAAAATGGGATTTGCAACGGAAGCCGAAAACCTGCAAAAAGTCGAAGATTCGGAAAGCACAGAAAAGTTCATATGATAATACACCCGTTTTACATCAAAATCTATTGTACGTTTTTTAACTCTTTTTGGGGTCACTTTTAACCGGATCACAAATGAAAATTTTACATAAAACCCAAATATTTTTGAGAGCGCCATGACCGAAACAGAAAGCAAGTGGGGCGAGAAGCTAAAAAAGTTCTTTAAAGACTACTACTGGAATGAAATCCTCCAGCTTGCAAACGAATATCCTGACCAGCGAAGCCTTGAGGTGGATTTCACCGATATGGAAAAGTTTGACAGGGAGCTTTCGAAAGAGTTGCTTGAGCACCCCGGAGAACTCATATTTGCAGCCGAAGCCGCCCTGAAAGAAATTGACCTGCCTGTAGAAAAGAGCCTTGAGCAGGCGCATGTAAGAGTCATTAAAATCCCTAACAGGATCCCTATAAGGGAACTGAGAAGCAAACACCTCTCCCGCTTTGTTGCAATCGAAGGCATGATCAGGAAAGCTACGGAGGTCAGGCCAAGGATTACAGAAGCCGCTTTCCAATGCTTAAGGTGCGGACACCTTACCCTTGTCGAGCAGAACAGCTTCAAATTCGAAGAGCCCTATGCAGGCTGTGAAGGAGACAATTGCGGAAAAAAAGGGCCTTTTAAGGTTTCAATCGAAGATTCCACCTTTATAGATGCTCAGAAACTCCAGATTCAGGAGTCCCCGGAAAACCTGAAAGGAGGGTCGCAGCCGCAGAGTCTGGAAGTGGATACCGAAGACGATCTCACAGGAAATATCACTCCCGGAGACCGCGTCATCATTAACGGGATCCTGAAGTCAAGGCAGCGAGCCCTTAAAGACGGAAAATCCACCTTTTACGACCTGGTGCTGGAAGCAAATTCCATCGAACGCCTGGACAAAGATTTTGACGAACTTGAAATAACTCCCGAAGACGAGGAACAGATCCTTGAGCTTTCCCGCGACCCGGCAATCTATGAAAAAATTATAGGGTCCATTGCCCCCTCGATCTACGGATACGAAGATATTAAAGAAGCCCTTGCCCTCCAGCTCTTTTCAGGGGTTGTGAAAAACCTTCCTGACGGAGCGAGAATCAGAGGCGATATCCATATGATGCTTGTAGGCGACCCCGGTATTGCAAAAAGTCAGCTGCTGCGTTATGTGGTTAAGCTTTCCCCAAGAGGGGTCTTTGCTTCAGGGCGAAGTGCATCTGCAAGTGGTTTGACCGCGGCTGCCGTTAAGGACGACATGAATGATGGCAGGTGGACTATAGAAGGCGGGGCCCTTGTGATGGCTGACATGGGGATTGCTGCAGTTGACGAAATGGACAAGATGAAAACCGAGGACAAGAGTGCCCTGCACGAAGCAATGGAACAGCAGACAATAAGCGTAGCCAAAGCCGGGATCATTGCAACCCTGAAGTCTCGCTGTGCCCTCCTGGGAGCTGCAAACCCCAAGTATGGCCGTTTTGATAGGTATGAAGGACTTGCAGAGCAGATCAGCATGCCTCCGGCACTGCTTTCCCGTTTCGACCTTATCTTCGTTTTGCTCGATACCCCGAACCATGCCCTGGACAGCAGGATTGCAAACCATATCCTGCAGTCGCATTATGCGGGAGAACTCTCCGAACAGCGACTGAAGCTTCCGGGCTCCAAGGTCACGGAAGATTTTGTTGATGCGGAATTGGAAGTAATCGAGCCTGTAATCCAGGCAGAAATTATGCGGAAGTATGTTGCATATGCACGGAAAAATGTGTACCCTGTAATGGAAGAAGATGCAAGGCAGCACCTTATCGATTTCTATACGGGCCTCAGGAAAAGCGGAGAAGGCAAGAATACGCCCGTACCCGTGACTGCAAGGCAGCTTGAGGCGCTTGTTCGCCTCTCGGAAGCCAGTGCAAGAATACGCCTGAGCAATGTTGTCACTCTGGAAGATGCAAAACGGACTATAAGAATTACCATGAACTGCCTTAAAAACGTGGGTGTTGATCCGGAAACCGGAGCCCTCGATGCAGACATCCTTGCTTCGGGCACAAGCATGAGCCAGAGAAATAAAATAAAGCTCCTTAAGGACATAATAAAAAAGGTTTGTGAGCGACATACAGGCGCCAAAGCCCCTCTCGAAGAAGTTTACGCAGAGGCGGAAAACGAGCACGGGATCGATAGAGGACATGCCGAGGAGTATATAAAGAAAATGAAGCAGAGAGGAGACATTCTTTCTCCAGACCAGAACCATATCAGGCTCATTAATTGATTCAAAAAACGGCGGATATTACAAACCTGAGAGAAGTTCCAGAATACCAGAAATTCCCGCAGGCGGGAGCGTCTACCCATAAACAAAATAATGATGGTTAAGCTGTAAATACTAAAAGGGCGAAATAGTATTTAAAAAGGGTAAATATGTATCTAAAAATCTATAAAAATGGAGGGCACGTGCTTGTTGCGGCCTGTGATAAGGAAGTGCTCGGAAAAGCCCTGAAACATGGCAACAGCGTCGTAGAGATCAACGAGGCTTTCTACGGAGAGGAGCTCGCCTCCGAAGAAGAGCTTCAGAAGGCCCTGGAAGAAGCTACGACTGCAAATCTTTTCGGGGAAAAAACAATCAAATGTGCCATAAAGTGCGGGCTTATCGATCCTGACTCCGTAATCGTGATCGACTGCGTACCACATGCCCAGGCATTCAGAGTTTGAAAAAACTCCTGTTTAACGCTGAATTGTGTTAACGGCAAATGGTATATGGCAATTCCCGGCTTAAATTTCCGGGCTGGCTCTCCGGGAGCCGGATAAAAATAAAATATATAAAAATAAAATTGCAAAATCGTGATACTGTGAGCGGAAATATCGAAGAAGCCGGGGTCAGAATGCTGACAGAAGAGGAACTGATTTCCGGGGTTGTGGAAAAACACAGAAGGTTTCTGGAAGAATACCGAAAGGAGTTTGAAGAACTGGACAGCAAGATAAACCAGTTTGAAGAAGACGCAAAAAATGCCAGAATCTCCAGAACCCAGATGGCGGAGCGCAAAGAGGTCCTGAAGGAAAAACGCCAGCAATACTACCATCAGGTAGAAGGCCTGCTCGAAAAGGAGCTGTTTCCGAAGCTGGATCCGATAACTGCCGATAAAATAATGGAAGACATTAAAAAACTCAAAGGACAGATCGAGTCCGACGAGGAACAGAAACTTATAGACTCTTTTATGGAGAACCTGCAGGAACGCATCAGGGAAAAGGAAGTCGGAGAAAGTCTTCTCCAGCAAACCAAAGCCAGGGTGGAAGAAGCCAGGAACTCGAATCTTGAGTTAAAAGAGATAACAGAGTCTGAAAAACAACTTGAAGAGGATAACGGAAGCAAGAACAGTGAAATTTCCAAAAACAAACCCCAGCACAAATGGCTCAGCAGCAAAATAAAAAGCCACGAAGAAGCCTTGAGTTACTGGGAAAAACAAAAAACATAACAATTTTCGGAAAACACGTGGGTGGTAGGACATGAACAACGACGTTTCAACAGCAGAAACTGCAACGGCTGACCTTTCAAACCTTAATGAACGGGAGCTCAAGGGCAAGGTAAACGAGCTCAGGAGCAGGATAGAGAAAAGCGAAAGGCAATTGGCTTCGATTTTCAAGGAACTGAAAATAAACAGGACCGATATCGACGAATTGAAGGAAAAGAGAGACGCTCTAAACCAGCAGGTAAAAGAAAGGGTTGCAAAAGCGCAGTCACTTAGAGACCAACGGGACGAAATTAATAAGCAGATTGGCGAGTACAAGGAGAAAAGGAGCGACGTAAATTCCAAAACTCAGGAACTTTTTTCAGGAATTGCGGATCTTAAGGAAAAGCGTGACGAGTGCAACAAACTCTCTCACGGGAGCGTAGAATCCCTTTCAAGAGCGTATGAAGCCGAACGGGAAGCTTTTTTAAATAAAGACCTTCCCCTTGCAGTAGAAATCAAGATACTCCAGAAGTTAAAAGACCTGAGCCAGCGCCTTGAAGCTGCAAAGAAGGCAAACGAATTGCATGCACAGATTCAGGAGAGCTATAAAGAATCCAAAGGGATTCATAAAGAAGGGGACGAATTCCACGAAAAAATTCAGAAACTTTCGGATGAGTCTCAGGCGTGCCACCTGGAAATGCTCGAAAACTTCAAAGCGGCAGACGAGATCCGAAAAGAAGCAAATATGTACCATGCTCAGCTCACGGATAAGATTGCAAACATAAATTCCATTAAAGAAAAAATAGATCCCCTCAAGAACAGCATCGCAGGCAATAGAAAAGAACTCTCGTTATACCTTGACAGGCTGAAAGACCTTCAACTAACGAAAGATGAGCACAAAGTAAACCAGAAACACAGTGATGCCCGCGAAAAGCTGCAGAAAAATGCCCGCCTCAGCCTGGAAGACCTCAAGCTCCTTATAGAGAAAGGCGATGTGAAGTTCTCTTCAAACGACTGAGAAGGCAGAAGAAGAAAAAGTAATAAATCAGCGGCAGAAAACCGGTATTAAAAAAAATCTATCTCAGATTCACCTTTTACCTGGGAACTCTGGTTCAAGACTTCAGTTCCCACTTTTAAAACCAACTTCTATTAGACAAATAGTTTTGACTTTCAAACCAGCCTCTACCTGTTAAATCAGACGCTTATTTTTAAGACGCTTATTTTTAAGACGTTTATTTTTAAAACAAATTATTCCGCAGACCCTGATTAATTGTTTGATCTATTTCCAGGGCCTAGAAAATAATTTTTCTTTTTTCTCTCTACTCTGCCCCGTGGGCATGACGGCCTGTCAGTCAGAGAGATAGATGCTTTTTAAGCCCGGAAACCATATTTCGGACAACACAAGATAGCGAAGATGATTTACGAGTCAGAAATATCTGTGATTTTGTTCTTTTTAGCCTTCTGGAACGAAACTGATCATAGAAACCAAGAAAGTTAGTCCTCTTGAACGAGCGGAGCGAGTGAAAAGGACCTCGTGCTCCCGAAGCGAAACTCGGGAAGCGAAACTCGGGAAGCGAAACTCGGGAAGCGAAACTCGGAAAGAAGATCACTTTTCCTTATGTCTTCCCGAGAAAATACCGGTTACCAGAAAAACAGCTCCGATACTCAGAAGAAAAAGGGGCATATCAAAACCCTTTACCTGGTGTTCTTCAGGTACAGGAGATACAGAAGAGTTGTTCTCAGAGCTGTTAACAGGGGCAATCTGCTGGCTCTGGGGCATGGGAAGTTTGGGATTAAGGTGCTGATACACCGGAGAAAACCTTACCAGTACTCCATCTGTCCCGCCATAGATAGTATCCACTGTGAGGTTTAGAATCTCCGTAGTGTTATTCGAATATACAAAAGTGTCGCCCTCACCGACAATAGCGTCTTCCAGGAAAACCCCGTCTCTGCTGAGTTCGATCCAGATCCTGCTGCCCTCGGTATCAGCACCTTTTACGTAAATTCGATACTCTTGCAAGAAATCATGGAAGTCTCCGGACTGCACATAAATTTCATCACCATCGACCAGCACAATGGGAAGTTTTTCCTCTTCTGCACAACCCGGGACAGAAAGGACTGAAAATAAGAGAACCGAAAAGAAGAATAAGACCAGAAAGGAGAAAAAAAATGCAGGCAGGACACCTGTTCCTTTCCTGCTTTTTCTTTCATGTTTATTTGGGACGAGCATAAATGCATCTACCTGCAATAATTTCTTCCTTAGTATCATCGGATTTCCTGATTATAAGAGCTCCGTCCGGAGTTACTCCAACAGCTTTGCCTTCTATAATCCTTGAAGGGGTGGTTACCTTCACCTCCCTACCTATGGTATCCGAGAGAGCAAGCCAGTCATTGAGGATCTGGGAAAAGGGCTGGGTCTTGAACCTTATGTACTGCTGCTCAAGTTCAAAGAGTAAATCCTGCAGGAACGAAACCCTCCTGATATGCTTCCCAGTCTCGACTTTCAGCGTGGTCGAGCCTGCGCGGAAAGACTCGGGAATATCCTTTAACTCCATGTTTACATTGATTCCTATCCCGAGAATGACATAGTCCACCCGGTCCACTTCAGCTTTTGCTTCGGTAAGAATCCCGCAGACTTTCTTCCCATTGATACGGACATCATTTGGCCACTTAATGCGGGCATCAAGCCCCATATCGCGGATTACATTTGCAACTGCAAGCCCGGCTACAAGGGTCAGCCTTGAGGCATGCCTGAGAGGAATCCCAGGTTTCAGGATCACGGACATCCATATCCCGCCGTGAGGTGAGATCCATTCCCTGCCCATGCGGCCTCTTCCCACTTTTTGTACCTCAGCTATAACAAGAGATCCTTCTTCTTCGGAAGCTGCAATTTCTTTAGCAACACTGTTAGTGGAGCTAACTTCTTCGAAGTAATGGATCTTCTGTCCCAGAAGAGTGGTTTTGAGCCCCATCTGGATCTCATCAGGGTACAGGAGTTGAGGCACGGATTTCAGGACGTAGCCTCTCTTGGGGGAAGATTCGATTTCATATCCGTCGGCCTGGAGGGATTTAATATATTTCCATACCATTGTCCTGGAAATCCCAAGCTTGAGCCCCAGGTCTTCCCCAGAAACAGGGGTCTTCTGTGCATCCTTAAGTGCCTTTATAATTCGAGATCTTTTATCTCCCATCCGTGCACCCCATACAAATGTATACGTTCCACCGTATATATTGTCTTAGTCCAGACATATGTTCATACCAAACAATCAGGAAATCTCTTTTTAATGATTTCCAAAGAGTAAACGGGATCACCGCTGTGTTTTCTGTGCCATGTTAACATAGGCATGTACGGCAGCCGTGATCGCTGCGACCTTTTTATCCTTTGCCTCCAGAGCCGAAGCCAGAGTAGCCCCTTTTTCACTGTCAGCCTTAACGACATCTTCCACAGCCTCAAGGATATCCTGCTCTTCGATAAATCCGGTTGTCAGGTCTCCCCTGCGGAATGCCGGGTTCCTCATGACAGCTTTATGGAAGGGGATATTGGTTTTTACTCCTACGACCACATATTCGTAAAGAGCCCTTTCCATCCTGGCAATGGCATCCTCTCTTTTTCTTGACCAGACGCAGAGCTTGGAAATCATGGAGTCGTAATATGGAGAGATTGTATACCCGGTGTGCACACCACTGTCCACCCTTACTCCGGGCCCTCCCGCCGAACGGTACCTCCGGATCTTTCCCGGAGATGGGGCAAAGTCGTTTAAGGGATCTTCAGCATTGATTCTGCATTCGATTGCATGCCCATCAATAACTATATCTTCCTGATCAAACTCGAGCTTCTCACCCCAGGCAATACTGAGCTGTTCCCTCACAATATCAATCCCTGTGATCATTTCGGTGATTCCGTGCTCCACCTGCAGACGGGTATTGACTTCAAGGAAATAGAAATTGCCTTTAGAGTAGAGGAACTCAACGGTTCCTGCATTTATGTAACCGATAGCTTTTGCAACCTTTACGGCAGCTTCTCCCATCTGCTTCCTGAGTTCGGGAGTCATGATAGGGGAAGGAGCCTCTTCGATCAGCTTCTGGTGCCTCCTCTGGATAGAACATTCCCTGTCCGAGAGATAAACGGTATTCCCAGAAGCGTCAGCAAGGATCTGGATCTCTATGTGCCTGGGTTCTTCCACGTATTTTTCAATAAACACCGAAGAATCTCCGAAAGCCGAACCTGCCATCTGCTGCGTGGAACTCAGGGAAGTGGAAAGTTCTTCTATGGAATGCACGACTTTCATCCCTATCCCGCCGCCGCCCGCAGATGCCTTGATAAGGACGGGATAACCTATTTTCTCAGCGATTTCAAGAGCTTCGTTTACGTCCTCAACTGCATCTTTTGTGCCCGGAACTACGGGAACCCCGGCCTTCATCATCAGATTTCTTGCCCTGATTTTACTTCCCATTTCAGCAATCACATGACTCGGAGGCCCGATGAAGATGATACCCTCTTCCTCGCAACGTTTTGCAAAGGCAGGATTTTCAGAAAGAAAACCATAGCCTGGATGGATTGCCTCGGATCCGGTATTTTTTGCAACTGCAATGATAGCTTCCATGTTCAGGTAACTCTGGCTGGAAGGGGCGGGGCCTATCAGATAGGCCTCATCGGCATACTTGGCAAAGAGGGCATTTTTATCAGCCTCCGAACAGACAGCGACTGTGGAAATTCCGAGCTCTCTGCAGGCACGCATGACCCTGATTGCAATTTCACCGCGATTTGCAACTAGTACTTTTTTGAACATAATACCTTCCACCTTGCTCAATTCACTCTATTGACAGGATAATGTCCCCGGGAGCAACCGTATCTCCCTCAGCAACAAAGATTTCCTTAACAGCGCCTGAGCAGTGAGCATGGACCGTGTTTTCCATTTTCATGGCTTCGATGACTGCAACGGTATCTCCTTCTTTTACGACATCTTCCACCTTTACCTTCAGGGAAAGTACCATACCCTGCATCGAGCTGCAAACGCCGCCTTTAATGGATTCGGCGCTAGGCTTTTTAGGGGCGGCCTCGGAAATGGAAACGCCGCCAAAAGGCTCGATTTTGACCTCATAGACCTCGTCGTCCACCTCGACCTTGAAGTGAGTAGGGATTTTGTACTCCGGGAGAGCTGCAGGAGCGGGAGGAATAACTGCCAGGGCCTCTTCTTCCATTTCCCCTTTCAGAAACTTGGGAGCAATTGCCGGGTAAAGAATGTAGGTAAGGACATCTTCTTCGGATTTTGCAATGCCCATTTCCTCTGCTTCTTTTTTCCTCTTCTCATACTCAGGCTTGAGAAGGTCGGCAGGACGGCAATGAATCGGTTCTTCGTCCCCGATGATCTTTCCTATGATCTCAGGGCTTATCGGGGCAGGAGAGCGCCCGTATAGTCCGCGTACGTAGTCCTTTACCTCTTTGGGAATGACCTTGTAGCGTTCTCCCATAAGCACGTTGAGCACAGCCTGTGTTCCTACAATCTGGCTTGTAGGAGTAACGAGAGGCGGATACCCGAGTTCTTCTCTGACCTTTGGCATCTCTTCAAGTACAGCTCCATATTTGTCAAGGGCGTTTTGCTCTTTTAACTGAGAAACAAGATTTGAGAGCATACCTCCGGGAATCTGGTAAATGAGGACATTGGTGTCGATCTGTTCGGAAATAGGGTCCAGGATCCCGCTGTACTTCTCCTTCAGATCTTTGAAATACCTGACAGCCTCTTCAAAGGCTCCAAGGTCAAGCCCTGTATCATACGGGGTCCCCTGGAGAGCTGCAACAACGGTCTCGGTAGGAGGCTGGGAGGTTCCCCAGGCAAGGGGAGAAAGAGCCGTATCCAGAACATCTACTCCAACAGCACAGGCTGCCATATAACTCATCGGGGCCATTCCCGAAGTGCAGTGGCAGTGGAGAGAAATGGGGATTGATATTTCTTTTTTCATGGCACTGATAATCTGGGTAGCTTCATGGGGAGAGAGAAGACCTGCCATGTCCTTGATGCAGAGAGAGTCACATTCCAGCTCTTCAAGCTGTTTTGCAAGCTCCACATATTTTTCTACGGTATGTACCGGGCTTATGGTATAGCAGACCGTACCCTGGACATGAGCTCCCAGGCCTTTTGCTACCTTGATTGAAAGTTCCATGTTCCGGACATCATTAACTGCATCAAAAATTCGGAAAATATCAATGCCGTTTTCATAGGCTTTGGTGACGAACTTTTCAACAACGTCATCCGAATAGTGCCTGTACCCTACAAGGTTCTGGCCCCGGAGCAGCATCTGGGCATATGTATTGTTCATCTTTTTCTTGAGGTCCCTGAGGCGCTGCCAGGGGTCTTCGTTAAGGTAGCGAATAGAGCTGTCAAAGGTAGCACCTCCCCACATCTCGAGGGAAAAATACCCAATCTGGTCCAGTTGTTCAGCCACTTCGAGCATATCCCTCGTCCGCATCCTGGTTGCCAGGAGAGACTGGTGTGCATCCCGGAGGACGGTTTCAGTAATTTTTACGCGCATGGATGAGCCTCTTAAATCGGATCAAAAAACAGAGGTTATTTGAATATACTCAAAGCTACTTTTCCAGAGTGACTAATTCAGAGCTTCGAGTATGGGAACCTGTTTTTTGACGCGGTTTCTGTCAAAGCATTATTAGTCTCCTGATCGCGGTTAATTGCAGCAGCCTGCAATTTGTCTGGAGATGGGGGTTTAATTCGGCGTAGATAACCGAATCTCCGGTACCGCATGATGTCTCAGGAGAGGATTAATATGATACACACGCAAAACACAACGTGTCCTGCATCGATTAGAATATTTTAATTAATACCATTGTTAACAAGTAAATACTTTTCGCTGCCGTTAACATTAGGGACTTCTCTTTCCCAAAAGAAGCTCCCGGGCCAGAAAAATAATCAGAACACAATAGTAAAGAACTTCTGAACTGAGGGAAAAAGAAAGAAAAAGAGAGCTGAAAGAAAAGAAAGAGAAAATTAAACAAAAGAAAAAGAGAATTAAACGAAAGAAAGAGGAAATTAAACAAAAGAAAGCTCATTTTCGGGGAAACATATTTTTTTGCTTTCGCCCTACAAAGATCCATTGGTCATAAGTACCTTCCGAATCCGTGTTGTCTACAATCTCTCCCTCGACCCCTGCCTTAAGGAGGGTATCGGCAAGAATTTCAATCTCGGGTTTGCTGCTTACGGAAAAGAGCAGGACAGCCTCGTCAGCTGCAACCGCAACCGCCTCTCTCATAATGCCGGTCCAGAGCCCTTTGTTAAATTCGTAGACAAGCCCCAGCATGAAACCCATTACCGCGTCAAAACTGCCCGGCTCAAAGTATTTTGAAATGGCTGTTGCATCCATAATCACTGTCCTTTGAGGGTTCAGAACCTGCTGCTCAAGTCCCTGGCAGACAGTACACTTATTGATTTCTACTGCCAGAGGGTTCAGCCCGAGCCTGTAAAGGGCAAGCGTGGACATTCCGTTCCCACAGCAAACCTCAAGGAGCCTGCCTTCAGGGTAATAGCCTTTTTTTCGGAGAAGCTCAAAAATTTCCGTGACCCTTTTTACACGATTTTCTGAAAAAACACTTTTGTAGGACTCAGATTTGACCGAACAGCCAGGACAGAGGTTCCGGCTGACAAGCATCAAGGAGTAATATTCGTTTATTGCGTCCCGCCAGATTTCGGAAGAAAGTTCGACTTCCTTTTCAGGGGGATTTGAAGCAAGAATAGAGTCTGCAAGGGCTTCAAAACTGGCCTTTGGAGGAGCTGACGCAAGGGCTCCGGTAAATACTGACCAGAAATCCACAGGAACTTCTTCATCGGCAGGATTGAAAAACAGCAATCCCATCGTGTGTCCCTTCTCTCTGACCCTTATAAGCCGAATGCTTCCCGCGCCCGGAAAGTTTCGGACCCTGTTAAGGTACTGGAGCGTAAGCTCAGGAGTCCTCTGAGCAGTGTAACTTTCTTCTACAAGGTAGATCTCTTCATCTATGCCAAGGAGTTCCTGTAAGAGCATGCTGGACTAGATTCGAATAATCCAATATCAAGATTTCGAAAAAGAGGGGGAGAATAAAATGAGAGGAATTAAATAAAAGTTTATAGAAATAAAAGAGCAAGAGATTTCCAGAAATTCACGGATATTAGAAAATCCTTATAAAAATAATAAGAAACAAAAAAAGAGATAAATAGGCTTTACAAAGTAAATAAAGGGGAGAAAAAGGGTTAAAACCTGAATAAGAAGTAAAGAAAACTCCGATATAAGCAAAAGTATTTATAGAATCCGATTACAAAATCAGAGGTTAGAAGGAATTTATATTAACAAAAAGAAGCTTGGAGGATAATATGGCAAAAGTTATACCATTTGCACCAATCGAACGCCTGATAAGGACGGCTGGTGCCCACAGAGTAAGTGAGAGTGCAGGAATGGCCCTTACGGAGATTCTGGAAGAATATGGACTTCAGATTTCAAAAGAAGCTATAAAACTTGCAGAGCATGCAGGCAGAAAAACCGTAAAGGCTGAAGATATAAAACTGGCAAAAGAAATGCTATAATTTAAAGCGGTATCCCTGAAGAATGTGGAAAAAAGGGTTCCTGGTTTTCTGAAATCCCGGTTCAGGAATAAGAACCTCGCTGAAAGGGGTAAAAACGAAATGCTGAAAAACAGCATTTCCTATTTTTACCAAAGATTAAGCGGTTGCAGTTTCAAGCTCAACCAGAGTAAGGGATTCCACGGGGCAAATCTTTGAGCAGGCTCCGCAACGGATGCAGACATCGTCACTGATGATTGCCACTCCGTCGATGATCCGGATTGCGAGTTCGGCAGTCTCGGGGTCAAAATCATCTTTTTTCATTAATTTTGCATTCACAGGGCAGACGGAATAGCATATCCCGCACCCAATACACTTTTCGGACTGAACTATTTTTTTGTTTTTCTTATCTGCCTTTACCATTGAAAATCACCTCGAAAAACTCAAGAGAATTGCCATACAACGGAAAATATACCGTGTAAGAAGCTATGGAAGCAGGAGTGACTGCAAATATAAAGAGAAATTTATATTTGTTCTGTTTATGAATGATATATTTGATATTTTTAAGGTATATGAAGATTTCGAAGAGCTTGACCCCAGGTCAAACTCCGAAAATAAGGTCGGCAAGGTTCATGCCCGTCATTGTGATTACAGTTACAACGACTCCTGCTATCATTACCCCTGCAGTGATTGCCGGGAACGAATGCCGGAATTTGATCCCGAACACAAAAGCGGCTGCACAGCCTGTCCAGGCCCCTGTAACTGGCAGCGGCACGGCAACGAAGAGGGTCAGGGCAAGGAGCCCGTATTTTTCAAAGTTTTCAGTGTGCTTTCGCCGGGTTCTTGCAAAGAGCCAGGTGAAAAAAACATCGAAGATATGGTATCGCCTCAGGTACCCGGAGACCGGCTCGAGGTAAAGCAGAAGGGGGACCACAGGAATAAGGTTTCCAAGTACCGAAAAGAAATAAGCCTCAAAAGGTCTCATCTCGTAAATGCCTATGGCAACGGGGATTGCCCCCCTCAGTTCGGAGATCGGAAGAGCCCCTATGACCATTACTGCGAGCCAGTGGGGCACGGACCCCAGCATATCTACCAGTAAATTTTCAACAGACATAATGATCAGGAGTAATAACTATAAATCTTTTAACAGAAAAAGGCTTGCTTAGGTCTGCCTTTTCCACTTTCATTTCAGAGATCTGTATGTGGAGCCTGTAACAAAACCGTTTTTTCAGGAATACCGGAAACCTCAGTTTTCTCTTGAAAGAGCAAAATGTGCGAGCAGGGCTTCCAGCTGGATTTTCTCGCTGGCTCCTTCGGTCAGTCTGAAATCGGTTTCCCCGATAACATCCACAAGGGCGACAATATCTCTCTCCGTTAGCCCGAGATCCAGAACCATAAGGTTATCCATTTCGGAAACCACCCTGTAGATCTGGCCCACAATGTCTTCTCCTGAAAGCCCTTCTTCATAGAGCAGCCTGTTAAGCTCTTTTCGGGCAATCCTGAAGTTTCCGCGCAGGGCAGTCTCAATAAGGTTCTTAATCTCCTCAGGGTTCGCAGTTGCAGTGGTCCTGTAGATGGTTTCCCTGGAAATAGATTTGTCCGTATCAATGAAGGCAGCCGCTTGAAGAGAATTGACAGCTTTTCGCATGTCTCCCTGAGCTACGTAAATAAGAGCTTCATACCCGCCTTCGGTAATGGACAGACCCTGGTCTCCTGCAATGTATTCAAGACGTTCTTTGATGGCTTCGTCTGAAAGCCGCCTGAACCTGTAAACAGCACACCTGGACTGAATGGGCTCAATGATCTTGGAGGAGTAATTGCATGAGAGGATAAAACGACAGTTGCTGCTGAACCGTTCCATGGTCCTGCGGAGTGCGGACTGTGCATCCGCTGTTAGAGCATCGGCTTCATCAAGAAAAATGATCTTGAACGGAGCTCCGCCTATAGGAGCGGTTTTTGCAAAGTTTTTAATTTTGTTTCTGACGATATCAATGCCCCTTTCATCGGAAGCATTAAGTTCGGTAAAGTTTTCCCTCCATAGATCTTCCCCGAAAATCTCCCTTGCAATCGAAACTGCAGAGGCTGTTTTTCCGACACCCGGAGGCCCGGAAAAGAGGAGGTGAGGAAGATTTTTAGTTGCCACGTAAGACTTCAGGCGTTCGATTGTTTCGTCCTGTCCTGCCACCTGGTTCAGCCTGACAGGCCTGTATTTTTCAATCCAGATCTCTTCTTTAATCTTAGAGTCCTCCATTAATGCTTGCACCTTAATTAGAGAAGATAATATTTAAACTTTCGAATGTTTGCGATATTTAAGGCATACCGACTGCATTTCGAAACAGGAAAGCTTCGATTGTGAAATAAGGTGGACGAAAATAGATAAGAAGGTAAGTATGAAGGAATATAAGGATTTGAAACAAAAAGTTTCGAACTTAAGAGAAAACGAAAGTTGAAGAAAATCTGTTAAATTGATAAGGAGAGGAGAGATGAAAATAAAAGTACTGATAACGGTTTTGCTTGCCCTTACCCTTATAACCTTCGGAGCCGGATGCGTGTCGGATTCAGGAGGGGAAGACAACCCTGCAACGGAAGAGGGGACTGGAGATGGAATCGAAGAAGCGGAAGCAGGAGAAGAGGTAAACGAAGTGAGTTTTTCCGGAAATGAAAGCGAGTTAATGACCGCTGAATTCGATGCCCTGATGCAGAAAGCAAACTCAAATTATGTTAAAGCTCTGGTTTCAACCAGCAAGAAAGATTATAGCGCTTCTTCAGAAGCCCTTTCCGGCCTTGTGGAAGACCTTACCGCAGTAAGTGAAGGATATACTGAAAAACCTCCTGCGATCTACGCATCCGATGAACAATGGCCTGAAACCATTGATAAAGCCCTTGCAATTGCAGTAGATTCACAGGAAAAATTGCTGGAGAATGACATCGATGCCGCACATACCGCCCTTGAACCCGTGAGGGACCTTTTCTTTGAACTACATGCAAGAAACGGGATCGACCTGATGGGAGACCGCATGACTGAATTCCACACCACAATGGAAATTGCAATTGAAGATGCAAATGAAAATAATACTACCGCAGTTGCGGCCCATATCCCCGAACTTGAGGAAGAATGGGAAAGCGTAAGCAACGCCGAACCGCCCGCCAGCGCGGACGAAAACTACGAAGCCAGCCTGCATGCCGTAGAGCTGAAGATAACCGAGCTCGAGAGCGCTTCAAACCTCAATGATACCGAAGAAACGATAAAGGTAGCAGAAGAGTTAAGACAGGCGTTTGCGCAGGTTTTTGCCAAATATGGAGTTGTGATTGCATAAAACCCCAGTTGAGCCACCCGAATTGTGCCTCGGGATCACATAAAATCGGAGATTTCATGGGAATTGCGATATAATCGCAACAGTACGCGGTCTGTTTCGGCAGAGTTGCGGCTCGGTAGTGCGCGGTCTGTTTCGGCAGAGTTGCGACTCTGCAGTACGCGGTCTGTTTCGGCAGAGTTGCGACTCTGCAGTACGCGGTCTGTTTCGCTTCGCTCAAGCAGACTATTTATGAGAAGAAGTGATCTGAGCTCAAGCGGACTAACTTTTCTTTTATTTTCATATTTATTATTACATTTTTTATCCTGGGGCTTCTAAATTCGGAAAACCATTTTCATACAGGCTGCTTAAGACAAAAGGTCACTGGACTATACCTGAAGGCTCAAAGTCATTCCAGTGCCGATCAAGTAGATAAAAGTGACCTTACATAAACTAATCTGGAAATTAATCTTTTTTGTGTGGAGGACTGGAAAATGAGCGAATTGACCGAAGAACTTAAAGAGATGGCTCTAACTCTTGGAGCTTTCAAAGTGGGAATTGCAACAACTGAAACGCTTGCGGGTGGGCCTCCATCTGCCGACCTGACATATGTACTTCCAGAGGCAAAATCGGCTGTCTGTTTTGCCCTGGCTTTTGACCAGAATCTTATTGACCCGTACTTTAGAAAAGAAGACCATGAATCCCTTGAAACAAATAAGGTACGGATCACCACTCTTGCTAACGGGATCGCCCTTGAAATGGCAGGGTTCCTGCAGCAGTACGGATACAAAGCTGTCCCTCAATCCGCAAATTTCGTTTACCGAATGGATACCGAAAACTGGAAGCTGGACATGCATCCCCCTATTTCCCATAGGTATCTGGCCGTCCGCTCAGGGATAGGGCACTTCGGATACTCGGGAAACATTATCACAAAAGAATACGGATCGGCAATTGTCCTGGCTTCGGTCGTTACGGACGCGGAATTAGTCCCGACAGATCCCCTTCCGGAAGAAGAAAACTACTGTGACGAATGCAAACTCTGTCTTTCAGTCTGCTCCTCCGGATACGTAGATCCTGTTGAGAAGGTCACCGTAACCCTCGGAGGAAAAGAGTTTAGCTATGGCAAACGAAGAAGCAATAGCCGTTGCTTCCTTGTCTGCGGAGGGCTCACAGGTCTGAATGCTTCCGGGAAATGGTCAACCTGGTCTCCGGCGCGCTTTGAGATCCCGGAAAAAGACAAAGATTTCATTGCTGCATTGCCCGGTACAATAGAAGCTTACCTTGGAAGGCCGAAGATAAAAGGCGGATTTTTTATATGCCTGATTCCAGGGTCCAGAATGGAATATACCTGCTCCAACTGCCATTTCGTCTGCCATCCTGACAAAGGGATCCGAAAAGCAAGATACAGGATGCTCACAGAAAGCGGCGTGGTCATACAGGAACCCGATGGAACCCGCAGGGCGGTCTCGCCTGAAGAAGCAAAAGAATATCTCAAATCCATGTCCCAGGAAAGGAGAAAACTTTACGAGTCGGTTTCAGAGGAATAAATAAGCAGAAGATTGCAAATGTTTTCTTTTTTTCACATTACTATCTTAAATAAGGGATAAGAGGAATCTATGAGAGTATAAAAGAGTAAGAAGATTAAGTGTAAAAGGATTTGGAGTAAGAGGGATTTTACTGCCCGAAAATGTACAGATTTTAATTGAAAAGGCTTCAAGTATGGGGCTTACAGCTTTCCCGCTCGAATCAGGGGATCTTGTGGTGGAGAACCGGACAGCCCTGAAGTGTGCCCATGGCTGCCGGAACTATGGAGAGAGGCTTAGCTGCCCTCCCCACATTCATTCCATAGAAGAGTTCAGGAAGATCCTTTCGGAATACAGCGATGTGCTTCTCCTTGTGGAAGAACACGATACTGCAGATGTGCAGGATGTCCTCGAAGCCTGGGGAAAATTCCAGAAAGAGTCCTTTCGTAAGATGTTTGAGCTGGAACAGGAAGCTTTCAGGAAAGGTTTTATCTATGCCCACCTGCTCCGACCCGGCCCCTGTAGTGAATGCAAGAAATGTAATCTTGAAAAGTGCGTAAAACCCGAGATCAGACGTTTTCCCCCGGAAGCCGTGGGAGTAAATCTGCAGAAAGTTCTGGAAAAGGCAGGTATCAAGCTTGAGTTTTGCAAACCCGATAAAACGGTATGTGTGGGAATTCTCCTTGCAGGATAAAAAACTGAATGATCGGCCCTACTAGGGACTGAGACCAGTAAAGAATCAAAAAAGAGAGGGGTCCAAAAGCAGAGAACTCTCAAAAAAGAAAACAAACCAGAATGAGAAGAAATTAAAAAACATAAAAAGAGTCCAAAAATAAAAGGTTGAATTGCCCTTTTTGAGGACAATCCGGTTTTTCAGGTTGTTTTTTAGGTTAAATCTGTTTGCTTATTCACCATAGGCAAAATTGTAGGCAATATTTCCTATGATAGGGATTTTGAACTTTGAGCCCCTGAAGGCCATGTACATAGGAATCAGGATAAGCAGCATAGCTGTCATGCCTGCACCATCTGCAATGAACCAGCCGATTGTTGGGATCCATGCCACCAGGAAGATGAAGAGGGCGATCGGCATGAAAAGCAGGACAGACTGCATGGCGTGGAAGCGGACGAACTTGTTCTTGCGCTCAAGGAGCAGGAAGAACAGACCTGAGAGCCAGCCTACAGGGTAACAAAGAGCTGCCACGATATTTTCAGACAAGCCAAGGGAAGTATTGTAAGACATATTTTCTACCTCTCAATTTCGGTTCAAGGTCAAAAAAACGAGCCCGGAATTACCGGAGCTCGATTGCCTTCTGCGGGCAGATTGCTACACAGGCTCCGCATGCTGTACACTTTTCCTGGTCAATTTCAGCCAGGAATTCGGTGACCCTTATAGCCCCTGCGGGACATTCTTTTTCACACTTCTTACAGCCGATACATCCGACCTCGCAGACAGCCTTAACGTCCTTACCCTTGTCATGGGAACGGCAGAGCACATGTACTTTCTCCGAGTCCCTGGCAAAGGTGAGCACTCCGTTCGGGCAGGCTGCAATACAGTTACCACAGCTTGTACAGAGGGCTTTGTTCACAACAGGGAAGCCGTCTTCTCCCATTGAGAGAGCCCCGAACTGACAGGCCTGGACACATGTCCCCAGACCGAGGCAGCCGTATGTACAGCCTTTCCTTGAATCGCAGAGCATCAGGGCAACTTTACAGTTTTCCACTCCATGATAGTCGTAAAGAGTGGTACAGTGCTGATTACCGCCCTGACAGCGGACAAATGGAAATTCCTTTTCGCTTTCCGTAACTTCCTGGCCAAGAAGAGCACCGATCTGCTTTGCAACCTCAAAACCGCCTACAGGGCAACTGTTTACAGGAGCACCCTGTTCAACGATTGCTTCAGCGCATGCTGCACAACCTGCAAATCCGCAACCTCCACAGTTTGCCCCTGGCAAAAGGGAAGCAACATCATCAATAAGGGGATTTGAATCGATCTTAAAGACCTTGGAAGCAATGACCAGCATTACCCCAACTGCAAACCCCAGACCCGCAAGTACGGCTATAGAGTTTATGAGCACACTACTCAAGCGGAATCACCCCGAAGAAGTTCACGAAAGACATTGACATAATAGTCGCAATGAAGAAGGCGTATGTTACACCCCTTCCTACGGACTTCGGCACTTCTACCAGGTCGCTCCTTTCCCTTATTGCAGCCATCATCAGCATAGCAACCGTATAGCCAAGCCCTGCGGCAACTCCGAAGACAACGCTCTGAGCGAGATCGTAATCGTTCATGACATTGAGGAGCACAGCCCCGAGCACCGCACAGTTGGTGGTAATCAGAGGCAGGTAGATCCCGAGGGAACGGTAGAGGGCAGGCACATGTTTCCTGACGATAAACTCTACAAGCTGCACAAGTGCTGCGATAACCACGATGAAAGCGATAGTCCGCAGGAACTCCAGCTTGAGGGGTACTAAAATGAAATTATACAGAGCAAAGGATACGGTTGCTGCCATCGCCATGACGAAGACTACAGCGCCCGACATCCCTGAAGCACTTTTCAAGTCCTTGGTCACGCCCACAAAAGAACATAGACCCAGGAACTGAATGAGAAGAAAGTTCTTGATGAACACTCCTTCAAGAAAGATTGTAAATAGAGATTCTGCCATTTTAACCACCCTTTGCAGCTTTCTGCTGCCTGCGATAGTTCACAATGGTCATCAACACTGCAATTGTGAGGAAGGCACCCGGAGACATGGTCATGAACATTGCAGGGTTTATTACACCACTCAGGTTGATGAGAGTCATTCCGAACGGATCAATTATGCCGGTCCCCAGCAGTTCTCTGATTCCTCCGATGAGGATTAACACGAGCAGAAAACCCGTACCCTCACCAAGAGCATCGATAATCGAATAAAAGACCCCATTCTTCAGGGCGTAGGCCTCAGCCCTTCCAATAACAATACAATTGACCACGATCAAAGGAATGAACACGCCGAGAGATGTGTACAGGTCAGGTGTAAATGCTTCCATCACCATGTCAACGATCGTAACGAAAGTTGCAATGACAATAATTTCAACGGGAAGCCTGACTGTTCCCGGAATTCCTTTTCGGATCGCAGAAACCATCATGTTCGAACCTACCAACACGAACAGTGTACCCATGGCCATACCGATCCCGTTTTCCACGGATGTTGTGACTGCTAGAGTCGGACAGAGCCCGAGCACAAGCCCAAAGGTAGGGTTGTCTTTAGTAATTCCGCGTATAAATTCACTTATAGGATTCATATCAGCCCTCCTGTGCGGATACATAATCAACTGCACTATGCAGCGCATCTACCACTGCCTGTGAAGAGATCGTAGCTCCGGAAATGGCATCAACTTGACCACCGTTTTTGGTTAAACTCGTATCGGCCACCGGAAGATCCACAAACTGTCCCTGGAATTCAGGGGTGGTAATAAGGGCTCCTAAACCAGGAGTTTCGGAATGTTTCATAACCTGAAACCCTGTGATCGTACTGAAATCCGAGGAAATTCCCGCAAGCAATTGGATCATGCCCTGGGCTCCTACCTGGTTCCGTTCGACCACATAGCCTACAACATTTCCTGAAGAATCAACTCCCTTGTAGTACAGCACAACAGGATTTCCATCATCATCTACCTCAGACCCGGTAACTGGTTCGAAATCGGCAGCCTGCGGAAGGATTTCCTTCATGGCTTCTTTCTGCTGCTCTGCCTGTAAAAGTTTCAGCTGGGCCTGGGTAGGAGTATAGGTGAGCGCAAGCAAAGCTGCAGCAACAGCAGAAATTACCACCATTGTTACAATAACTTTCGTTATTTCCTTACTATCACTCATTCGCTACACCTCCCATGGGTTTTGGAAGAGTCTTAAGTTCAATGAATGGAGCTACCGCGTTTGACAGAAGCAGGGCATAAAGGGTACCCCATACATAGTTTCCTGAGAAATACCCATAAATCACGGTAAGAAACCCACAAAGGATTCCGTACACAATTCTTCCATTCTGGGTTACCGGACTTGTAACGGTTTCCGTGGCAATGAAGAACACTCCAAGAAGGAAAGTCCCCGAAACCACATAAGCTAGGGGGTCTCCAAGCACTAAAGCCAGGATAACCGTTGTCAAGAGATATGATAGCGGGATCCTCCACTCAATATATTTCACAAGTATGAGTATAACTCCTGCAAGAAGCACAAGGATCGGAGAAACATCTGTAAGGAATCCGGCTCCATTCTCCAGGATCAGGTCCGAAAAGCTGCTTAAAATCGGGATAGTTCCCGGAAGCATGTCCTGAGCCCAGGCAAGGCTTAAGAAAACCCAGGCTGCAAGTGAGGGATGAAAAGTATAAGACCCGATTCCTCCAAATGCATGCTTCCCAACTCCTACAGCAAACGCCCCTCCTATAAAAATCATCCAGGCAGGAAGTGTAGGCGGACAAATGAGAGCAAGCAAGAGCCCGAGATAGATGGCATTTCCATCCATTATTGTAAGCTTCTTATTGAACGCCTTTTGGATTACAAACTCGATACCCACTGCCCCTAAAATTGAAGCAATTATGTTCCCTAGAGCAGCAAATCCAAAGAAATAAACAGCTGCTGCACTGATGGGTAACAGGGCAACAATCCTACTCCATATGAGATTTTTGATGAAAATTTTCTTTTTTATATGAGGAGGGGGAGATACCGTAAAGGATGTCATTCCGTCGCCTCCACTGTTTCGTTCTTTTGATTCAT
This sequence comes from Methanosarcina acetivorans C2A, assembly GCF_000007345.1. NCBI lineage: Archaea > Methanobacteriati > Methanobacteriota > Methanomicrobia > Methanosarcinales > Methanosarcinaceae > Methanosarcina > Methanosarcina acetivorans. Next base: position 777,688 of record NC_003552.1, on the reverse strand, counting down.
AATCTGAAGCTTTGAATAGCGTATGAGCTGCACAAGATGTCTCTTAGCAGGACAGACTACAGCACATTCTCCGCATTCGATACAATTTAAAGCAAAATACTCTCTGCACCTATCAAACATGCCCATGTCAGCCATAGCGGCAATTCTCCCAGGCAGCAGGTTCATGGGACAGACATCCACGCAACGTGCACAGTGGATGCAAACAGTTGCTTCGTCCCTCAGGACTTCAGCTTCTGTCTGGACGACAATTCCGACGGTATTCTTAACCACAGGCGCCTCGTCCGTATACACGGCTACTCCACCCATGGATCCATTAACAATAACCTTGCCGGGTTCGCCTTTATACCCTCCGCAGGCCTCGATTACGTCCTTAATCGGAGTCCCGAACTTGACAATTACAGTCTTCGGGTTATTAACCGCCCCTGTAACTGTTACTGCACTTTCGAGATAGGGTTTTCCCTCGTTGATTGCATCGTATACTGCTTTGGCAGATTTTACCCCGCATACTACTACATGCACGTCTGGAGGCTCGTATCCTAGAGGAAGTTTTCTACCCATTACATTGGCTGAAAGCAGGTTCATCATCGTAGGAGTGTATGTGATCTTTCCTGCGGCAACAACTATGATCTGATCCTCTACATCCTCAAGGTAGTAGTCAGCATGCCTCATTCCAACGATAGGAGCAACAGTAAGCGGTTTACCATCAACCTTTGCATTCTTGAAGGCTTTAATGGATTCCTTATCATCTGCCCTTAAAACAATTACCCCTCGTGAAATCCCGCTTGCCTCAAGCATAAGCTTGAACCCTTCAAGGACTTTGTCAAGAGAACTCAGATAAGCATGGGTAATAAGAGGAAAAGTTGCATTCATAAGCAAAGTATCGATCCTCTTACCAGGCTTAAGAGCAAGGTATGTGGGCTTTTCATAATACTCTACAATTCCCGCTTCCTTGATAATCTCAATTAACCTTGAAGGGGGTGCATCCTTTTCAGGCACGAAATCAACCGTTTGTGCACACTCCGAAGGGGTGAGCACAACACTGAGGATTCTCTTTCCGCTGGGGTTTGGCATTAGTTCAATTGAATTAACAGTCCCGCAGAAAGGGGAATGGACATAAGCGAGGTCACTGCCCTCACATTCCCCCAGCTTCTGGCCGACGATAACTTCTGCGCCTTTCTTAACCAGAGGAGCACAAGCAATTCCATCGTGCTGCCTCATGGGTATAATTGCCTTTTCAGGCAGTTTGTCAATTTTAATAACGTCACTCAGGTTTGCCACCTCCTTAGAGTGCAGGCTCCGTTTCAACTTCTACAGGTCTTGGCTTATCGTAAGTTACAGCAATACTCTTCACGGCCGAAGACTCTCCTCCGGGATCCTGCTCATAACCGAGGGCTGCCCAGTCAATCACGGCTTCATTCCCGTGACAGTCCTTGCAGGTGTACGGATCAGCAAGTCCAATATCACTACTCACAATACTGTGAGCAACCTGGTAGTAGAGCTCCACGGTTCTCAACACCGCATTCGGGTAGTCGGCCTCTCCGTCTCCGTCAGCATCATAAGCCTGCATTTCTTCCACTGTGACTTCGCCGTCCCCGTTGGCATCTGCTGCCTTTACATACTGTACCGGGATCGGGTCGCCGGTGGAGATGCTGGTGTTCGGGTTTGCGAGAACTTCAGGATCGGTGCCTGCATCCCACCAGGTTCCGGTAATGTTGTTGAACGGAGTGACCTTCACATCTGTGTCATTCCTTGTATCCACACTTGGAAGGACATCTCCGAAGTTCCCATTATACCAGGCAAGTGCAGGCTGGAAGTCCGAATCCCGGTAAACGTCTTCGCGTTCTCCATTCTGCCAGCTGAAAGACTCAAGCACATTGCCGCCCGGCAGATCTCCTCCAGGAAGCTCAGGGGTGTGGCAGGCTTCACAGGCAAGGAATTCCATGTGAGAGTCAGCAAACGGACCGTGAGAGATTCCTGCATGGCACTCGGCATCGTCACAGCTGCGCATGGTATCATCATAGTGGCTATCCGGAAGATCCGGGGTACCAGAGGTGTTTCCACGTCCGATCTGGTGATCGGAGGTTATGATGAACGCTTCAGTATGGTGACATTCCGTACATTCAACACCGTTTGCTGCATGGGCGTCAGACTCCTCAAAGTCCTCTTCATCAGCCCACATAACGGCACTCGTTTCCACATCGATTCTGTGACATCTCTGGGCACAGGATATTGGAGCCCCGTTTACAGCATCATGGAAAACGATCAGCAGAGGGTAGGGAGTAAGGACGTTAGCAGTGTAGACAAAAAGGTGCAGAGGATCACTCTGTGCGGTAGCACTGAAATTCGCCACCGCTAAACTATTCGCATTTGCAAAATCCCCATTTGCAATAGCTTCGGCACGTGCATCAAAGTCATAGAGCCCGTACTTCTCATGGCACATCATGCAGTCAATGTCTATACCATATTTTGCAAGCGGACCTCCGCCGGGATGATACATCCCGAATTTTTTGACCCATTCCTCTTCTCCGGATGTTTCAAGATCAAAATTTGTGAGGGGAGACCATCTACTCATATTTACCTGTACATGATAAGAATTATTGACGTTTTCGTAGACACCGAAGTGACAGCCTCCGCAGACCGAATCGGACCATTCTCCTTTGGTCATATAGTGGGATGCGATTGCATCATTCCCTGAATACCCAAGAGAAGAATAGGCACCAGCAGCCAGTAGAAGCAGCACAGCGACTCCCGACACCAACAGATTTAACCTATTCATAATGACCACATTCTCTTTTTTTGTTCACGTTGTTATGTTATGCTTGGAAAGAAACAAAGTTCAAATTTCAACAACTTGAAGCTTATATTGAGTAATGAATGAGATTGAAAGACATTTACGGCTGGATCGTACACGGCCAGTGGGTGTACACTGCCGTTCCTTCCAGACCTCCAGTGGCATAACCCAGAGACCGAAAGGAAATCAATTAACGGAAAACTGAAGCGAGAAGGAACTGGCATGAACGACTAGCCTAGCTCTTTTTAGCATCATTGGTTTTCCTGAAGGTTTTTTTGATCACCGGCTTTTTCCTTTCCTTGCTTTAGATAGCCATTTTACTCCGAAAAACAAAGCTAAATTCCACTTCAACGAAAAATGTTTGCGTGAGGTAATACTTATTTCTTTCGAAATAAGTTTTAGGGAATTGTACAGACTTTTATAATGTAATTAAAATATATACTTAATATATATCATATTGCGTATATTAGTTAAATATATAAAATATCCAAAATATAAGTAAAAACTTACACTTTTTTTATATATATAGTTATCTGAAAAGAATATACATGATTATACATTAAAATCATGAAGCGTACCTGCATAGTCAACCGGAAGAAAAAACTTTATTTAGCCTTCAAGGATGAGAAAAATCTCGAAAAATAAGAATAACTAGAGAAATATATAAATTATATTAAATTTAAAAAAGTAATCAATAATTGATCATTCATTAACCATTAATCATGAATCTACCAGTAGATCAGAAAGAAAAAACATAGGATGTATTGGACCAAACAGGGGACGGATGTAATAATGAAAAAGCTAACTAAAGAGCATGACAAGCTTTTATCGATAGAAGCAGGGAACGAAGAAAAAACAAAAAAAATGGGATAAGAAAAAAGAAGTAAAAAGTAAATGAAAACCGCGAGAAATAAAAACAGAGTAAGAAACTAAAACAAAACTTCATTTTCAAAATAAAATTTTATTTTCTATTCATTCCACCTAAAATCCCATCCACTTTAAATCCCATTCGCTTTAAATCCATTCACTTTAAATCCCATTCACTTTAAATCCATTCACTTTAAATCCCATTCATTTAAAATCCCATTTATTTTTCACCTTGTTTTTATACTTTTGGAAAAGACCCGGATAAAGTAACGAAACAAACCCAAAATTAAAAAACTAGCAGGAAAAATTGATAGATCATGGACTTAAAATACAAAACACCACTTGCATTTCTACTTGTCATATCGATATTAGCATCGGGTTGTGTACAGTCTGAACCCCAAGAAGAGAAGGAACTTCAGGAGTTTCAACAGACAAAAAACATTATGGACACTACGGTTACGGTAGCTGTCTACGCTCCGAATGAAAGCGAAGCTTCAAAGGCAACAGATGATGCCTTCAGTGAAATATACCGAATCGACGCCCTTATGAGCCCTTCAAAAGAGGACAGTCAGCTCACTATCCTGAACACCGTAGGAGAAGTTGAAAATGCTGACCCTGATTTTATTTACGTGCTGGAGCAGTCGAAGTACTATTCGGAAAAAAGTGGAGGAGCCTTTGATATCACCATCCAGCCCGTACTTGATCTCTGGAAGAGTAAATTCCTCCCGGGAGGCTCGCAGGAACCCCCGACTGCAGACGAACTGAATGAGACCCTCAAACTCGTAAACTACTCGAAAATAAGCATAGAAAACGGGACTGTAAGCCTGGAACCCGGGATGAAGATAGCCTTGGGAGGTATCGCAAAAGGCTACGCCGTTGATAAAGCAATAGAGGCTTTGGAAGAAGACGGGATTGAGAATGCCTTCGTAAACGCGGGAGGAGACGGAAAATATATAGGCCAGAAGTCAGACGGCACACCCTGGGTGGTAGGCCTTCAGAACCCTGACAGAAGCGGCCAATATGTCACTGCAATTGAAGCCCGGGATATTGCAGTCGCAACAAGCGGGAACTACGAACGTTACTTCAATGAGTCGGCTAAAGTATCTCACATCTCGGACCCGAGAACAGGATATCCATCAGAAGGCATTATTAGCAGTACCGTAATTGCCGGAAATGCTATAGATGCCGACTCTTTTGCAACTGCAATCTTTGTGCTGGGAGAAGAAGAAGGGCTTGAGATGATAGAAAATCTCGAAGGGGTCGAATGCCTTATAATAACCGAAGACCGCAGGCTTGTGTATTCGAGCGGATTCAAAGAATATGAAACAGAAGATTAAGCTGAGATCAAATCAGTGTGTTGTTAATAAACACAGATTAATAGACAAATGTGATACAAAAATAAGTACAAGTCAGATACACGGATCGGTACAGATACATAAATAAAATACGAAAAAAGGAAATAAGATACATAGAGAATTTAGATACATAAAAAGAAATGGTCAGGGTTAAAGGACTGATGCGGCTGTGCAGGCAGCCTGTCAGTCCAGATATACCGTATGCAGGGTCTCATAAATGGGACCGTCGGGGGTTAGGGTGCTTTTTTTCAGAAGCACTTTATTTACCCTCATGCTTCCAATTTTTGTATCTTTTAATTCATTCAGGACACCTGCAAAAGCATTTTTTTGGTCTTTATTCAGGACTTTTACCCTGGCAAGGGTAGCATGGGCAGTAAATGCCCTCTCATCCTTTTTGAATTTAAAAGGCTTCAGTAAGGTTTCCACATCGTCGTGAAGGACCTCGAAGTTTCCTTTTGCCCCCAGCCACAGAACTTTAGGGTTTGAAGGCTTCGGGAAAACCCCAATGCCTTCAATTTTTGCATCAAAAGGCTCACAAAGAAGAGAATCAAGAGCTGCTGAAAGGGATTTTACCTTTGATTCCTCGATATCCCCGAGAAATTTCAGGGTTATGTGAACGATTTCCGGGTCAACGAACTTCAGGTTAAAATCGGAAAATTTCTCCTGGATCTGGCGGATTTCCTCCCTGAAACTCGGGTCCAGTTCCACTGCTATAAATGTCCTGATCAGAGTTTTCACCAGTATGAATTAGATGAAAGAACCAGAAAAAAGTTTCTATCTCTTTGCCTCCAGAGAAAGCTAATTCAGGATACCGTTTTCCAGAAAAAATTGTAAACCTGTACGACCGGAATAGATTCAAAAAATGGTAGAGATAAGCGGCTGGGATTAAGGATAAAATAAGAGAGAAAGAGAAAAAAATGAACCAGACCCAGAACAATTATAATATATAAAATATTACACTACACAGTAAACAGACCTGTTAAGTGTGGAATTACCGCAAATGTTAACTCTGAGAACTAATGTTAACCTATGGGGATAACATTAGCTTGAAGAAACAATAATTATCTTCAAAAGCAAACAGCAAAATATAAACTAGCTCAGGACAGAGAAGCAGGACCGCAAATATAGTTGGGTCAAAATAAAAAGGGGTGGAAGAATAGACAGAGCACGTATAATTGCAGAAGCGGCAGCCCGTATTTCCCAGGAACTTGACGCTGCCGCGATTATGGTCTCAGGAGATCTGAGCTTTGAGGGGATCGAGACCGGGGGGATTCCGGTATATTATATCTCCATGCGCCCGAAAAGCATAATAGACCACCTCGTGGCAACCGGCAAAGAAGGAAAAAGTCCTGCAAAAGAGCTCAGTGACCAGCTCAACCGGGAAGCTTCGGGCAATGTAGACCACCTGCAGCATGCCGCAGCCATAGAATACGTGCTTGAAGGACCAAAAAGCGGGACAATTGTTGGGGTTGTCGAAACTCGCGGTTCCAGCTCTATCATAGTCCACAGCCTCGATGAAAACCCCCTGATAAAAGCAATGAAAGAATGCGAAGAACGAGTCCGGCCTGAAGTCATGAATGCAGTTCTGAAAATTGCTTTTGATATTGCCCTTACAGGTAGGGAAGGGAAAAAAATAGGAGCGGCGTTCATTGTGGGGGATTCCGAAGAAGTCCTGAAACGCTCCCACCAGATAATCCTTAACCCTTATGAAGGCCATGAAGAAGCCTGCAGAAATGTCCTTGACAGGAAAAACTGGGAGTCCATAAAGGAATTCGCCCAGCTTGACGGAGTTTTTGTGATCGATGAGACGGGTATTGTCCATGCAGCAGGGAGATACCTTGATGTGGACGGGAAAAATATTGAGATTGAAAAAGGACTGGGAGGGAGGCATGTCTCAGCAGCTGCCATCAGCAGGGATACGGTAGCAATTGCCGTTACAGTCTCGGAGTCAGGCGGAGTCCTGAGAGTTTACAAAGACGCGAAAGAAACCATCTGTATGGAATCCCTACAGCCTGCAACAAGATACATCTGAATCTGGAATTCAGACAAAAATATTTAACTACCTGTTTTATAGAATCTCCGGCAAAGGTCTGAAAAACCGAATGAAAACGGATATTAATTAATAAGAGTGCGAATAACTCTTAAATATGGAAAAAGCCGGAGAAAAGAGAGTGATTCCATGAGCAGACAGATCCTCTACATGCCTTTCAGTCTGAGATTCCTTTTTCTTTTACTTCTCATCATGCTCTTCGGGCTTGGATCTCTGTTTCTTGGAATTATCGTTTCCGCTTTCATGAAAATAGGATTCTCCGCAGAAGATGCCCTCTTAATCCTGCTCCTGTCCCTCCTTGGAAGCGGAATCAATATCCCACTGGCAACCCTGAAGTCTGACACCCCTGTTGTCAGGGAAAATTATGTAAAGGTTTTCGGGGTCTCCTACAGAATTCCTGTCCGGGAGATGGTCAAGAATGAAACCTTACTTGCAATCAATGTAGGAGGAGCAGTTATACCTGTCCTGATTTCCGCCTATCTTCTAACCAAATTTTCATCTGCCATCTATCTTGCAGGAGCCGGTGTAGCAATTGTTGCAGCCGTAACCCATTCCGTAGCAAAGCCAATTCGGGGGATAGGCATTGCAACTCCGGCTCTGGTCCCTCCCCTGACAGCTGCCCTTACCGCAATCCTGCTTACTTCATTGATCCAGATCTCCGGCTGCCCTGTCGAACCCTGCCGCGTGATCATTGCCTACACGGGAGGAGTGCTCGGGACCCTTATAGGAGCCGACCTGCTTAATCTCGGAAAAATCAAAAACCTCGGAGCTCCGATTGCAAGCATTGGAGGAGCAGGCACCTTTGATGGAATTTTCTTAAGCGGTTTTATTGCCCTTCTCCTGATCTGAAAAAGACAACTCCCTATTAACCGTTAGATCTATTCCAGACCCGAAGCTGAATTTTCATATTTTTCTTCCTGTGCCACACAGGATATAGGTCAGCCTGCATGGAACGAAAAAAAATAACCTGTAAACCGGTTCTGCGATTAAGAGGATAACTACTAAAAAAATGAACCCGGAGCTTGAAGAATAATTTCCTTCGGAACGGCATAAGATAGCAAATATGGTTGTACGAGCCATTAAGGAAGTGCAACTATAAAAAAAACATTAGAGATATTCTCTCAGAAAATAAACCCCTAAGAGATAATTTTCTGAGAGAATAATTCTCTCATTATTCTTCACTTAAAAAACAAATTAACTCTTCTTCCTGAGAGCCACGCATATTATAACCCCAAGAACCCCGGAAATTATTCCAAAACCGGGAAGTTTAGAGGTTTCCTCTGCGGCTTCTTCAGGGTGACTGCTGTTATCCTCATCCGCTATATCGGAAGAAGCTGCTCTGTAATCAGAGGAGACATCAGATCCCTTTGAATCCGAGGTCATGTTGAGATTTTCTGTAGAATTCTCTGCGGATACAGAGGCATCTTCAGCTTCAATAACCATATCCGTTGCAGGATGAATAACGTAGCCGTTAGGAGAGGTACTGCCCTTTCCTTCATCTGAAGTCGTGAAATACCAGGAATCCGTAAAGTAATTCTTTACATCCTTATCGAGATTCAGGGTAATCGAATCAGTATTTTTGAGAACAAGTTCATCTTTTGAAGCTTCTTTTACCTCAAAACCCTGGTATTCATCTCCGTTTTCAATAATCAGGATGTTATCTTTGTCGATTAACCAGGTATACTTGAAGACTGCAAAGGAATCGGTAGCACTCACAAAAACGGAGTCAACGTAGGTGATGAAATAGAGCTGGTCGTTTCTGTCTCCACAATCTGCCTTTGCAGTAAAGGTCTGACTTTCAACAGTCCCGTCTGCATTAATAATCCCGGACTCAAGTTCCTCACCGTCTTTAGATAAGGAGAACCAGACCTTGTTGCCTTCGACATCAACCTGGTTTACGGAAAGAGAGTAACCTTTCCCGAAGTCCCAGACATCTCCGGCCTTAAGTATTTTTTTATCACTTCCGGACTGGTCGATTACGATGCTTGCAAGCTGGGTAGCATCGTTTTCAACAGTAACATACGGTTTGCCAAACCAGGGAAGCTTGTAGTAAACCATACCTCCGAGTTCTGAAGGCGTTGTATTAGCATCAAGTCCAAGCTCGGAAACAACCTTGTATTTGTTGGGGAACGGTCTTGTAGAATACACAAGCTCATCTTCACCAATAACATGGTTTCCGGGGTTGCTTTTTCCGAGTTCGTACTGGCCGTCGGTTTCGATGTACTGGAGATGTTCTCCAAACCAGTTTTCAGAGGCAACAAGATCCTTATGTTTGTTTATAGAATAATAAAGGCCTCCAAAAGTACTTGAATCCCAGCAAAACTCATCCGAGGAAGTTGTATTGGTGTCAAAAGGCATACCTCTCAGAGTGTAAGTTCCGGGCTTGCTTAGTTCTTTTACAGGACAAATAACATAGCCATTAGGAGAAGTACTACCCTTTCCTTCATCTGAAGTCATGAAATACCAGGAATCGGTAAAGTAATTCTTTACATCCTTATCGAGATTCAGGGTAATCGAATCGGTATTTTTGAGAACAAGCTCATCTTCGGAAGCTTCCTTTACCTCAAAGCCCTGGTATTCATCCCCTTCTTTAATAATAAGGATGTCATCTTTGTCAATAAGCCAGGTATATTTGAAGACGGCAAAGGAATCGGTAGCACTCACAAAAACGGAATCAACATAGGTTATGAAATAAAGCTGGTCGCTTCCGTCTCCAAAGTCTGCTTTTGCAGTAAAGGTCTGACTTTCAACAGTCCCGTCTGAATTAATAATCCCGGACTCAAGTTCCTCACCGTCTTTAGATAAGGAGAACCAGACCTTGTTGCCTTCGACATCAACCTGGTTCACGGTCAGCGAATAGTTTTTCCCGAGATCCCAGACATCCCCGGCTTTAAGTATTTTTTTATCGCTTCCGTCCTGGTCGATTACGATGTTTGCAAGCTGGGTAGCATCGTTTTCAACAGTAACATACGGTTTGCCAAACCAGGGAAGCTTGTAGTAAACCATCCCTCCGAGTTCTGAAGGCGTTGTATTAGCATCAAGTCCAAGCTCGGAAACAACCTTGTATTTATTGGGGAACGGCCTTGTAGAATACACAAGTTCCTCTTCACCAATAACATGGTTTCCGGGATTGCTTTTTCCGAGTTCGTACTGGCCATCGGCTTCGATGTACTGGAGATGTTCTCCAAACCAGTTTTCAGAGGCCACAAGATCCTTATGTTTGTTTACAGAATAGTAAAGACCTCCAAAAGTGGTTGAATCCCAGCAAAACTCATCCGAGGAAGTTGCATTGGTGTCAAAAGGCTTCCCGTTGATATCCGTAGCCGCAAGACCTAAAGGCGGGAGCAACAAACAGATTGCAAATGCAACAAAAAGTGAAGACAAAGTTTTTTTGATACCTGAATACATAAACATCATCACTTATCTTTTTTAAATATTACAAATTGAGCCACACACTACTGGAAAGTAAAAGCAAACAGTGCTATAAATTAAACTGAAAGTAACAACAAATAAAGCTGAATAGTTAATAAGTTTTACGAATTTGAACTAAGGAGAAGTAAAATAATACAAAATAAAGCATAATAAATAGAAAATGGAATTAATCGCTTAAAAATTTCATAAATTTGAAAAATAAAAATCACAGAAAAAAATTAAAACGAAAAGAAGGAACAAAAAAAATTATACAAAGAATATGAAAAGTAAAAGAGCTGAGATTAAAAGTTCAGTATCAATTCAACCTGTTACTTTGAAGCGGAGAAGTGCCGCAACTCCCCCCAGTTTGTGAAGCTTTTCCCCGGGTTCAAAGGCTGTGCTGAATACAACAACCTTCCCCTGTGCCTGCTCAACCTCCATCAGAACTTTGTCTATGTCTTCCCCTTTCTCCCGTCCTTCCCGCAGGGTTTCGTCAGCAATGAGCAGGGTTTCGACAGCCCCGTATTTGAGGGCATTTTTGACGTCCGCAAAACCGTAAGCTGCCTTCCCATCCATTGAGATTTCCCTGAGGAGGTCTTCCATGAGAGAGGACTCCCGGGCTATACGAGACTCCTGCATGATCCGGTCCACAGCTCCCCTGCGGAGCACTTCCTGAAAACCGGACATCCCTATCATGGAGGTGTCTTCGGTAAGCGCCTTTGAAGCCATCTCAGGCTCGGTTTCATGGAAATATTTCAGGAAATCTTCTTTGGTAAAGCCGGGGCCTGCAATCACTATAGAAGCATCCTCGGGAACCGCATGCCTGAGCTGGTCAACAATTTCCCTGAAAAATTCACTCCTGAGCCCGTTTTCTCGCTTCCCGGACGACTGCCGGATATGGGAGTAGACCTCAATTCCGTAGTGGCGCACAAAACCGATATCTGCGTCCCCTTCCTCAACTGCCACAATCACAACTTTAGGACGTTTCCCGGCCTCTTCGGCATCCTGGATTCGCTGTAGCTGGTCATTTTTCCAGCGCTCCTTGATTATGGAAATGTTGGTCCCGATTTCGACATTAAGGGTATGATAGGAGCCGACGTCCATCCCGTGCTCTATAGGGCCGTGGATTCGCAGTCTGTTTGCGAATTTATGGAACTCCATTTCCTCGACCCTGATTCCGAGCCTGACCTTTACTTTTTCCACTTTTTCCGGGCGGAGTTTGTCGCTTGCGGAATCGGCTTTTCTTTTGGTGAGGGCAAAGACCAGATCCCCTTTTTCAATTATGTATTTCAGGTGCCAGAGGTCATCCAGGGTCTCAGCTGTTATGGCAATTTCCCCTTCCCGACCTCTCAGAGAACGGTTAGTGACCCTCATACCTTTTTCACTCCATGAATTTCAATTTCCGTTTCAATTTCCTCTCTGGCTCCCTTTTCAATTTTCACGTCTTCCTCCTCTCCTACTTCCATTTCAATTTCTGTTTCTTCCCCCTCGCCGACTTCATCTCCAGCCTCTTCTTCGAATTCCTCGCCGGCTTCGTCCCCGAACTCCGTTTCAGCCTCTTCTCCACCGCCTTCAAATTCGGCTCCCAGTTCGGAAATCCCGTATCCTTCTCCTTCGGACTCTGTTCCCTGGCCTTTTCGTTCGGGTTTCTGGTTCCTGAGGTCTGACTCCCCGGCAGGGATCATCATAGCAATCTGGTCAGGGGATGCAATCTGCTTTACAAAGCGCGGGTCGCCGAGCTCGTCAGCATAAGTCCTGTAGATCTTCTTCGAGATATCGTTCTGGTTGAATTTGCCCGGAACAATTTCAAGGATATAGTCCCCATGTTTCCGGACTGCAGAAGCAGGACCACCTATAACCCTAGTCTCCCCCTTCAGTTCAAGCCCGACTGCAACTCCGAGAGGGATATCCTTGAAGTAATTGCGCTCTCCACGGATAACAAATGCTCCTTTTTTCAGGTATTCTCCCGATTCCGGAGTCTTTGTAACCTGCTCGGCTTTAATCCAGTAGCAATCTCCGCTGAACTGCCCGGATTTCCAGAGGCTCGAATAAGAAACTGCAAACCGGGCAACTTCCAGAAGGGTAGACTCAGGAATCTCCTCCCCTCCGGTCTTTACGACGGTCAGAGGAGCCCCGGGAGTCTGGGTATGGAAGACGATATCCCGCTTTTCCAGGTATTTTTTGAAAATTTCTTCATTGGTGTCGGCATCCCTGCCTCCTACAACCAGGAATCCGTCCGAGGATACAAACCACCTGAACCTATCGTACCAGTGCTTTTTCCTGAAAGCCTGCAGCTTTCGCCCTGCCTTTGCGGCCTTTGATGCAGCCTTTTTCTCCATTGCCTTTTTCGTTTCCTCAATAGCTTTGAGAGCCCCGTCCCTCTTTTTGGAGAATTTCTTCACTTTCTCATAATATTCCTGAGCGTTCTGGGGCACCGTCTTCCGGATATCAAGGTTGACGTTCCTGCCGTCAAGATCAACGGTTACAGTCCCGGTTTTCTGGTCAATGTTTGTAATCTTTTGCGCCGCAGGCACGGTCTTTTTCGCCTGCTTCAGGATAGAACGGATTTCATCCCAGGAATAGCCCTTTGCCCTTGCGCCGTTGAGTACGGAAAAAAGCTCTTCGATAAGCTGGTAATTCGCATAGACGATCTCTGCAAGCGTGTTATTTTTCTCTATTTCTTTTCCGAACTTTGCAAGGCTCTCTTCCTGCTGGAGCAAGCGACGCTCGTAAACGCCCAGGGTTTTTTCCTTCTTTTCAGCCGCTTTTACTTCAGCAACCTGTTCCAGTGCCTTTTTCCCGAAGAACTCATCAAGTGCCGTATTAAAGGAATCAAAATATTCTTTTTCGAATTCGGAATAGCGAATAAGGTCAAAAGGAACCACATCGAAGGTTTCTATCTTTCCGTTGATTTCTTTTTTCACGTGCTGGGGCCTGAGTTTCGGAGCTTCCGCTTCAACTCCGGTTGCAGGCTCTGTTCCAACTCCTGCCTCCGCTTCGCCCTTCCCCTCACCTGCAGCCCTGCCTATAAAGAGTGGAGAAAAGAGGTCCTGCAACGCATCCCGGAGCCCTTCGGCATCTTCGACAGTGGCTTCTTTTGCAGGTTTAGCCTTATCAACACCTGCACGTACACAGGCTTCTTCTGCCAGAACTCCCCCGAGATTGAACCTTGTGGCAATGGTCCGGACAATATCAGCCGTCGATTTCGAAAACGCCTCCATAAGGTCCGAAACCTTAGCCTCCAACGGGCTCAACTGTGCCTCCGGAAGCTCATAAATCTCCCCGCTCCTCAACCTGCGGTCCTTGAGGGTCACGGGATTCATGGGCAAAATGATCTTGTTTTCCGAATCCACTATCAGGACATTGCCTCGCGCAAACAGTTCTACAATAAGGGTACTTCTGACTCCGGCCCTTTCAATCCCTATCTTTATGATCCTGTCGAAGTCGTGCTGCTCGACAGATATGATCCTGCCCCCCATCAGGTATTTTCGCAGAAGCATGGGAAAAGCCTGAGGAAGCGTGGGGCTTGCCCGGACGTATTTTGTCATATGGAGGCGCTTTCCTGCCTCGATAACCAGGTTGTCCCTTCCCTGGTGAAAAACGTAAAGGTTGATGCGGATCTCCTCACTTGCAGGCTGGTAGATCTTTCCGATTTTCGCATCAATAATGGACCTTGGACCCGCTGACAGTTCTGCAACAACTGCAGCAACGTCGGCACTTGACATATCCTGTTTCATGAAGTGGATATAATAGAGGATTCAGGTATAAGTGTTTTCCACCCCGAGTTTCGCTTCGGGATCACAGGAAATCAGAGATTTCCTGGGAGTTGCGATGTAATCGCAACAGCACGAGGTCCTTTTCGCTTCGCTCAAGAGTACTTATCGATGGGAAAGGATGGATGGTAATTAATTCAGTAGAAAGTCCACATTTTCGCTAGCAGGTGCAACTGGAGTAGCATGACATTTCCGGCATCATTTATGGCTTTGAAGGTGGAAGTAGTGGTTTCAGCGAAATTCACGCTGATGGAGTTGCCAGGTGAAACACTTCAAATTGGATCTTGGTAGTTTCCGTGCCATCAGAGGTGCTCCAGCTCAATATGAACTACCGTCAGAAACAACTCTTTCGGTATCCGAATACTCAGTTCTCGTTGGAGGTTCCACATTTTCGTTAACAGATACAACTGCAGTATCATCGACGCTTCCAGCATCGTTTGTGGCTGTGAGGGTATAAGTAGTAGTTTTAGTGGGGCTCATACTGATGGAATCATTAGGTGAAACACTTCCAATATTATGATCTATGGTAATTTCCGTAGCATCCGAGACGCTCCAGCTCAATGTGGCACTATCTCCAGAAACAATTTCTTCAGGATCTGCATCAAAAGATTCGATTGTCGGAAGCTCCTCATTTTCGCTAACAAATATAACCGTAGTGGCATCGACAGTTCCGGCATCGTTTGATGCTGTAAGGGTATAAGTAGTGGTTTCAACCGGGCGAACCGTTCTGGACCCTCTTAATGAAACACTTCCAATATCAGGATCTATGGTAATTTCCGTAGCATCAGAAACACTCCAGCTCAGCGTGCTACCCTGTTCGGAAGTAATTTCTTCAGGGCTTGCACCGAAAGATTCGATTGTTGGAGGAGACACACCACCATTACCATTATTGTCGAAAGCACCAAGTGTATTAAGGGCAAGCAAAATTCCGCCTATGGCAGTAATTATTGCAGCAATTCCGGTAAGAATGCCTGGCAATGTAGTCCAGAAAGATTTATTATTTTCCCCACTCATGATTTAGACCCCCAAGGAATCCCTAAATAATGAATAGTAATATTATGGATTCCATCTTTATACTATTTACCATATAAATTTCAGTATCTAAAGTATGAAGAGTATGAAGAATGAATTTTGATACTGATGAAAAATTATTGTAAAAATTTGCTTAAAGAAATATGTATTAAATGTAAAAATGAAGACATTGACATAAGATAGATTAATTTAAGAATTAGGAAAAGAGCTTCTTAAAAATAATAAAGTTTAAAGATATTACGGATCCCTCAATAGGCGAAAACCCAGATTGGCGAAATGGCTATCAGGCTCACGCCCGAAACGGCCAGCCGACCGGCAGGATTCAGCGTTGCAGTACCAGCTCCCCCCACGAGAGACCCGTAGAGATCCACCCCCATCTTCCCATGCACTTCCATCGGAAGGAGAATCTTTGTAGTTTTCGTGCCATTTATCCTGAACCCATTCCCAGACATTCCCATGCATATCGTAAAGCCCCCAAGAATTTGGCTGCTTCCGGCCAATCGGATGAGTTTTACGACCTGAGTTTTTAACGTACCATGCGTACTCGTTAAGCTTTGATTCGTCATCACCAAAGGAATACCTTGTTTGTATACCTGCCCTGCAGGCGTATTCCCACTCGGCTTCGGAAGGTGAACGGTATTTATCGGTATTTTCTGCTGCATTCAGTTTTTCAACAAATTCCTGAACATCATTCCAGGAAACCATCTCAACAGGCAGGGTGTCCCCCTTGAAGTGGGAAGGGGAATTTCCCATAATATTCTTCCATTGTTTTTGCGTGACCTGAAATTTGCCCATGTAAAAGGCGTTTTTAATTGTCACTTTATGGGCCGGAGATTCGGAATCAGATCTGCCCTGCTCTTCAGAAGGTGAACCCATATAAAATTCCCCTGGCAGGATCAGGACAAATTCCACACCTGTAGAAGAGCTGGTAAAGGTTTCAGAAGTTTTGGAATTTCCAGGCTTTGCCATAACATATGGATCTTCGACAACATGCGAATCTTCAACAACATATGAGTTTGAGACAACATGTGAGTCTGCGACAATATGTGAGTCTGCGACAATATGTGAGTCTGCGACAACATGTGAGTCTTCAATTTCTTCCCTTTTCAAATGACTTAAAACTGCATTAATGTGATTTTTAAGGCTAATTCTGCTTCCCATAAGACCTCCCCCAAAAGTCCTTATTTCGTTGCCGGTTTCGAGAGTTCATCCGAGCTATCATGACGCTAACAGGAACATGTATAGAGATATTATATATATTAATAGGAAATTCATTTCCAGGCTTCCGAAACAATTTAGTTTCATTGTATATTAGAGATCGGAAAAAGAAACTTAGAGATCGGAAAAAGAAACCTGGAAAAACCAGATAATCATCCGCTTCTTTTAAGATTCCAACTTTTCATCCAACATGATGTATTTTCAGACACGATGTTTTTCAAGCATGATTTTTTCTTGATCCTGAGTGGGGTAGTTTTCGATCAATTATGAAACCTCTGACCTGAATCCGAATCGACTAAAAAAACTGTTTTAAAAAAATTCATATAAACAAAAGTAAAATATGAGTTAATTATCTAAGGAACTTCTTAACAAGAAACTTCTGAACTTATAGAAAGCCTGGACTTAAGAAACTTCTGACTCAAATATACCCTAAAAACCTACCCAACCCAGAACCATGGACAAACGAACCACCCAGTTTTTGAAATCCCGCTTCCAGAGTTATTACAAAAACGCAGAGATAGGGCTTCCTGACCACCTGCCTAACCGGGAATGGGCTTTCATTTTCTACGATGATATGCCGGAAAAGATGATGCACCGGCACAAGTCTTTCGGCTCGCCGGGAGAGGCTCTTGACTACCTGTACGGCATGGCTCCTGCACATGTTTACAATTCTACGGCGTATTACGAGTATCCAGACGCAAAGAAGATGAACGAGAAGAACTGGCTTGGAGCCGAGCTTATTTTTGACCTGGACGCAGACCACCTGCCCAATGCCCCGAGAAACTATGCGGATATGCTTGAGCTTGTGAAGAAAGAGGCCCTCAAGCTTCTTGACTTTCTTTTGGATGACTTCGGGTTTTCCGAGCAGGAGATACAGCTTGTGTTTTCCGGAGGGAGAGGATACCATTTCCATATTGTGAGCCCTAAAGTCCTGACGCTCGGGAGTTCCGAGAGAAGGGAGATCGTAAATTACGTGAGTGGTCGAGATCTGGAGTTCAAGTACTTTTTCAGAGAGGTTGCAATGGACGGAGACTTCGGGACGGGGTCAAAGACGTTTAAAGGCATGAAAAACGTGCCCATGAAGTGCACGCTTGTGGGATACGACTCCGGCTGGGGGAGGAGAATTGCGCTTTACCTTACGGATTACATGAAAAGGGAAAGCGAAAAAAAGTACAAAAAAGACATGTTCCCCGAACTCCGCAGGCATGAGAAAGTCGGAGATACCACAATAAAAAAGCTGATCAATATTGCAAACAGCGAAACCGGCTTAAAGGACATCCTGGAAAAAGGAAGGCTGGACTTCGACGTCAGAAACTTTAAGGAGATTGCGGCATATTTTATGCAGGAATCAGCCGAGGATTTCCTGCACAGGTTCGGGGCCAGCGTTGACGAGCCGGTGACAGCCGACATCAAAAGGCTTATCCGTGTGCCCGGGTCCCTGCACGGTGGGTCCGGGATGCTGGTAAAGAAACTTGCTTTATCCGAACTGGAAGAATTTGATCCGCTTAATGATGCAGTTGTTTTTGGTGAAAGGCCGGTAAAAATAACTGCTTCAAAACCTTTCTCAGTACAGCTGAAGGGCAAGGATTTAAGAATAGAAGAAGGCATACAGGAAGTTCCGGAGTATGCAGCCGTATATCTAATATGTAGAGGTGTTGCAGAATATGGACATAGAAGAAATCAGCCAGACACTGTATAAGGAAAAAAACCAGACATTGAAAACAATTCCGGCTGATTTTTACCTGGAAGCTGAAAAATATATCCGGGAACTTGAAAAAGAGATAGGTAAAATCAATAATCCCCGTTCCCCGGAATCAAAGATGCTCAACGACGAGCATGAAAGAGCGCTTTCGGACCTTGAGACCATCTTTATGAAAAGGATAGGAAAGGTCATTACCAGGGCAACGATCCAGTCTCATGCTGATAAACCCATTTCAAAGGATATCGAAAAACTGCTTCCTGCGGAAAAATTGCTTTATGACCTCGTGCTTCAGGGCATCGAAGCTGCAAAAATAGAGCTATTAGGGCCCATTCTTTATCCTGATTCCGGGAAGACTGCTGTCTGGCCCTGTATATGGGCTTCAAGACAGGCTCCTGCCGCGGTTCATCCGGAAGCAAAGACAGGAGAGGAAGTAACCACAACTGCTGGGGGAAAGGAAGCAGGGACAGAACCGGGCAAAAACAATATAAACGAAGAATATGTTGTTGTTCGAATACTGAAGGACCTGCCTACCTTCACGGGCGCAGACGGCCGAAACTATACGGTCAGTGCCGAAGATGTAGTTGTTTTGCCGCAACTGAATGCGACAGGGCTGATAAAGCGGAATGCAGCAAAATTGATTGCTGCCGGAGAGGAAGGCTCCGGAGAAAGGAATTTTGCAAAGAACTGACCTCTTAAGACATGCAGCTTATTTTTGCCAGAAAAGCAGTTGTAGAAGGTGTATCCGATATCCTTCAAACAACTTATTCATACTTTATGAAGAAAAAGTCCTTCAGGCAATAGTATTAGTATATATATGTGTAGCTATATCTGTGTAGCTTAACCTTGTTAGCGTGCTCTGACCTCGTCTTCGATATGAGACCGCTACTCATGATATCAGGACAAAAGAGGTCAAGACAATTTCAAACTCATCAATCAAGCTTCCCAAATTAATAGCTTCCCAGGAAAAAATAAACGCCATACGTAACGCCATACGTATATTGAATAAGTTATATCTATCGGTGCTTTTCCGCAAAAGCCGGAAAATGCACAACAAATTAACCAATAATCATCAAAAAAGGTGTAAAGAATGAAGATTCCAAAGAGGTTCAGAACTTACTGTCCGTTCTGTAAGACCCACAACGAAGTCGTCGTTGAAAGAGTAAAGAAGGGGCAGGCTTCATCAATGACTCACATTGCAAGACAGAAGAAGAGACAGGAAGGTATAGGAAACAGCGGAAAGTTCTCCAAGGTGCCCGGTGGCGACAAGCCAACAAAGCGCATCTGGCTCAGGTACCGCTGTACCGTGTGTAAGAAAGCCCACCAGAGACCCTGCTTCAGGGCAAAGAAGTTCGAGTTCAAGGAGTAAGATAATATGGTAGACTATACCCAGAGACCAAAGAGCAGGTTCCTGCGCGTAAAGTGCAACGACTGCGAAAACGAACAGATCATATTCGGAAGCGCAAGCCGTAAGATTACCTGCGTTGTCTGTGGAAGAACCCTTGCCGAACCAACCGGTGGAAAGTCAACAATTACCACTCACATCCTGGAAGTGCTCGAATAACCGGATCAGGGAAAGCACTTAACAGGAATAGAGTAAAGAATAATAAAAGGCAAAAATTGAGAAGTGGTACGAATGGGAAACGATAACTGGCCCGAAATTGGAGAGTTTGTTGTCTGTACGGTGAAGAATGTCACTGATTTCGGCGCCTACGTCGAGCTTGAGGAGTTCGGAGGCAGGGAAGGATTCATCCATATCTCCGAAATTAAAGCAGGCTGGGTCAAATACGTCAGGGACTACGTCAGGGAAGGGCAGAAAATTGTCTGCAAGGTTCTGAACGTGGACCCTTCCCGCGGCCACATAGACCTGTCATTGAAAGACGTGAACGAGCACCAGCGGCGGGCCAAGATCCAGGAATGGAAGAATGAGCAGAAAGCCGCCAAGTGGCTCCAGTTCGTGGCTGAAGAGACAAAGACCGATGAAAACGGCCTGCAAGCTCTGCACGAGAAACTTGTAGAAGAGTTCGGAAGCGCATATTCCGCCTTTGAAGAAGCAGCTATCGAAGGGGAAAAAGCCTTCAAAGGACTCAAAGTCAACAAGAAATACCTGAAGAGCATAACCAAGATCGCAGGAGAGAATATCAAACTGCCCTTCGTGGATATCGCTGGGTATGTGGATCTGACCTGCAATCATCCAAACGGCATAGAGGTCATAAAACAGGCCCTCAATGCTGCAAATTCCATCAGCGATGTAGATGGAAAAGATGTCAGGCTCGAAGTAAGTTACACAGGGGCTCCGAGATACAGAATCAAGGTAATAGCTCCTGACTATAAGAAAGCCGAGTCAGTCCTTAAAAAATCCGCCCAGACGGCAATAGACACTATTTCCAAACTTGGCGGCCACGGGACTTTCAAACGGCACATCGAATCCGCAAAGGCGTGATGCCCTTTGGGACAAAAGATCCGCAAATGCAAAAATTGCGGCAGGTACACTTTAAGGGAAAAATGTCCGGTTTGCGGGGGAGTAACCTTACCCGCTATCCCGGCTCGCTTTTCTCCTCAAGACCCTTACGGTAAGTACCGAAGACTGGCAAAGAAAGGATAAGGGATTTTTATGCAGCAAAGTACACTTGTCCGCCTGAAAGAAAACCTTGAGCTCAGAAACCCTATACTGGTAGTAGGACTTCCGGGAGTAGGGCTTGTGGGCAAGCTGGTGGCAGAACATCTTGTAGACGAACTTGGAGCTGAGAAGATTATAGAGGTTTTTTCCCCGCATTTTCCACCCCAGGTTCTTGTCAATAAAGATTGCACGGTCCGCCCGGTAAGCAACACCATATACCATGGGAAAGCAAACGAAACTGATGTTCTTTTTCTTGTAGGAGACCACCAGAGCACCACCTCACAGGGACATTACGAACTCTGCTCAATTTATCTGGACATTGCAGAGGAACTTAAAGTGCCCAGGATATACACCCTTGGAGGCTACCCGACAGGCAAACTGACCTATGAAGAAACCGTACTCGGGGTTGCCAACAGCACGGAACTGATTGAAGAGATTAAGCAATACGGGATCGAATTCCGGGAATCGGAGCCAAGCGGAGGGATCGTAGGAGCATCCGGCTTGCTTGTAGCTTTCAGCGGGATGAGAGGAATAGATGCTGCCTGTCTGATGGGAATGACACCCGGATACCTGATGGACCCGAAAAGTGCCCAGTCTCTTTTGAAGGTGCTGTGCAAAATGTTCGGGATCGAGGTAAACACTGACTCCCTTAAGAAAAAAGCCGAGGAAATGGAAACTATCCTCGAAAAGCTGAAAGAAAAAGAAGAGCAGCAGAACCTTCCAGAAGTTAAACCCTCGGAAGAAGACCTGCGCTATATAGGATAAATGTGTAGATAATACAAAGGTCGGGAAGTTCCGTAGAGAACAACGGACCGGAGAATCCGGGTAGAAAAATACAGTTACAGGACCTGAAAGTTAAAAACTTCTTGCGAAAGGTTCGGAAATGAAAGTCAATGCAGACCTCCATCTCCACTCAAAGTACTCGATGGCGTGTTCCGGGAAAATGGAACTGCCCACAATCGCGAGTGAAGCTTCAAAAAAAGGGATGGAGCTTATAGGTACAGGGGACTGCACTCATCCAGAATGGCTGAAAGATATTAAAAAAGCAGCTATTTCAGATGAAGAAATTCGGATAGGAAATACATTTTTTATCCCTACCACCGAGATTGAAGACAGCAACCGTGTGCACCACCTTCTTATTTTATCCTCGGTTTCAAAAGCCGAAGAGCTGGCAGAAAGAATTGCTCCTTTCGGGAACCTTGAAGCAGACGGGCGCCCGACAGTTAAGCTGGATGGCTGCGAAATTGCAGAGATCGCAAAAGACCTTGAGGCTCTTATCGGCCCCTGCCACGCCTTTACTCCCTGGACCGCTCTCTATGCCTACCATGACAGCCTGGAAAGTTGTTACGGGGATATGATCGATTATATTTCATTTATTGAGCTTGGCCTGAGCGCAGACAGCGATTATGCAGACAGGATTGAAGAACTGCAACGCCTTACCTTCCTTACAAACTCCGATGCCCATTCCCCTTACACCAACAAACTGGCAAGGGAATTTACTCAATTCAATGTTCCTGACATCACCTTTGAGGGCCTCAGGAAAGCCATCCTCAGGGAACAGGGCTACGGGCCTACCCTGAACGTCGGGTTTTTCCCTGAAGAAGGGAAGTACAACCGGTCCGCATGCATCAAATGCTTTACCCGGTATACGCTTCCGGAAGCCGAAGCAAACCGATGGCGCTGCCCGAAATGTGGGGGGATTATGAAAAAAGGAGTGGCTGACCGGGTCAACGAACTTGCAGATTTTGAAACTCCCAGGCACCCCGACCACCGCCCCCCGTACCTTCACCTGATCCCTCTTGCGGAGATCATACAGATGGCACTCGGCCATGCAAGCATCCAGACAAAAGGCGTAAAGACTGCCTGGGAAACCCTTGTGGAGAATTTCGGAAACGAGGTTGAAGCCCTTATCTATGCAGAGCCCGATGCCCTGGGAATAGTGGATGACAGAATAGTAAACGCAATTCTCGCCTTCAGGAAAGGAAACGTTATAATCCACCCCGGCGGAGGTGGCCAGTACGGCTGGCTTGAACTGCCCAAACCTCTGAAAGCCGAAAAGCCCGGAACTGCGGAAAAGAGTGCCGGGGAAAAGAAAAAAACCTCAAAAACAACAAAAAGAGAGAAAGAAAAAACCGGAGCTCAAATCTCTTTTGCTGACCTTGAGAGTATAAAATCGGCAGAACTAGCAAAAACTACTGAAGAAAATACCGCAGGAGAGGAAGCAAAGACACCGGAGGAAAAAGGTCCGGAAAAGCCGGCAGGGCAGAAATCCCTTTTCGATTTTTAAAATGATGGAGCCCGCTGAGAATAAAATATATAAGATAGAAAGTATATTCACTTTACTCTGCACCAGAATCACCGGGCTCGGCCCGGAAACTTCCTCATTAACTAAAAATTCATCCGGAATTTAAGTTAACCTGAAACTAATTAATCCGGAATTTAAGCTAACCTGAAACTATAAGTCAAACAAAAACCAGTCTGAAACGTTCTTAAATCACAAAATGCCCAGGTCGTCTAGTGGTATGGCGACGGTCTCGAAAACCGTTCCCTTTGGGATCGCAGGTTCAAATCCTGCCCTGGGCGTGACTCTCAATCTTTGACACTTACTCCATGTTTAACATTTCCTGACTATCAACGTATTGGCCTAAAATGTAGCTTATTTTTAGTACCCGCGTAGTTCTTGCCTGCTTGCAGCTATTGCCCCAAATAATAATGCTATAAAAATTGAATCGCGAGATGTTGAGGAGGTTAAAGTTTTCGTTTTTGAAAAATATAGAATTGCTGCTACAAATGTTATTATAGAAATGATGATTCCCAATACTACATTCATCTTGTTTCAAGATATTAAACATATAACTTAACATTTTCGAGAATGTTCCTTTTCCTAATTTTGATAGCAACATTTAAGTTAAAACGTTGCTATTCCTTTAGTTTTCAGGCTATTTCCCACAGATCAGGCGTGCAGCTGTAAGGAAAAGAAACTTTCGGGAAGATTATCAAAGAAGTTGATAAAAAAATTCCTTTTTGCCTGAACAATGTAGAATTCTTTTTATAATATTTTCACCACCCGTACACTTGATATCGAAATAATTAAACCTGAAATAGCTATAGCTAAACCTATAACAATTATCCTTTTAGCATTATTTGTCGGACTTCGTGGACAACCTTCATTGTTGAATCCCAACGTTGGGCTAAAAATAACCATAAACACTATAGCAAAGCCTAATAAAAACATCCTAAATCCGGTTGAAAATAGGCCCGAGTTATCATAATAGCATATACTCGATATTAAATCACCAAATAATTTAAAATTCATACAGATTCTTACTCCAAATTCTCTTGCTTTTTCCTCTCAATTGAACGGTTAATATTTTTTTTAAAGATTCACCAATCAAATGGATACATAAGTTATGTTTAACATGTGAATTTTTGAAGATTTGAGAGAGGAATAGAGCAGGAAATACAAAATATAAGAGTAATTGCACAGGTTTTATGATAAAAGTTGTGTATTCAGGAAGTTTTTTAATTTTACTTCTGAACAGAGCAAGATTAAATAAAAATTTAGATTAATAAGCTCAACTACTGAAAGTAAACTTAATGTTGAAGTCAAAATAAAATTATTATTCATTGGTGGGTGGAAATTTGTTACAACGAGAACACATAGGAAATAGAGAAACTGTAAAATCAACTACAGTAGGCGTTCTCTTAAAACCTGCCAAGTACAATATAGGCCTTGTTAAATACATGAGAAGTTGAATCATCTCATTTTTCATTTAAGGATGATGAAAAAATGAAAAAAATAATCACTTATTTTTTAATACTCTTATTGATAGTATTAAGTGGACTATACATTGTTGAGCTGAATCTAAGGGACTGGAGGGCTGAAGAATTAAGGCCACATTACGAATATACGGTTAAAATAAGTGGTTTTTCAGGAACTGAAGTATTGGGAACAACTAAAATTTTAGTTCCGATTCCTGCAACACAAGAAGGAGTTTTTGCAATCACACCTTCTCAGGAAGAACCACCTTATTTCAAAAGTCTCCTACAAGAGCATGTATTCCACACACCGGAGAAGTACATAAGAGGAATATATTTTGAAAATACTACTGAGTCACTCGACAATAAATCACTCAATGGAAACTGGACGACTTCTATTGTAAATACCAACCATGGTCCAATGCTAGAATTTAGGACAAACGAATCAGTTCTTTCAGATATTTCCTTTTCAAAGATTGTAGTATTGGAACAGATGAACAAGGAAGAACCTATTAATGAAAACAGTCCGATTTTATATCCGACTGCAAGTGAAGTATCATTAGTAAGAGAAGACTATCAATATTTTCGATTAATGTCCCGACTAATCACATATGAAACTTATATTGAAATGAGTGATAATATTGACAGTAAGGCCATAAAATTTGATATTAGCCTTGAAGTCTATCCAGATGTTACTGAACGCGATGGAGAGAACGGAACTTATAAAAATAAATTGGATATGGTTGTTGCCGAATCTGGCGAATTAAAAAAGAATGCCACAATTGAAACATATTTCTAACTTATTTTTACTCAATGAATTTAGAGAGATTGGATGACTATCGAAGCAGTATTAGTAATAACAATCATATTAATATCATTAACAACAGTTGTGGAAGCAAAACTCACCATTTTTACGGGCGTTAAGAATAATAGATATGACTGTAAAATAGGGTGAAAAAAGATCCAAATCAAGGGGAGATATACATGAGTTCCAAAGATAACCTTAAGGCTGCATTTACTGGCGAATCGATGGCAAACAGGACATATCTTGCTTTTGCGAAAAAAGCAGATGAAGAAGGGTATCCCCAGGTAGCCAAACTCTTTAGAGCCGCTGCTGCTGCGGAAACCATCCATGCTTTCAACCACCTCCAGCGTATGGGCGGCATCGGAACTACAATGGAAAACTTGAAAGAGGCCGTTAATGGGGAAACATACGAATTTGAGACAATGTACCCCACGTTTATAGAAGAAGCAAAGGCAGAGGGGGACAACAGGGCTCTTTGGAGCTTTGAAGTAGCAAATAAAGTAGAAAGAGTCCATGCCAGACTATATGAAAAAGCCCTGGAAGAACTCGGGAACAATAAAGAAGTCGATTATTACGTCTGTGGGGTCTGCGGACATACCATAGAGGGTGAACCTGAAGGGAACTGTCCGATTTGCGGAGCCCCTGCATCCAAGTTCGAGAAAATCAACTAAAACCATTAAGACAACAACGTTTCAGAAAGAAAACTGAACACATCGGGAGCTAACAGGAAAAAGCTCCCCATCCACTTTTTTGTACTCATACACCCACCTGACAGAGAACGATGCTCAGAGATGTCGACTCCTCACATTTTCCAATATCTTTTTTTACAACATATCCTGAAAAAAACCGTATATGACCTTTTCTCATTTTCATGAGGGCACCAGGCAAATCAGGAATTTGATTCTCAGGGAGTCATATAAATAGCTTTATTTGTAAAACCCCTGATATAGAACAAGACTGAAAAGGGAGACCTGAAACCTTTGAAATTAAGCAAGAAATGGATGAAATACTTTGACCGCCGGAGAACAGGCAAATGGACAGGCGAGGTAAGCACATACGATTTCACGGTCCGTCTGCTCGGATATATTTCCTTTGTAATAATTGTGCTCGCAATTCTTGCAGGAATAATATATTACCTGTTGATGTGAGAAAGAAATAATAATTCTTAGAAATCTGACCTCAGAAACATTAGTTCCTGCCGTTAACTATTTAAAATAGAAGGGCTATTTCAGTATCCTTGTAAAGGGGCTGTGGCCTAGCCCGGCATGGCGATGGGCTCCAGCGGATAAATGATGAACAACGGGTCTACCGAGTCCTTCCCGACGGGGCAGGACAATGAGGAACCGTTGGAGCACTGATAGATGCTCACCAGAGAACTGTAAAAGCAGTTGTTCGGAGATACCCGTCGATCGTGAGTTCGAATCTCACCAGCCCCACCTTTTTTCTTTTCTTTAATTTTGATTTTTGGATGTCTATTCAGTTTTTAATGGGGCATTTATAATTCCTGTGTCAAGTTTCTCAATATTTACCTCTTTTGACAATACCTCTTCTTGGAATCTCCAGATCTGACCTGTTATGCAGAATCTAACCTGGTAGATTCAAATAAACAACATTCTCAAGAAAAAACACTTTCACCTCGCGTTCTCAAGGATTAATATCCCTAAAAACCAATCTTTCTCCAGATTCACTCAAAAACAACTGAGGTTACCCCATTGAGGCGAGAAAAAGAAGAAATTACTGTCCTTGTCAGAGCTACCCCCGAAAAGAGCAGAAGAAACGGGGACGTGCATGCCGTTGGAGTTACTGGCATCAACAAAGCCGGAGAACTCCTGAGGCTCTACCCCCTCAGGTTCAGGTACGGCGAAGGGCTGGTCGATTTCAGGAAGAACGACCTGCTTGAGGTTACGGTTACGAAGCCTGAGCATGACCTGAGGTGGGAAAGCAGAAAGGTTCTTGATTACGTAAACCTGGAAAGACCCGCAAAGGACAGGAAAATAAAAGAGCTTATCCTACCGCTTGTGACGTCTCTAGAAAGGCTGAACATAGAAGGAGCAAGCCTTGGAGTGATAAAGCCCGAGCTTCTGAAAGCGGAAGTTATGGTAAACAGCATTGAGACCTGTGACCGGCAGCAGTACTTTAACCTGATGGGGGATTTTCTCGAAAAAGGGGAAAAAGCCGGGATGCCTGTGGAGGTAAAATATATCTTCAGGTGTGAGGGGGAAGAAGCCTGCAGGGGACATAAAATTATCCTGCTCGATTGGGAACTCAATGAAACCGTAAGGAATATCGTGAGGGGAGAAAGGGAACCTGGAGCCGTGAAAAAGAAAATTAGAGAGCAACTCTTCGAACTCCTCAAAGAAAAAGAACTTTACTTTATCATGGGGACGCATTTCATATATGGAACCTGGATGATTACAGGGATTTTCTGCCCTGAAAAAGAGAATAGAAATCAGAGCAGTATTTTTGATTTTAAGCAGGAAAAAGCAGCATCGGCAGTGGAAAAAATAATAACCTGAATTCAACGAATTAAAAGGAAACTGAAGATTCTGCTCATTCAAGTTATTCTCATTCAAGTTATTCTCATTCAAGTTATTCTCATTCAAGTTATTCTCATTCAAGTTATTCTCATTCAAATTCTGCTCAATCAGATAAAGAATGGTTATAAATACCAGTTACTTGAAAAGAAGAGCCATCATTCAAAACGAAGGGGTTCCGTATAAAAAAG
The DNA here is from genome assembly GCF_000007345.1 of Methanosarcina acetivorans C2A. Lineage (NCBI taxonomy): Archaea > Methanobacteriati > Methanobacteriota > Methanomicrobia > Methanosarcinales > Methanosarcinaceae > Methanosarcina > Methanosarcina acetivorans. Next base: position 749,583 of record NC_003552.1, on the reverse strand, counting down.
AGATCTGATCTCAAATCAGGGGGCTTCAGAAAAGCCCTGATCTGCACAGTATTTTCCTTCCTGATACTTACTTTAGCTGCCGGCCCTGTATTTGCGGATGTTTCTGCCGCAGATCTCGGGCAGGGCAATTCTACAGTCGAAGAGACTGAGAATCCGACGGCAGCGGAAAAAGGAGACTCAGGAAATATCAAAATCACAACAGTTCCAAACGGCTCCGAGATCTATATAAATGAAATGCCTGTTGGAAAAACCCCGGCCCTGATAGAGGACGTTCCTTCCGGTTTTTATGAAGTGGTATTGAAGCAGGAAGGGTATGAGGACGTCTTTGAGCGAGTTCCTGTTACAGCCGGGGAAACGTATTCGATCTCAAAAAAGCTCCGGATAAGCAGGTGGACATACAGCGTTTCTTCAAGCCCCTCAGGAGCAAAGGTCTACCTTGACGAGGGATATAAAGGGGTTACCCCTGTCGTATTTAATGCCGAAGGAAGGCAACACAAACTGACTATAAAAAAGACAGGATACGGCACGGTCTCAAAAGAAATCAATGCTTCCGATGATCCCTCGATTTTAATAGAGGAAAAACTACACCTCAGTCTCCTTACATACCTTGCTGCAACCATGGTTCTGCTGGCTGCAGGTTTTTTTGTCAAAAGAAATCCCGAGAAGCTGAAGTTTAAATCCCCGAAAAAAATCCCTGTGGATCGTACAGCAATCGAAAAACTCCGGAAGATGCCGGAGAAGAGAGAAGAAAAAGAGAGAGAAAAGGCTGAAACTCCCGTTTCTGGCAAAAAAGAGAGGACAGACGGAACCATGAAAGAAACATCAGTGGAAGCATTGAAGGATACATCAACTGAAGCTACTAAGGAAACATTAACAGAAACAACAACGAAAACTATTGCAGAAACTACAAAAGAAGGTACAAAACAAACAGTCTTCGAAGAGGATAAAAAATCTGTCCCTGAAAATGAAAAAATACGAGGAGAATCAACAGGTTCTGATGGTCTGGTAGCTCTGGAAAAGCTTTCTAAACCAGATTTTGAGTATACGGTAAAAAGAAAGAATGATACAAAGAAAGAATGATACAAAGAAAGAATGATACAAAGAAAGAATGATACCAAAAATGATTATCTGGAAAGGTTGATTAGCAAATAAATACGGAAATTCTTCAAACACGAGCACAGAGAAATAAAAGGCATAAAGAAATGAAAGTACCTGTCAAATCACAGTACTTTCACGCCAAATAAATTAGAAAAATTAATTAGCAGAACTGGCTTCCGAATTCCGGAGTTCTCATCCATCAAGTTCTTTTTCCAGAAAAGCCTCCAGACGGTCCATACCCTCTGCAATGTTTTCAAGGCTGTTGGCATAGGAAAAGCGCAGGTAGCCTTCTGCCCCGTTTCCGAAATCTACGCCGGGAGTTACTGCCACGCCTGCTTCATTGAGAATACTGCGGCTCAGTTCAAGGGAATCGTTGCCGAACTTGCGAGCATCGGCAAGGACATAAAAGGCTCCCATTGGCTCTTTTCGAACTTCAAGCCCCATACCTAGAAGTCTTTTTAGCATGTACTGGCGACGCATATTGTAAATTTGGACCATCTCGACAACATGTTCCTGGGAACCTTTGAGGGCTGCAATGCCTGCTTCCTGGACAAAGGAGTTAGCGCAGATAAAGAAGTTCTGGTGAATTTTCTGAATCGCACGCACACATCCGGGAGGGCAGATAATATAACCGAGCCTCCAGCCGGTCATCGCATAAAGTTTGGAAAAGCCGTTCAGGACAAAGGCATTTTTGGTATATTCCAGGATGCTGTGTTCTTCTCCACTGTAGATCAGGCCCTGGTAGATCTCGTCCGAAACGACAGGAATTCCTTTTTCGTCTGCTATTGCGGCAAGGCCCTGCAAAGTATCTGGAGACATAACATGCCCTCCGGGATTTGAAGGGCTGTTAATGAGAATGGCTTTGGTGTTAGGGCTCAGGCACTGCCTTACGGTTTCCGGTTCAAGGGCAAAGCCGTTTGCCTCGCTTGTATAGACAAAAACAGGGGTCCCGCCCAGATATTTTACGAAATTCGGATAGCAGGCATAGTGAGGGTTCGACATGATTACTTCGTCCCTCTTTTCAAGCAAAGCCATAAAAACCATCAGGAGCCCGGGGCTTGTCCCCGAAGTAACGATAACCTGATTAGGGTCAAGGTCAACCCCAAACTTCCGGTAGTAAGATTCAGCTATTGCCTCTCGGAGGGCAGGGAGCCCCTGGCTGTGGGTGTACTTTGTAAGCCCCTTTCCAATAGCAGCACAGGCAGCCTCACATATATGGGGAGCAGTAGGGAAATCAGGCTCTCCGACCTCAAGGTGGATTATATGCCTGCCCTGAGCTTCCAGCTCCTTGGCACTTTCCAGTACTTCCATCACATAGAAAGGAGGGATATCTTCGGACTGTTTTGAAAGGATGCATTCGGAATTTATCGAAAACATAAAAGACCTTCTGAAAAGCGATTACTATAAAAGCCACAAGGGAAAAGCAAGGAATATCGTCAAATATGTACCATCGTTGAGTAAATACTATCACTGAGTATGTACCTGAAACTGCGTATGCTTTCAATATTTAAATATTCTGTGGGAAAAACAAAGAATAAGAAATGAGAGAGCAGAAAAGAAAAACAAATTCCCGGAAGAGGGTGAAAAGAAAAAGCGAACGCTCTGAATGGGATAGATTCTATAAAAACTTGAGTTTCAAATATACATGAGTTTTTAGCGAGACATAAGTTTTCAGAGAAACTTAATCTTTCGGCATGATTTTTTCAACTACCTCCACGTCCTGTCCGTCCCAGCCCTGGTCTTCAATCATTATTGCAAAATCACGCTGAGACGCCTGGAATTTTTCAACGTTTTCAGGGACGATATTGAGAAAATCGTAATCCCCATAAGCTCCCGTAAAGAAGGAGGCAACCGTTTCTTCAAATTTTTCCTCTATTCTCTGCGGGTACCAGACGCCGTATTGAGAAAGCAAAACGAAGTTGGGATCGGGAACAGGAGTTTCTTCCTTATAGCTATAAAAACCTATAAAGACTTCCTCTCCGGATTTTGCAAGAACCAGTTTCTTTTCGAACTTCGGCTTCTGCAGTTTGAGGAACCACTCCCCCTTTAAAAGGTCTCTAGGTTCGTTAATAACCCTATGGGCCTTCAGAAGCCTTTCAGCTACCTGCTGGATCTCCAGAACCATGCCCTTACGCTGTTCCTCAGGAATATCCATACAGGAGATACAGAATTCTTCAGGGGGGACTCCTTTATTGGGTTCTTTACCTGACTTTTCCTGCTCTTCAGTCTTTCTTTCATAAGTCTTTTCGGAATTTTCTTCATTACTTTGAATATCAATCCTTGCCTGCCCTATTTCTATCTCAGGATGGTCTGCCATAATCAGCACCCCCGTTAATATAGAGGTATAGGACGGGGATATCCATAAGCATTGGGATTCAAGACCCGAAAATGTATCCCCGGGTCACTTCCGGATCAAAGCTGGTTTCAGGAACCTTCTCTTTTGAAGCTGGTTTCAGGAACCCCCTCTTTTTAACCATTAACCGGACCTGTCTCCAGGCTTTCTCCAAGATAGGTGACATCGTCCATACTTTCAGGAGCAAGCCACCGGACTCCAAGATATACAAATGGAGTATCAAGGAGAGCAAAACCCACTTTAAGGACCCAGAGAGGCACGATCATATAAAAAATCTGGACTGCCCCAAGCTCGGGAGTGGCGTGATAGAAAGCGATAAACGTGAAAACAATAGAGTCAATCAGCTGGGAAACAATTGTTGAAAGATTGTTCCTAAACCAGAGGCATCTGCCATTTGTCTTCTGCCTCCAGAAATTAAAAGCCCAGAGGTCATGGTACTGGCTTATAACAAAAGCGGTCATACTTGCCAGGATAATCCGCAGAGAGTTTGAGAAAACACTATTATAAGCCTCACTATGAGGATACAGAGAAGAGGAGGGGAAGCCCGTACTTACAAATACGAAAAGTACGGCAATGAAGAGTGAAAGTAAGCCTGCATGTACGAAGATCTTTGTTATTTCTTTTCCTCTAACCTCTTCTACTATATCCGTAATAAGAAAAGTAACCGGATATCCGAATAAGCCGACAGAGGTTACAATTCCGAAGATCTCAATTAGCTTACTCCCAAGGAGATTTCCGAGGAGCAGAGAGCTTATGAAAACTGCTAGTAAAATCTGTGTTTTGTAATCTATGGATTTCATGGATTCTCAGAAGTTAAATTTGGGTTTAAGGGTTGTATAACACATATAAAGGGAATACTTCAACTTTTACAACGCCGGTGTTGGATTCCGGAGAGAGGGGCTATAAGAAATGGGTTTTCGGAGTAGGATAATTACCTGAAACGTTCGGCTCTTCTGAAAAGGTTCTGGGCTGACCTGTCCACTTCATCACATATGACCCTGTGGGGAATGGAAGAGGGCAGAATGGAGTAAGCCTGACTGTCCGTACCCCGAAGCCCCCAGGTCTCGTCCGTGAGCAGGAAGTAAGAGTTTTCAAGCCTGACACCTTTTGATTTCAGAAAAGAAAGAACTTCAGGGTTTGAAAAGTCTTTTCGAATCTGTTCCGCAGCCTTTATCTGAGTTCCAGGGCCTCCTTTTTTTACCGGATAGATCATGTCATCGGAAAGGATCTTTTCCATTGTCCGAACTATCAATCTATAGCAGGTTTTTTTATTTGTAGACATTTCCGGAACTTTTTCCAGATAAAAAACGTTGCTTCCATTCCGGGCAATATCTAAAAGAACGTCTTCCCGCCTCGAAAAAGACTCCACCTCGGATGTGGACGTGCTCGAGAAAAAAACAGGAAACTTTTTAGAGAGGCTGTCTGCAGCTGCCTGGTTCATTTTCTCCCGGGGAATATACTCGAAGCTGAGTCTGGACCCCGAAAACTCCTTTTCTACCTGCTTCACCCTTCCCTGGAAAGCTTTTACGGCTTCGGTCGAATCGTTATAGACGACTATTTCGGTATCGCCTGCTGAAAAAGTCCTGACAAGAGAGATGGCAAAGTTAAGGGCCGAAAGTTCACATTCAAGATTGTTCTGAGGATGACCCGGGACTTTAGTTGTTGATTGGTGGAGCTGCATACCATCCCGTAGCACCACACAACCGATGTAGGAGTCTTCACCCTCATTATAGGACGAATCACAGTAGACTTCAAGCATCTTTACTTTCACCTTTCTGACAGGGGGCGTTTTTAGTAATGAACCTGATGATAAGAGAGAATAGAATGATTACGAATAATTATTGGAAGTATAACAGTTCGACTACAGATCTACAGATATAAATATTGAGAGTTATGTTTTTACGAACATATTGCGCTAATAACAGAAAAAGGTTTTCAGTTCTTTTCAGAGAAAAAGAGAAAGTTAAGGGGCTTATGGTGATTAGGGAAAAGGAAGAATGAAGTCAGGAAAAAGGAAAAGGAAGGGAAAGAAAGAAAAATAAGAGAAAAATGAAAATAAAAATTAAAAGAAGAGAAGAGAAAAATGAAAATAAAAATTAAAAGAAGAGAAGAGAAAAATGAAAATAAAAATTAAAAGAAGAGAAGAGGAAAAGAAAAGAAAAGAAGAAAAAAAGAGAGAAAAAAATACTGCAATCAGATAATTATTGCAGCTGTCCTGTCGTCCTTTTCTTCATCAAAATCGGTTACAAGAGCTTCAGTCGTGAGCACCATGCCTGCGATTGAGGCAGCGTTCTGAAGCCCACTTCTTACCACTTTTGTCGGGTCGATTACACCTGCTTCGAAAAGGTCTTCAAAGACATCTCTCTTTGCATTGTACCCGAAGCGTTCGCTGGACTCGGCTCTTATGGTTGCCACAACCTCGGCGCCTTCTCTGCCCGCGTTTGCAGCGATCTGGCGGACAGGATCTTCTATGGACCTCTGGACGATCTTTACGCCCACCTGCCTGTCACCACCAAGGCTGAGGGAATCTAGGGTTGCAGCTGCCCGGAAGAGGCTGACTCCTCCTCCCGTAACCACACCTTCTTCAACTGCAGCTTTTGTGGCGTTCAGGGCATCATCAATTCTCATCTTCTTTTCCTTGAGCTCGGTTTCGGTTGCAGCTCCCACTTTGATTACCGCGACACCGCCTCCCAGCTTTGCCTGGCGCTTTTTAAGCTCGGTCTTTCTGTAGTCGGCTTCGGCAATATTGACCTGGGCTTCGATGATCCTGACCCTCTCCTCAATCTTTTCCTTATCGCCCCTGCCCTCCACGATTATGGTTTTATTGTTGTCAACTGTGACCTTCCTGGCACTTCCGAGCATGTAGTCACTGAATTCTTCAAGCTTCATGCCTTTCTCTTCACTGATAACCTGCCCGCCGGTCAGGACGGCAATGTCTTCGAGCATCTCCTTTCTCTCGTTTCCGAAGCCCGGAGCTTTTACAGCGCAGACCCTCAGGGATCCGCGGATGATATTAAGGATCAGAGCTGCCTGGGCATCCCCATCGACGTCCTCAGCAATAATCAATAGGGACCGGCCTTCGGAAGCTACCTTTTCAAGCACGGGCACGATCTGCTTCATGCTGTTGATCTTCTTATCCGTAATCAGGATATAGGGGTCTTCGAATTCACAGTTCATTTTTTCAGTATCGAGTGCCATGTATGGGGAGACAAAGCCGCGGTCAAACTGCATCCCCTCAACCACATCAAGGCTGGTCTCCATGGTCTTTGAGTCTTCAACCGTGATTACCCCATTGTAACCTACCCTTTCCATAGCATCGGTGATCAGGTTGCCTATTTCTTCGTCATTGTTTGCGGAAACGGTAGCTACCTGTATGATCTTGTCCTTGCCCTTAACCTCCACACTCTTGTTCTTGAGATACTCGACAACCTTTTCCGTTGCAAACTCGATCCCTTTCTTGACTTCAATAGGGTTTGCCCCGGCACTGATGTTTTTTAAGCCTTCCCGGATCATGCTCTGGGCAAGGAGGGTTGCGGTAGTTGTCCCGTCTCCTGTGTTGTCCTGGGTCCTGGAAGCAACTTCCTTGACAAGCTTTGCCCCCATATTTTCGAACTTATCATGGAGCTCTATTTCTTTTGCAATGGTGACCCCGTCATTTGTGACCACGGGTTTTGTGCTTTTGTCCAGCACAACGTAGCGGCCTTTGGGGCCCAGGGTGATCTTAACAGTATTTGCAACTTTGTCCACACCGGTTAAGAGGGTTTTTCTTGCATTCTCATCAAACATTATCTGCTTTGAAGCCATCTGTATTCACCTGAATTCCGATCAAACATTCTTACTAAGTTGATTCATGATTTATCCGGGTCAGGGTTTACCTGACCTCCGCGAGATATCTGAGGTAGTATTTTCAGAAGCGGCCTCATTCAAAATCATTCTTCAACAACGGTTGCCAGGATATCCTTGAAATCGACAAAAATGTATTTTTCGTCATCGATCTCAATCTCATCAGCCTGGTATCCCCCGTAAATTACGTGATCTCCCTTTTTCAGGGGGAGTTCCTTTCCATCTTCAAAAGTCCCCACAGCTATGACGATTCCTTCTTTTTTCTCCTGCCGGGCAGACTCCGGGATATAGATCCCACCTTTAGTCACTTCTTCTTTCTTCTGGTGTTTGAGTAAAACTCGTTCGCCAATAGGTCTGATAATCACTCTTTGTTCCTCCTTATATGTAAGTGACCTCAATATTAGCTGAACATTCACTGGTACAGGTCAGCATGGGAATTGATGAATGTATTGGGCTTTAAGCACCCAACTATCTGCATATAATGCAAAACTTATATTTAAAAATTACCGGGGAACAGGAGATATTTTATCAGTAAAATAAGAATAATTTCAAAAAAACCGATATGATATCGACAAATCAAAATAAATTATATATACATGAATCTCTAAAAGAATACAGAGATGGTTCAGCAGATTATCCTCAGAAACATTGAAAAACCCCAGATCAAGAGCCTTGAAGAAGACCTGTTTTGGTTCTGTGACAGTTTTGGCTTTTCTTCGGGCAGAGATACCGAAAACACAGCCAACAGGATAATCTTCAGCCTGCTTGAAAAGCTCTCAAACGAGAGGGTCAGCTCCTCGGAAGCTCTGGCTGAAGACCTTGATATGAAAATCTCAAGGGTCAACCATCATCTCCGGAACCTCAATGACTCCGGGCTCCTTTACAGAAAAAAACGTCTGATTTACCTGAGAGGAGGCAGCCTGAAAGCTGCAGTGAAGGAGATGCGGAAGGACTCGGAAAGGATACTCGACGAACTGGAAAGTATAGCTGAAGAAATCGACTCAATAATGGGCCTGAAAAACAGATAAACCCTTTATAAAGAGAGATCCGAAAACCGAGAAATTGAGAAGAAACTGGAACCGGAAAAGAATTCAATAATTATTTCCATTTATTTTTTAGCAATGAACAAAGTCTCCATAGTTTCCTGCCCTGATTATTCGGATACTAAAGAAGCAATAGCTAAAGCTCTTGATCTTCTGGGAGGCATTGAAGACATAATTGAGCCCGGAAACAGCGTACTTCTCAAGCCAAACATCCTTACAGCCAGCCCTCCGGAAGCTGCCACAACCACCCATCCTTCGGTTGTAGCAGCAATGTGTGAATTCGTGCTCTCCGCAGGAGGGGAACCGGTAGTTGGAGACGGAGCAGGCATATCAAAACCCGGGGCTACGGCAATAGCCCTGAAGACTTCGGGTATAGAAGAGGCTGCCCGAAAAGCCGGAGCAAAGGTAGTGAATTTTGAAACTGCAGGCTTTACCCTGGTAGAAGTCCCGGAGCCGCTTCAGTTCCGGAAATTATATATTGCAAACCCTGTTCTTGAGGCCGATGTCGTAATATCCCTTCCGAAACTGAAAACCCATGAACTTACGTATTACACGGGTGCGGTCAAGAATTTCTTCGGAGCCCTGCCCCTGAAATGCCGAAAAGAAATGCACCTCCTCGGAAAAAGGGAACTTTTTGGCGAAGCCGTTGCCGATGTTTACTCTGTTGTCAAACCCTCTTTTTCGGTCATGGACGGGATCTGGGGCATGGAAGGAAACGGGCCTTCCCACGGAATTCCTGTAAACTCGGGGGTAATTCTGGCAAGCAGGGACTGTGTTTCCCTGGATATTGTTGCAGCGGAAATGATTGGCTTTGACCCTATCAAAATCCCCACTACAGCAGGAGCCCTGAAGAAAGGTTTCGGAAACCAGTGCCCTGTGGTGGCAGGAAAGCCATTAAAAGAAGTCAAAACAAAATTCAAGCCATCAAGCGGAGGGGTCAGTACAACCCCTGCTTTTCTTAAGCGCAGCCTCGGCAAATATTATACAATTTATCCCAGAATCAACCAGAGAAAATGCACTCAATGCGGAACCTGCTATTTGAACTGTTCCCCCAAGGCGGTGGAACGGCAAAAAAACGGAACTTACAGGATCAATCCGGAAAAATGCATCCTGTGCTACTGCTGCCGGGAACTCTGCCCTAACGATGCGGTGGAGATAAAAAAGTCCCTGCTTGCACGGCTTTTAACAGGGACTGAGAATTTGATACGCAGAATATAAACTCAGAGAGACATATGGTACTCCCCGATGTATCAATTACTGATATTTGTGTTCCCGCCTTTCTGCGACCATGCGTTCTCTTTCTAACCTCTCTTTTTTCTCTTTGTCTGTCTCTGTTGCTTCCTGCTTTTCTATTCTTTCTTTATCCTGCTGCGCCATTATCTCTTCTGCGGTTTTTAGTTGTTCGTGCCTCTTTCTTTCTGCCCGGGTCATCATTTCCGATTCCGCCCCCCCGGGCATTCCGGCTCGTTCCGCCATTTCTCTATGCCAGTAGGGCTGGTACCCGTAGTAAGTGTAGGCCCCGGAGAGTTCTTCACGAGTCAGAGGCCAGGTATCCTTGTCAAAGCCTTCTGCACTTTCCAGGACGTCCCTGGGAATATCAAGGGTAAAAGCATGTTCGTGCGCTCTGTATGTAAGGAAATTCCAGGGAATAGCAAACAGCTTATCGCTCATACCCAGGAATCCGCCAAAAGAAAGGACTGCATACGCTACCCTACCGTTATCGAGATCAATCATTAATTCATCAATCCTTCCGAGGTCTTCTCCAGCTGTATTGACAACCCTGTCTGTTTTTATCGTGTTTGCTGACAAAAAGTCCGGGATCTCTTTACCGGCAGCCTCCACCCGCCTCTCCACTTCAGTTCTCTCTCTTTCCAATTGAGCCAGCCTCTCTCTCTCGACTTCTGCCCGCCTCTCCACTTCGGTTCTCTCACTTTCCAGTTGAGCTAGCCCTTCTCTTTCCACCTCTGCCTGTCTTCTCGCCTCCGTACATTCTCTTTCCAGTTGGACCAGCCTCTCCCTGCGAATCTCTTCCTGTGCCTGTACTTCCTTCAGTTCTTTCTCTAGCCTGGTCACTCGTTCGGTCTCTTCCTGCCTTCTTGCTTCCTGCAGCTCGCTTTCCAGTTGAGCCAGTCTTTTTCTCTCGGCCTCTGCCTGCCTTTCTGCCTCAATACGTTCTCTTTCCAGCTGAGCCAGTCTTTCTCTCTCAGCCTTTGCTTGCTTCTCTTTTTCCATCTGCTGTTTCTCTAGCTGCGATAACTTCTCTTCCTGCGTGCCTCTTAGTCCTTCCAGTCTTTCCCTTTCCTGACGCACCCTTATCTCTTCATCAGTTTCTACTACATCAGTCCTCTCTGTTTCTGTCCCTCTAATGACTCCTGCCGAAACTCCAGCTTGCCTGATCTTTCCTGTAGAAACTTCTGGTTGTTCTGCAGCTACGATCTGCCAGTAAGGCTGGTATCCATAGTTGGTGTAGGTTCTGGAGAGCCTCTCACGAGTTAGAGGCCAATTGTCCTTATCAAAGCCTTCTTCCTTGTCAAGAGTCTCTTTAGAAATATCAAGAACAAAAGCATGCTCGTGCACTTTCAGTTGGAGAGCCTGCCAGGGAATAGCAAAGAATTTGCTTCCTACACCCAGGTACCCGCCATGGGAGACTGCAGCATATGCAACTCTACCATTTTCGAGATCAATCATCAATTCGTCAATCTTCCCAATATCCTCCCCGGTGCTACTGATAATCTTGTCCCCTTTTATCGTACTCGCTGACAAAAATTCGGGACCCTCGCTAGCTGCCGTGCTTTCCATCCGCGCTTCCCTTTCCGGTTCCACCTTCCCCGGAACTCTTCCAGTTTTTCCTGTCACTCCAGGCTGCCAGTATGGCTGGCATCCATAGTAAGTGTAGGTTCTGGAGAGTCCCTCCCGGGTGGTTAGAGGCCAGTTATCTTTGTCGAAACCCTCTGCATTTTCAAGAGTTTCTTTAGGAATATCGAGTAAGAAAGCATGCTCATGCACTCTCAGTTGGAGGGCCTGCCAGGGAATAGCAAAGAATTTATCGCTCATACCCAGGAATCCCCCAAACGAAAGTACAGCATATCCGACTCTACCGTCCTGGAGGTCAATCATTAGTTCTTCAATCTTCCCAATATCCTCTCCTGCTCTATTGACAACCTTATCCCCTTTCAGTGTGTTTGCTGACAAAAAATCTGGATTCTTTCCATCTGCCATGTTCACAACTCCCTGGTTCGGAGGAGGTACATTTTAAAGCCTGCGTCCCCCGTACAATATTAAAATCTTTCCTCCGATCAATTTCTTCCCAACCTCCCGATTTGCCGGTAAGGCTGATGCTTTTATCTGTTTGTAAAATTAAAGAGGTTTTAAATGTTACCTGGCCGGCTCTCGATTCGTTCTCGTTCCCACTGCCAGTATGGCTCGTATCCGTAGTAGCCATACATAGTGGAAAGCCACTCACGGTTAGTTATAGGCCAGTTATCTTTATCAAAGCCCTCTGCTTTTTTCAGGGTTTCTTTAGGCACATCAAGTACAAAGGCGTGTTTGTGCACTTTTAGTTGAAGAGCCTGCCAGGGAATAGCAAAGAATTTGTCACCCATACCCAGAAACCCGCCAAAAGATAGCACTGCGTACGCGACTCTACCATTTTCGAGGTCGATCATTAATTCCTCGATTTTCCCGAGGTGCTCTTCAGCCTTATTGATGACCTTATCCCCTTTTATCGTGCCTGATGACAAAAAATCCGGGATTTCTGTACCTGCCGCTGTACTTTCTGTCCTTACTCCGGCCTGCCCCTCCACTCCAGGCTGCCAGTAAGGCTCGTATCCGTAGTAAGCGTATGTCTTGGAGAGCCATTCGCGGTCTGCTAATGGCCATTTGTCTTTATCAAAACCTTCTGCCTGTTCCAGCACTTCTTTGTTGACGTCAAGTACGAAGGTATGTTCATGCACCTTCAGCGACAGAGCTTTCCAGGGAAGTGCAAACAGCTTATTGCCCATACCCAGAAATCCGCCAAAAGAAAGCACTGTGTACGCGATACTTCCGTCCTGAAGATCGATCATTAATTCCTCAATTTTCCCAATATGCTCTCCTGCTCTATTAAGGATCTTGTCTCTCTTTATTGTGCTTGCCGACAAAAATTGTGGATCATCTCGACTAACCATATTCCCAACTCCCAAAAGTAAGAGACATATATTTTAAAGTCCTTGTCCCCCGGGACAGAACTTTAAGACCTCTCCCTCGATGATTATTATTTTTTTAATGTTACTTAAAACTACTGGAATCATTAAAAATATTATTTTATGTTACCATCAGGGGAAGTTATCAATAAAATTTATCAAGAAAGAACAGGAAAAAAATATTCCACTGAAAAGCTCCCTTCAGGTCAGAAAATGTCGGACTGGCAAAAGGCCTCGAATAGAGCGAAATTCCGGCTCCTGCGGTTTAAAGCCTTCCAGAAACAGGCAAATGAAAAGAGGAGAATTTACAGGCAGAATTTTTAACCGGAGAAAAGGCTTAAAACATTACATATCCCCGAAACATTTATAAGAATATTTGAAAAGACGTATACGGAAAAAAGATAGATGTCAACTAAAATCCGGCAATTACGTTATAACACTTTCTTTTTTATCTTTTTGCAAGATTTTTTAATCCAGAACGCTGAAAATATGTATCAAAGAATCTTTTGTTTGGGAAATACCCCTGTGCTGGTAAATCAAGAAGGTGATGGGATGCTTCATACTTATATCGATACAGAGTATGCTCCGGAAAAATGTTCTCTTTGCAACGGAACCGGGTATGCCGATGGTAGAATCTGCGAAGCCTGCGGAGGACAGGGGAACGTGCTTGTTGCCCAGCCTGCAATAATATGTCCTCTCTGCGGGGGATCCGGAAACATGGAAACAGGAACCTGCAGGGCATGCGGAGGAAGCGGTTGGGCTCTATTCTGATAAAATCTGGCGTTCCCCGATTCATACCATAATAGATTCATACCATAGCATAAAGTGAAACTATGGCTCTTCAGGAAATGATTTATTAGAAAACCGCTCCGAATTCTCAGGAAAATCTTCTTTTTCCTTTTGCTTTGCCATAACTTCGTTCTTTTTCTCATCAGGCAAACAGTCAAAGCAGGTCCCATACCTTGAAGGCTTATACTTTTTTTTGCACACCGGGCAGAGCTCCATACCCTTCAGGCTCGCAAAATGACAGCGATTGCAGAGCACAATTGCATGTTCAAAAGAGGAGTATTCTTCCTCGGCTTTTCGGGTTTCTTCTTCAATCAGCTCTTCAATCCCGTTTTCTTCGAGCCATTCATGATAAAGCTTTTTGAAGTTCCCTTCTTCCTTATCTTCAACAAGCACCTCGATATATTGATCTTCAAGGTCGGTATGGTCAGGCTCGGCTTTATGAACAGTTGTAGCTTTGTGCCAGGCAGGATGGCTTTTATGGCGGTGTTTGCCGGTAAGGACCTGCTCGAATTTCTGGTACTTTTGCCTGTACACTTCCCTGAATCTGACATAGGCAAGACTGTAAATCCCGGAACGGACCTCCGCCGGAGAAAAAGCTCCGGGAGTATGGACGCACAGGCGTTCAGCGGAACCGCACCAGGTACAGGTTTTACCTTTAATGAATTCAGCCCTTTTTTCTTTCCATTCCTTAGAGTTTCGTTTCATTTAGATCCCTGTAAGAGCTTTCGGGAATAAAAGATATTTAAAAACTGAAGGCTCCATGTTCCGAACATAAGTCCATATTCCGGTCCTTATTCTTGCCTTTATCGGACTCTTATTCTTGCCTTTTATTCTGGTCCTTATTCTTGTCTTATCGGACTCTTATTCTTGCCTTTTATTCTGGTCCTTATTCTTGTCTTATCGGAATCTTATTCTTGCCTTTTATCCTGGTCCTCATTCTTGTCTTATCGGAATCTTATTCTTGCCTTAATCTGACTCTTATTTTTGTCTTTATTCCGGACTTATTACAGGTCATGGGAAACTTTCTGGTCATCAGAGCTACAGTCCGAACAATCCATTGAACAGACTTTCTCTGACCTCCCCATGTAGTATTCAAAAAGCTCATTTCCCCAGCTCAGAGCGCGAGGTTCGAAATTGAGAATGTATTGCCCTTCAAACCGCCCTTTCGTATTGAAGAACCCGATCAACAAAGCACTTTCCGAAATCGCAATCAATGCAGGAATTTCAAGGGGAGCTCCGACATACACAAAAATAGAGGCATTTTTCTTCGCCAGGATTTTCTCTCCCGTATCCCGGAAATCTTCCGAAAACCTATCAAATGAATCCCTGCTAAGGATGAGCTGCACCTGAATATCTCTTTTTGCGAGTTCCAGGGAAAAAGAGGGGATCTGAGGGTGAAAATAAGAAAAAAGGAGTATAACCTTTGAAGAACCGGTAAAATGATTGATCAGCTCAGGAAACAGATCAAATCCGTGGGTTAGCCCGGGTTCGAGAAGCTGGCTCCCTTTAAGGTCACCTAGCCGCTTTAACAGATGAAAAGGAATGGAATCCAGTTTCCTGTGGCTCCAGAACAAATCGTTTTCCTCAAACATACTGACCACATCCAGTAAAGGCCTTGCTTTTTTAACCAGTATGTTACCTATGATCGAGAGACTATACACTTCCCCATTCTGAATGATCAGCCCTTCTTCTTTTAATTTTTTAATGTGAGGGAGTAGGGAAATCCTCGATACCTGAAGTAGATCAAGAATTTCATCAATATTTCTGGGTCCTTCTGTCAGCAGTAATAAAAAATTCTTCCTTTTGTCCGAAAATAAAAGGAGGTTAACAAGTTGCATTTTCATCTGGTTTGCGCCTTCTAACGTAAATAAGCATTTTTTAGAGGAATCATTAATATAAAAATTTCAAATAATTATAGTACTGAGATAATCATTAATGTACAGATATAAATGTTATCTTGGATTTGAACCGAAAATATAGAGAAACATGGACAAAAATCGAAAAATGATGTTTACAAATTATATATCTGGATGAAAAAAGAATAAAAAGTCATATTCTTAAAAAAACATATTCTTAAAAAAACATATTCTTAAAAAAACATATTCTTAAAAAAACATATTCTTAAAAAAGATATATTCTTAAAAAAGATATATTCTTAAAAAAGATATATCCTTAAAAAAGATATATCCTTAAAAAATACAAATCGCAGAACAGGTTTTAGTTTAGAAAGCAACCCTGGAAGTAGAGATCCAAAAAGGAAAAGTAAGGAGGAGATTTTGATAAACAAAACAATTCCTGTACTACTGATTTTGCTGTTGATTTTTGTAGCCGGATGTGCCGAGAAACAGACAGAGATCTCCGAGAATGCGACCATAACCCACAAAACGTACGGAGCGTTCACACTTCCGGAAATGCAGCTGCAGGAGCTAACTGTAAACAGCACATCGGTTGTATTTACAACCTCGGACAATGAAGGGGGATCCAAGAAAATATATGAAAAGCCCTTCAATGAAAGCGCTTTCAAAGAACTCATCAGCCTGTTTGAAGAAAACGGGTTCCTTCAGATGGAAGACTGCTATGTTCCACAGGAAGGACAACCTCTGGTTACGGACGTGGGAACTCTGGAAATCAGCCTTATTGAGGGTACCCGCACAAAAACCGTAACTGTGGATCCCTATTATTCCGAATATATGCCTGAAGGCCTTCAGGAAGTCGATTCTGCCCTTGTTGAACTGCGGGCTTATGCCATGTACACATCTCCGGAAGAAGCTGAAAGGATAGCCGAAAACTGGATAGAAACCGCCCCCACATACAGTTTTGATGGCTTTGACCTTGAGCTGGAAACCCATGAGGCGCTTGAGAGCGTCCCGGAACAACATGTCCTGAACTATACATTTACAAGCAGTCATGGCGGTTACGGAAACAGGACAGACAAGATAGTAACCGAAGCTCTCACCCCTCACAGCATAGAAGTCATCATTTCTGAGGGAAAAGTGACATCCGCCGTAATCGACGGCGAATGGGACGAAATTACTCAGGAACCCCTGGAAAAAGAACCTGATACTACCGATAACACCACAAGTACCTCAGGGGCAGAAGAAAACACTGTAGAAATGAAGTATCTAATATCCGAAGAAAAGGCTCCCTGGGACCAGTGGTACGAAGAAGGGAACATCCAGTTTATTAAAGCTCCCACCCCCTCAGAACTGATAATCGCTTATTACGGGACCGTTTATGGTATAGAGATCTCCGATGTACGGATAGTTGAAAGCTGCGATCTTGGATACCTCTGTGGGGAGGAGTATTATGTTGGGTTGGTAAAAGAGAGCGACTCTTCGAAAATGAAGGAACTGGGGTGGACATACATCGGAGAGTACTAGACCCATAGCTGAAAAGCCCTTAGCTGGGAGGCCCTTAGGGAAAAAACTGGCAGGAAAAAAAACCTGGAGTGTAAGACCCAGATAAAAAGTTCTTAGCTGGAAAGTTCTTAGCTGGAAAGTTCTTAGCTGGAAAGTACTAGCCGGGAGGAGATACAGGGCTCCCCTCTAGTGGTTAATTCACTATTCCGGACAAATTTGTTGACCCATTCTGGGGGCAATGAGGCAATTTTTCAGTTTTCTCTTCCTGCACTGCACGGGATCTGCACCTGCCTGTCAGCCAGATTAAAAGCAACATGCAAAGAGATCCTGCAATTAAGAGATAATATACTGTAGAAATACCCTGGGGGCTGAAGAAATATTTTCTTAACCCCATGAGGCTGCGTTTTAATTCACAAAGTAAATATAAGCGCCTCCGCCAGCTTGTCTGACGGTCCTGTAAAAAAAGAAGAAAAAAAGGAAGGGAAAAGAAGTAAAAGGAAGAAGGAGTCGAAAGAAAAACTTAAAATTCGGGTGAATCGCAACTCAAGAAACGAAATTCAGACTTTAGAAATTCAGACTTTATTATAATTTTTCGGAGTTGCCAAAATTGATAACGAACTCTGTCCCATAATCTCTGTTAAGTTCTATACAGCCACCGATCTGTTCAACAAGAATAGTTATGAGCTGGAGTCCGAGAGAGTCGGTATTTCGAAAGTCCATTTTTTCAGGGATTCCTCTTCCGTTGTCGGCAACAGTCAATGTATAATGGAAATCATCATTTTCCAGAAATTCCGGCTCCGAACAGGAGAGTTCGACCAGAGAGTGAGACGCATCATTACTGTGCAGGTTTATGCTGATTTCTCCTTCATTTTTATCTGAGAAAGCGTGCTTCAGGGAATTTGAGACCAGTTCATTGACAATTATCCCGAGAGGAATTGCGGTATCCATGCCAAGATAGACATTCTCAAGGTCGAGTTTAAGGCTTACCCCTTCCTTGCCCACACGATACGAATCGAAAAGGTCTGCAGTCAGTTTCTGCAGGTAGTCCGCAAAATCAAGGGAATCCAGGTTTTCTCCTCCATGAAGCTCTTCATGGATCATGGCTATGGAGGCAACCCTGTTCTGGCTTTCCCTGAAAGCTTCAATCACTTCCCTGTCTTCGAACTTTTCCGCCTGCAGGCTAAGCAGGGAAGAGATAACCTGAAGATTATTCTTTATCCTGTGGTGGATCTCTTTTATTCGGATGCGGTCTATTTTTTCGAGGGCTTCTTCAGCCACTTTTCGCTCAGTGATATCATAGACCAGCCCCTGGAATTTTCCTGAGCCTTCAGAACTTCCCTGAATACTCCGGGTAATTTCCCTGACCCATATTAGCTCTCCATTTTTTTTGCGTATACGGAATTCATTCTCAGCTACAAATTTGGGATTTGATTTCAACTTCTGCTGGTTTTCAATAATCAAATGCTGATCTTCAGGTACAATTAGTTCCATCAAACTCACTTTTTCGGAAAGGAGGTCCTCCTTCCTGTAACCTGTCATTTTCTCTACAGGCCCCTGCATGGATACCGGTGAAAAGACCTCGTCAAGCTGGAACCCTATCCCCGGAAAGTGTTGTAAAAAAGAGTGGGAACCTTCCTGATTTTCATCATCCCCAAAGCTTTTGTTATTCGGCTCAAGACTCCTGTTTACTCCTATCATTCTGCATATATGGCTGTACTCGTCCCCGAGGAAAATTGCTTTTTGCCTGAAGTCTTCTTCCCTGTGCTTGAGTTCCCTGAAAAGAAGGCTGCACGGCTCTTCAAATCCGACATCTACGACGGCTTCGTAGATCAGGTAAAAAGACAACAGTTTAAAGTAGTGACCTATGAGATTTGGTAATTCGTCTACATGAGTATAGAGGGCAAAAGATAGCTCCCCGAAGATTGTAAGGATTATGGAAGCTGCAAGCAGCCTGAAAACTTTAGTTTCAAAACCGTCCCGGGTTATATACAGGAGAAGTAAAGAACAGAGGAGTATGAAAGAGACCATGTATTCACTCAGGATTTTGAAAGGAGTAAGTCCTGAACCTTCAATATAAGCAGCCGGGAAATTATTGAAAAAAAAGACTGAAAATAGGCAGGATATAGTAATTACTGCATATACGAGAAAAACTTTCCAGGCAAAAACGGAGTCCTCAAGAGACTCTCCATACATGTTTTCAGCCTCTTTGCTTCCGGATTCTCTGTTACGTATTAAGAACAGAGGGGCAACTAAGAAGGAAATGCCTTCCAGATATCTTGCAAGTACCCAGAGCTGGATAGTCAGGTTAATTCCAGGAACCCTGAATACTCCCATTCCACTGAATGTGAGGGCATGCAGAAGGTCAACGCTGCCGATGAAAAAAAAAGCAATACCTACGAGTATAAGATATCTGTTTTCCAGGCATTCTCTTGATTTCCACACTATCAAAAAGATTACATATGCAACGTAGACACTGAATAGCTCTACCAGAGTATGGAAAAGAAGGTAGTTGCCAAGGCTGATTAAGTAGAGCAGGCCTATTATCGCGATCCAGACCGCTGCCTCATGAAGCTTTACTTTAAATGTGTTTCCCCCAATATGATATATGCAGTTGCCCCCCTTGAGTGTACTACCTGAAGGTGCTGATCGACCTGATACAAATTACATTGAAGTATACTGAAATACCAGGGGGCTGAAAATCCCTGATTTTACACACTTTGATATA
This sequence comes from Methanosarcina acetivorans C2A, assembly GCF_000007345.1. Classification (NCBI taxonomy): domain Archaea; kingdom Methanobacteriati; phylum Methanobacteriota; class Methanomicrobia; order Methanosarcinales; family Methanosarcinaceae; genus Methanosarcina; species Methanosarcina acetivorans. The sequence goes on along the minus strand of NC_003552.1, from coordinate 730,192 downwards.
AAATAACGGATAGAGAAAAGAACAGTAAAAAGCAGCATAAGAAGAAGCCCGGAGGCGCCACAACCCTTTTACTGGATTCCCCAATACAGCAGCCCCGAAGTATATACTCCCCAGGCATATTGATCCGGAGCAGGATCAATGGCCTCCAGGCAGTCCTTTACTTATTATCATACCTACTAACTTCCTAACTCCGCGAATATAACATTATATTAGTAACTATTTTAAATTAATTACCAAAAAAATTGTTTTAAAAAAAAAAATAATTTTATGTTAAAAATTTCAACGCGAACATAAGATAGTATACGTGTTTATATCCGGTTGAAAACACCTGCAAATTTCCGAGAAATCAGGATTTCATTTACCTGAACCTCATTCATTCCCCGGATTATCAAAAAAGATCGCGAACTCCGACCCCCTGTCCCTTTTAAGTTCAATACAACCATCTATCTGCTCAACAAGGATATTTACGAGCTGGAGCCCCAGGGATTCAGAGTTCTGGAAATTTATCTCTTCAGGAAAGCCCCTTCCGTTATCAGTTACCGTAAGCATGTAATGGAAAACTTTTCCGTTCTGGCAGCCGGGAACTCTTTCCGGTTTTGAGGTAGAATCCTCCATTCTACGCAAGTTGATTCGGATTTCATCTTCGCCGCCTGAAGGAAAAGCATGCTTTAGAGAATTTGAAACGAGCTCGTTGACAATAATTCCAAGAGGGATTGCAGTGTCCATACCAAGATAAACCTGTTCGAGATCAAGGTTAAGTCTGACCTTTCTGGTCTCTACAGTGTACGAGTTGAACAGGTCAAGGGTTAATTTCCGAAGGTAAACCGCAAAATCTATTGTGTCCATGCCTTTGCCTTCATAGAGTTCCTCATGGATGAGGGCCATCGAGACAACCCTGTTCTGGCTTTCCCGAAAAGCCTCAAGAGTCCGTTCATCACTGAACTTTTCAGCTTCAAGGCTGAGGAGGGAGGAGATAACCTGTAAATTGTTTTTTATTCGATGGTGGATTTCCTTTATCCGAGCTTCCTGTATTTTTGCCAGAGTTTCTTCTGCAGTTTTACGTCTTGTAATATCACGGACAAGACCCTGTGTCCTTCCCTGTGACCTGGAACGCTCCGGAAGTTTCTGGAGAACCTCTCTGACCCATTTGGTTTCTCCGTCTTTTCTGCGTATTTTATACTCGAGCTCTCTGGAAAGATCCGGATTGGAAACTGCTTTGTTCATGTTGTCGAAAAATAGAGGCAGGTATTCAGGCAGGATTAATTCAACCCATTTGACCTTACGGGAAAGGAAATCTTCCTTACTGTAACCTGTAATCTCTTCAACAGCCCCGTCCATGAATACAGGTTCAAGATTCTCATCAAGCCGAAAGCCTAGAAGCCCCTCTATGTTTTGCACAAAAGAAGGGTAGTCTTTCTCGTCTATTGGGACCTTTTCTACACACGATTCCGCTTCAAACGGATTTTCCTTTAAACCGAGTAATTTATACAGGTAACCCTGATCGTCCTTGAGGAAAATTGTTTCCTGTCTCAAAGCCTCTTCTCTATGTTTAAGTTCCCTGAAAAGAAGGCTGAAAGGATCTTCAAATCCGGTCTCAACTATCGCTTTATAGATCAGGTAAAAGGAAAGAATTTTGAAGAAATGTCCCATCAGGTCAAAAAATCCGCCTTCATTTGTATAAACCCATAAGCTCAGTTCTCCCAGAACTGTCAGAACAATAGCTGCTGCAAGCAATCTGAAGACATTGTTTTCAAATCTGTCCCTTTTTACGTAAAGAGCCACCAGAGAGCAGAGGAGAATAAAAGAAATTACATATTCACTTGCCATTTTAAAAAAGGTGAACCCTGAACCTTCAATATAAGCAACCGGAAAGCTTTTGAAAACAAGGATAGAGAGCAGGCATAAAACAGTGATTCCTGCATACGCCAGAAAGACTTCCCAGGCAAAACTTGCTCTTCCAATATATTTATCATTCTTTTTCAGGTGTTTCATACCGTAACCTGTTAAAAGCAGCGGAGCCAGCAGAAAGGATATACTTTCCATATACCTTGCAGCAATCCAGAACTGGGAGTGTATATTTGAATCAAATTCAGGAAATACCCCCATTCCTTCGTAGGAAAGTGTGTATAATAGATCAAGTCCTCCGATAAAAAAGTAAGCAATCCCTATAAATACAAAGTACCGGTTTTCCAGATGGTTTCTTGATTTCCACACTATTAGAAATATCACGTATGCAACATACACACTGAAGAGTTCCGCCAGAGTATGGAAGAACAGATAGTTACTGCGGCTAATCAGGTAGAGCACACTAATTATGGCTAGCCAGAGTATCACTTCATAGGGCTCGATTGTTACCGGTTTATCTCTACCTTGAGATATTCAATCCGCCTCCCTCAATCCCCAACCTCCCTAAATCCCCTATAGATTTAAAAAAGTATGATATATAAAATTGTTCCGAACTATTTTTGTAAATAGGGAGTATTCAATTGAATACAGGTTTCTGCTCAAAACCATCAAAAATTTGAGAATATAAGGGATATTTTTTGAAAACTTTATTCACATGAAATTCTGGGCTTGCTTCTCTCTTGAGCTTTTTTACCCTTACTTCCATTAATTTTTGTAAACTGGATATTCCTGCTCCAGGAAAGCACGAAAGTTTAAGTTTTAATTTATAAAAATCCATGCATTTAAAAGATTAAACGTGGATATTATAAGTTAATATTCATCTTATGGACTAATCCGTTTCAACAGGGGGTTGAAGGGAATAATGGCAATATTTAAAGACAGAGTAGACGCAGGAAAGCGGCTGGCAAAAGAGCTTTTAAAATACTCAAACCGCCCGGACGTGCTGATACTGGCACTTCCGAGAGGTGGAGTCCCTGTAGCTTTTGAAGTTGCAAAAGCCCTGAATGTAAAAATGGATGTTTTCATAGTACGGAAGCTGGGAGTTCCTGGCAATGAAGAACTGGCAATGGGAGCGATTGCATCTGACGACATCCGTGTCCTGAACGAAGACATTGTAAAGTATTTCCAGATACAGGATAGTGTAATTGCTACGGTAGCTGCAAACGAACTCAGGGAACTTGAACGCCGGGAGCACAAATATCGGGGGGATCACCCCAAACCGAATATAAACGGCATGACCGTACTCCTGATAGATGACGGACTTGCAACCGGGGCAACAATGCATGCGGCAGTTGAAGCCCTTAAAACTAAAAACCCGGCTAAACTGGTTGTCGCGGTCCCTACGTCTTCCCCGGACATGTGCAGGTTCTTTGAAGATAAAGTCGATGAAGTAATCTGCGCTGCCACACCGGAGCCATTTTATGCGGTAGGAGCCTCATATGGGGATTTCAGCCAGACTACGGACGACGAAGTATGCGAACTGCTGCGTAAAGCAAGAAATTTTCCAGAATAAAGCAAGAAATTTTCCATCGAAATAAAATCTTTCCAGGGGGTAACGAACATACCATCGAATACCGATAAAAGAGATGCCGAAGTCCGCATTTCTATTGACGGAATACATCTTGAGGGAATTCTATCTATCCCTGAAGGAGCCAGGGGGATTGTCGTTTTTGTGCACGGAAGCGGGAGCAGCCGCCATAGCCCACGCAACCAGTACGTTGCAGAGGAACTTCAGAAAGGCGGCCTTGGAACCCTTTTATTTGATCTCCTTACAGTCGAAGAAGAGAGAGTCGATATGCTAACGCGCCATCTCCGTTTTGATATAGACCTGCTTTCAAAACGCCTTATTGACACGACAAACTGGCTTTTACATAACCCTGATACTGAAAAGCTTAACATAGGTTACTTTGGCTCCAGTACAGGTGCTGCAGCCGCACTCATAGCTGCAAAAGAGCACTCTGAAACTGTAAAAGCAGTGGTCTCGAGAGGAGGGCGGCCTGACCTTGCTGAAAGTGCTCTTATGTGTGTAAAAGCCCCTACACTGCTTATTGTTGGGGGAGAAGACATTCAGGTAATAGACCTGAACCGGTGGGCATTAGACAGAATGGTCATGCCTGAGAAGGAACTGAAGATTGTTCCCGGTGCTACACATCTTTTTGAAGAGCCTGGAACGCTGGAAGAAGTTGCTCGTTTAGCCGGGGAGTGGTTTAAGAGATATATTTCAGAGCAAACTTAAAATTAAACATTAAAATTAGGGTTACGGGGAAAATAATTGACCAAACCTGAAAAAAGAAGCGTATACCTCATGTTCGGAAAAGATATGGGGAGATTCGAAGGCCTGTGGTTTTCGGCAACTCACCCCACGACCGAATTAGCCTTAGCAGAAAAAGTTTTAGGGGATCATTTTAAAAATAAAACATATTACCCAAAGTAATACAGCAAATCAGAATTATACAGCAAATATCTGATAGAAAAGTAATATCATGAGACATTGAAAATTCTGGAACTGGTGAAAGAAAATATTTATATCTTTTGATAACTTATCTATATTTTCCTGTCGAATAGAGGAAATAAAGGTATGAAATTTTAAATAATTCGAATAAATTACGGCTTTTCTGAGAAATTATGAGAGAAACTGATGGTACAGATAATGAAGCTCTCTCTCACTCCGAGGAGACTGAAAATTCCCGGTACTCCCAGGCAATTTACGTGACAAAGGTTGCGATGGCTTCAAACCTTTTGCTGACCGGGTTTAAGTTTTTTGCAGGGATAGTGGGAAACAGTTCAGCAATGATTGCTGACGCCGTTCATTCCACATCAGACTTCATGACCGACATCGCGGTAATAGCAGGTTTGAAGGTTGCCAAAAAACCGGGGGACAGCACACATAATTACGGACACGGGAAAATAGAAACCCTTTCGGCTGCATTTATAGGGCTGGTACTTATTGCAGTGGCTTTCGGAATTTTCTGGAGCGGCCTCCAGAAGGTCCTCGCTTTTTACCAGGGAGAAACACTCCCGGCTCCGAGCAGGGTCGCCCTTGCAGCAGCAGTCATTTCAATTGCGATAAAAGAGTGGCTGTACCATTATACAATGAGATATGCCCTAAAACTCAGAAGTGATGCTCTTACTGCAAATGCCTGGCATCACCGCTCTGACGCCTTCTCTTCCATAGGGACCATGGTAGGGATTGGAGGTGCAATCCTGCTTGGAGGCAGATGGGTAGTACTTGACCCGATAGCTGCCGTTATATTGAGTTGCTTCATCTTCAAGGTAGCCTTCGAGATCTCTTACAAAAATCTGAACGAACTGCTGGAAGCCTCCCTGGACTCGGAAACTTACAGAAGCATTGAGGAGATTCTAATGTCCACAGAGGGTGTACTGGGTTTCCATGAGTTAAAAACCCGAAAGATAGGAAACGCAATGGCTGCAGATGTCCATATTGAGGTGGACAGAAACCTGAACATTGTAGATGCGCACGAAATTTCAACGCAGGTTGAAGACAGGTTAAAGGAGGTCTGCGGCAATAACGGGCACTTCTCAATTCACGTGGAACCCTGTTCAAACTCAAATTACTATTCAGAACGCGAAGGAAAAAATAGAGGTCACAGGGGCTCTTGAAACAGAATATTTACATGACATCCAAAAGAATATCATGGGTTTTCTGAAAATATGCCGACAAATTCAGGGATCCCATGTTCTTTTTCTGAGAAAACCCATCATGGATAATTTTTGATAGCGTCGTAAACCTCTTCTCGGGATTTATCGGGTTTTCCATTCTTTCCCGGAGTTCTCCGGTAGAATTCGCGTACTCTTTTTATTTTTCAATTCCTGTACCTTTTCCTGTACCTTTTCCTGTGCCTTATACCTACTCAAGTCGGGCATAAGCTATGAAAGTCATAAGCATGAAGCCGTTAAGAACTTAAACGTATAGAAGAATGTTAAATCGGGGAGACTTATGACGAACGAGATAAAAATCGGAGAAACAATTCAGGACTTTCGCTTAAGGGATCAGAAGAGGGACGAAGTGCATCTTTATGACTTCAAAGGAAAGAAGGTCCTCCTGTCCTTCCACCCGCTTGCCTGGACAAAAGTCTGTGCGGAACAGATGAAGTCGCTTGAAGAAAACCATGAACTATTTACCGAACTGAACACGGTAGCCTTTGGTATAAGTGTGGACTCCACACCATCAAAGAAAGCCTGGGCAAAAGAACTCGGAATTATGCATATAAGGTTGCTTTCGGATTTCTGGCCGCATGGAGAAGTTGCCAGAACACACGGGATATTCAAGGAAAAAGAAGGAGTTTCCGAAAGGGCGAATATAATTATTGATGAAGACCAGAAAGTGATATTCTTCAAAAAATATCCGGGACACGAGCTTCCTGACATAAAGGAAATCATAGAAGTTCTGAAAAAATAAGGATATTAAGAAAAGACTTTTATCCCCTCACAGTTCCAGCAAGCAGGTTTTGAATCAAAAAGTGGAAAGCCACCGGAGGCATTCGAACCCTCGGCCGGCTGATTATGAATTCACAGACTCTCGACTGGCACAGCAATCGGGTTGCACGAGTTACTTTCTCTTTTGGGGAACGCTGTGTTAAACATGCTGACAGAAATAAATGCTCAAGAGGTTCTCATACAATTATCACGATCGTAAGATCGCACTGCACAGCCCGATACTTGCTGATAACGTCATGATATCCATCGAACTCCATTCTGTTTGAGAACAATAAGCTGAAAATGATCCGCTTCTAGCAGGAGGAGCTTTCTTAAAACCTGTCTGGTACTGTCTCAGTGGCGTAATATTTAAAGCCCCGTCAATGATACTATCTGTTAACGTGGGGGAATAATGTTTTGGGGTGTCCGGAATCGACATAATGCAAAAGGTACCGCTGCAAAATTCCAGCTATCTGGAGACTCTAAGCGAAACCGAGCAAACCATGCGGAATGCTGTCTCTGCAGGCGTGCCAAAAATGTAGACAGTTTTAGCGCCCCATATATTTTGTGCTCGCGTTCATACACAAGGATTTTAACCTGATTCTGAGGGACGAAGGGAAATTTTTCGTTCATAACCAGGTTCATGCGGGAGCTGGCGGATGCAACTGATCAGAGATAATGAGGTAATCGAATGCCAGTAGAATCTTCATGGGCCCCGTTCCGTTATACATCATACACGGTTCTCTGGACCGCAACGGTAATCTCGAACATCGGCACGTGGATGTACAATGCGGGCTCGGGGTGGATGATGACGAGTCTCAACGCAGACCCGTTAATCGTATCACTGGTTCAGGTAGCAACCAGCCTACCGATGTTTCTCTTTGCCATGCCTGCGGGCGCGTTGAGCGACATCGTCGACCGGCGTCTGTTTCTGGTAATCGTCACCTCAGTAACAACAGTCATAGCGACGATAATCGCAATGCTCGTCGCTTTCAACCTTGTTACCCCCTCAATACTGCTCCTGTTCACATTCTTACTTGGAACTGGCGCCGCGCTGACCGCTCCGACCTGGCGATCGATCGTACCCCAACTTGTTCCCAGGGACGTCCTGGCTCCGGCCGTGGCGGCGGACAGCATGGGAATAAATATAAGCCGCGCGGTGGGTCCGGCAGTTGGAGGTTTGATCATCGCCGGCATCGGGATTGCCTCCCCCTTCTGGCTCAACGCTATCAGTAATCTGGGAATTATCGTGGCTCTGCTGTGGTGGCGGCCAGGCAAAGCAGTTGCTCAACGGCTGCCGGCTGAAAGGTTCGTCTCTGCCATGATCACCGGCGTTCGTCATGCAAGATATAATTCACATCTGCGCGCCACCCTGATGCGTACGGTCGGGTTCATCCTGTTTGCCAGTGCCTACTGGGCGCTGCTACCGCTAGTGGCTCGCAGCCAGATCGCCGGTGGGCCGGAGCTTTACGGCTTTCTGCTGGGCGTGATCGGGGCCAGTGCAGTCATTGGTGCGTTCATCCTGCCCTGGCTCAAGGAAAGGCTGGGGCCTGACCGGCTGGTGGCAGCTGGAACGGTCGGCACGGCTGTCACGCTCGTGCTTTTTGGCCTGGCGCGAGAACCCTCCGTCGGCCTGCTGGCCAGCATCATTGCCGGCATGTCCTGGATCACCGTCCTCGCGAACCTCAGTATCTCCGCACAGGTCTCGCTGCCGGACTGGGTGCGAGGGCGCGGACTTGCGACTTTCGTTACTGTTCTTTTCGGAGCCATGACGTTGGGCAGTGCGGCCTGGGGACAAATTGCCGGACTGGTCGGCCTGCCCGATGCCCACTTTCTTGCCGCGGCAGGGGTTCTCATCAGTATTCCATTTACCTGGCGCTGGAAGCTGCAGACGGGTGCCGGAGTCGATCTCACGCCGTCGATGCACTGGCCCACACCAGTCCTCACCCACAAGGTCGAGTATGACCAGGGGCCGGTGCTGGTGACCATCGAATATCGTGTTGAACCCGGGAACCGCGAAGCATTCCTTGACGCTCTTAAAAGACTGTCTAATGAGCGGCGTCGTGACGGCGCCTACGCCTGGTACGTGTTCGAAGATGTTGCCGATCAGGGGCGTTTCCTGGAAACATTCATGGTGGAATCGTGGCTGGAGCACCTGAGACAGCATGGCCGCGTGACAAATGCGGATCGCATCATTCAGGACACCGTTAACCGGTACCACGCCAGAGGTGCGCCCCAGGTCACGCATTTTGTCGCTGCTGAGGCACGCGAGAGACAGGAGGAAGAAGAACGTCATGCAAACCAGGTGTGATCGCACTGGCACAGACCGGAGAAAACGCCGGGACACTTAGAGAATTATGTGAACACAGCATAATTCGAAGCCAGGCAACTTAATGGAATCGACTACCTTCGAATCCGGGGAGCCCTGAGCTGCAAATTTACCCGTTGCTGTGACGAACGCATCCTGAAGATAAGTGAGGACGATCTTGAAGATATCTACTCATTCCAGTGCTTTTGTCCATATGGACTACTCTTCAAAGACGGCAACTGTGAGAATGATTTGGCTGCTAAATTCGAACATAGTTAAGGTGCGAACCCGGATATGCTTAATTGCACCAGGCCACGGATCTTCGCAAATTTAATAAAACTTGCTGGATGTGCGCTTCACCAGGGGGCAGAATATTTAAAAGCCCTGTCTATAATCTATCTGTTAACGCGGGGGAAATGATGTTGAGGGTATGCTCGTAATTGACGTAATTCGAGACCTCACCAGTATGCAGGCCAGGCCTTATTCGAGGATTTATCGTAGGAGAACAGGCTAAGCATCCAGGGCTCTCATGTGATTGTTATGAAAGAGTAAATTCACTTTTTAAATTGTATATTAGAGAAGAGGTGATCAATTGACTACTTCCGGTTGTGATAAAAACATAACTGTTGGCGTGATTGGTTTAGGGATTATGGGGAGTTCTTTTGCTTCCAATCTTCTCTCACGAGGTTACAATGTTCACGTCTACAACAGGACTAAGGAAAAAGCTCAACCACTTATCGAAAGAGGGGCCACTTTCCATTCCACACCACGCGAACTTGCTTCGGTGGCAGACATTATTATGACGTCACTGACTGATGAAGCCGCTGTTAACAGTGTAGCCTTTGGCGAAGACGGACTTCTCAATGGAGCGAAGAAGGGTTGTTTATGGATTGACCTGAGTACAATAGACCCTTCGTCATCAGTCAAACATGCCGAAGCAGCAAAAAAGGCAGGACTGGAAAGACTTGACACTCCCGTGGTGGGAAGCAAGGACCTGGCTTCAAAAGGAGAGCTTATAATTCTGGTTGGGGGAAGCCAGGAAGTACTCCGGAAGCATGAGAAATTTCTCAACAAACTGGGAAAAAGTGTAATTTACTTAGGAGCAGACGGCAACGGTCATAAAATGAAGCTGGCAATAAACCTGCATCTGGGACTTCTTGCAGAGTCGTTCTCTGAAGCGCTTGTATTCTCGCAAAAGCTCGGGTTCGATGCTAAAACTTTCGTTGAGACTATTAACAATACTCCAATCAGGAACTATATTTCCCAGGGCAAGGGACCAAGGATCGTAGAAGGCAATTTCGAACCGGCTTTCTCACTAAATAATTTAGCCAAAGACCTGAGGCTTGTAAATGAACAGATAACTAAAACCGGGGCTATATTGCCGATGACAAAGGTGTCCATTGAGGAATACTCCAGAACGGTACAGAATGGTGAAGGGCAAAAAGACTTCAGCGTGATTGCACTGGAAATCCAGCGTAAAAACGGAATAGCTTAAGCAATAATGACCAAATAGAATTCAGGAATTGAGAATGCAAAACAAAGAAAGCAGATGCTCTATCCTGACTTTGACAGTCAAATAAAGTCAGATAGAAACAAATACTATTTGTTTCGTGATATTCGGCCCGATAAATATAGACACAAAACAGATTGCATACCCGACAATTCCTAACTGGTATTGTTCCTATCGGATCGGATTATGTGTTCCTGTCGGGTCGATTCTTACTGTCCAATCTTTTTACTAAAAACTTATAGTTTCACATAATTAGAGCCTATCCGAAAAGTGTTGTGACCTATGGTAACTTACCATTAGCAATATGCAAAACCGAAGAGGATGCCCTGCTATTATAGACCTGCTGTAACTTTTCGATCGCATTACCGACTTTTCGGATAGGCACTTAGTCGGGGACATAATTTATTTAAGCCGTTAGATGAAGCAGGCTTTGAACCAAAAAAAGATACAGAGCCGCCGGAGGGACTCGAACCCTCGGCCTGCTGATTACGAATCAGCCGCTATACCACTAAGCCACGACGGCACGTATGTTTGAGGATAAGCAGAATTAAAATAGCGATCAAGAATTTAACTATTTCGCTCAACCTATTTCTTATATCCTGGCCTGTATGTACTTTATTTGGAAAGATTTTCTCATTTTTTATAGTACCTGATGTAGAACCATATAAAGATAAGGGCAAGCAAAACTGAGAAACCTATAATGAAATAGGCAAATGTGGACACAGGAAATCAGCTCCCTTTATTTATAAATGCGAGATGTAATTGAACATTTTTAAGCATTTTTATTGAAATTGACCTGCAGATGTTTAAATATTTCTTTTATTCAAGGCACCGAATTCTGATTCTTATGATCCCTTCTTTTCTGCCTGCAAAAGAATTTTTTACTGGTGCATTGGCCGGGATACCTATAAGAGACAGCACACAGAAAGCATTCTTTTCAAATCCTGCCAGGAGATGGCAGAGGAAGAAAACTCAAATTATCCTTGCTTCGATGCATATATTATACTGATGAGGAGCATATGAACGGACTACCCTTCTCTCCAGGATTTCAATCTTTCTTCCTGCTTTTTCTGCTGCTTTTCGGATAAGCTCGACGGAACTTTCAAAGAGGTCGTCTTCAGGAGTTATTCCGTAGTAATGGATTATCCCAGCCGGTTTTGTAAGGAGGACAGCAGAGTCAAGAAACTCGTAGGCATTGTGAGGCAGGTTCATGATCACATGGGCGGCAGTGCCTGCAAACCTTTCTGCCTCTTCCCGGGCATCACCTTCTATTGCTTCGATATTTTTTGCGGAATTAAGGCTTATATTTTCTTTAAGATAGTGCACTGCGTCAGGATTTTTATCGATTGCCACAACTTTGGAAGGCTTGTTGCTCTTTGCAAGCAGGATGCTGTAAGGACCGACCCCGGCAAACATATCGACAACGGTATCACCTTCCTTAACCCAGGAGAGGATTCGTGAGCGCTCGGTAGAAAGGCGGGGGGTAAAATAAGCCTTTGAAAGGTCAACTTTGTAGCGGCAGCCGTACTCCCTGTGGACGGTCTCGGTCCTGGGCTCACCTGCGATTACCTCAAATTCCCGGACCCTGAACTCACCAATAACAGGGGAAAGGGCCTTGACCACGGTTTTAATGTTTGGCTGAGTAAGGAGGAGGGCTTCGGCAATTCTTGAAGCTTTTTGAGAATCAAGATCCTGGTCTTCCAGAAGCGCAATATCCCCTATGAGCTCATAAGCCGGATTGAAACCAAGAAGATCTCCAGGGGTGGGTTTTTTCTCCTGAGCCTCAAAATCAAACTCAGCTAGTTCGGCTTCTGCGGGAAGATCTGCCAGTTCATGCGAAAGAGGTTCCCGGGAAAGAGGAAGATAAAGAAATGTTTCATCCGAACCTATTTTCAGGGAGTTATCAAGGATTTCAAAATCAAGGAGTACTCTCCTTGCAGATTCTCCTTTCTTTTTGGGAATTTTTATGCATTGCCGTTTCATGGGACTCCCACCTTCTGAACCTCTAAAGCTATCCTTTTGTTATTAAGTTTTCTCAATATCGAAATTGAACCGGAGACTTATTTTAAAAATGTTTTTACCAGAGGCATCTTTATACCTTGAACCGTATAAAAGAGGAATAATTAAAAGTGTTAAAATCGAAAGGAAGGGGTAGTCTGGCATTTGAAACAATCGTATATAACCTGAGGACGATATCACTCGGGATGCAAATAGTGGTTTTACTTCTATTTTTGATAAGCCTGATAGTAAAAACAAAAAAAGGAGGCATAAAAGAACATGGAAAGGTAGCAACCGGAGGGTATGCTCTTGCCGTACTATCGGTCCTATATATGCTTTATTCGGCTTACAACCTGACAATTAGCGGGAGGACTCCTTCAGTCATATATACTCACGGTCTTTTTGGAGCCATATCCCTGGCTTTTGGCTTTATTTTTGTAATTAACAGATGGAGATGGAAAACTCGTAGAAATATGAGGATACTGCTGGCTTTATGGGTGCTCACCTTCATTGGAGGGTTATCGATCTATCTGACCTTTACTGGAAGGCTCCCCTGAAGAAAAACATTGAAGAAAAAGATAAAAAAGAATTCCATTAAATGAGAAAAATTAAGGTCTTACCTCACGACAGTTGAATGGGATTATTATAGTTAAGCATGAAATAAAGCCCGAAAATCACTAAAAATCCTCCGCAGGCGTAAAGTATCATTTCATGGGTACGCCCGGAGAACAGGGCTTTTCCCCGGCTGAATGACCCGGATACGGCAGTGAACCAGCTAAGGTCTGCTATCCAGTGCCCCAGAATATAAGCCAGTGAAACAAGAACTCCCAGTTCATACGCTTTCAACACAAGCGCACTGCCCGCAGTCAGCCACCAGACCCAGAAGTAGGGGTTTGAAACCGAAGTGACAAGACCCAATGCTATGGGATTTGAACTTAATTTCAAGCCTGAAGTACCCGGAGAAATCCCTGCAGAAGCCGCAGCTTTTGCATCCTTTGCCGTAAGCAGTCCGAATATCACAAGTGCAAGTCCGCCAATAACGGAAATAGCTGAGATTGTATTGCTGCCGATAAGTGAAGCAGCTCCAAAGAGGATCAGCAAGGAAAGTACAAGCTCAACCAGCATATGCCCGAAAACAACTTTCGGACCTGCAAGCCAGTCTTTTTTGAGAGAAAGCTCTATGGTTGCAAAGAGCATCGGTCCCGGGACAAGGGCACCTGTAAGCCCTATAGTGAAGCCCAGGAGAAGGGCGTTGAAAGTCTCAATTGTCAGCATTCTCAACCTGCAAACGAACTATAAATCCATACTATTAAAAAGGAATGTAAAATACGATCTGAAAAAGAATATATGCACAGCTAAAAGGCCCCGATCCGAGAGACAGAAAGCAGAAAAAAGAGGGCGCGTCTATACCCTCCATAAACAAAAACTTAAATCAGGCTGGCTGAAAAAAAGAAGAAGCTTTTTAGAGGAGAGTTTAGAGGATAATCTCTATATCCAGTTCTTCTGCAAGCTCCTTATACCTGTTCCTGATGGTAACTTCCGTAACCCCGGCAACATCTGCGACTTCGCGCTGAGTCCTCCGCTCCCCGCAGAGAATGGATGCGATGTAAATTGCAGCTGCGGCAACTCCTGTAGGCCCTCTTCCGCTTGTGAGTTCTTTTTCTGATGCCTGCCTGAGAATCTCGACACTCTTTGACTGAACCTCACCTTTCAGGTTGAGCCCGGAGCAGAACCTCGGGACGTAATCGATAGGGGAAGTTGGCATGAGTTTTAAGGCAAGTTCTCTGGAAATGAAACGGTAAGTCCTTCCGATTTCTTTCCTGCTGACCCTCGAAACCTCTTCGATTTCATCAAGCGTCCTCGGGACACTGCACTGGCGGCAGGCTGCATAGAGAGCCGCTGCGGCTACACCTTCAATACTGCGCCCGCGGATAAGGTTCTTGTCCACAGCTTTTCTGTAGACGACTGCTGCGGTTTCCCTGACAGTTCTCGGCAGACCAAGAGCCGAAGCCATTCTGTCCAGTTCGGAAAGGGCAAAAGCCAGGTTTCTTTCAGTTGCGTTGCTTACACGAATTCTACGCTGCCATTTTCTTAAACGATAAAGCTGAGCACGATTTTTGGAGGAGATAGACTTTCCGTAGGAATCACGGTTCCTCCAGTCAATCATTGTGGAAAGCCCTTTGTCGTGGATTGTATACGTCATGGGCGCACCCACACGGGAACGCTTCATGCGCTGATCGTGATCGAAAGCTCGCCATTCCGGTCCTTCATCCACAAAGTCGGCATCGATGACAAGTCCGCAGTCCCCACACACGAGCTCAGCTCTCTCATAATCGTGAACAAGGTTCCTGCTACCGCATTCTGGACACACGGCCTTTTCGTTCTCAAAACTTTGCTCTTTTTGCTTTTCTTTGCGAGCTTTAATCATGGCACGTATTTTTTCTCTTTCAAGAGTGTCCGAATAGCGAACTCTTTCGACTTCTACCATATTATATCACCTTACAAATTAACATGACTATGTTTATGATTTCCTACAATCTCAAGCCTGCACCATAATAGATTACAGTATATATATAAAAGAAGGGATAAGAAAACCTGTGACTATAACTAGCAAAAAACATATAAACCAGTTAAAGTTAAACCATAGCAAAGGATTAAAACCTTCATTGAATGTCAGAGATCTCACCGAATATAGACCCTTTCATTGACGAGAGCCCGAGTTTCTGAATCCGGAATTCGCTTAAAGCCCTTCACTAAAAAATATGGATGTTTCACGGGTCCAAAGACACTGGCAATTGTGCCAATCCGATTCAGGGCCTTGTCAACAACAACCGAATTCAACTTAGGAAGACTACCTGAGACGTTATCGGGTCTTACCTCATCCCCTCTAATTATCAGGTTTCTATGACCTGACCTGTGCAGCACGGTACCGAGTCGTTTCATATCAGCCACGAATAGTTATGCCTCTATGCACAGGGCAAAATACCCCGGCTTCGAGTGGATTTAACAGTCAGTCCCAATAAGAATATATATCATAGACTGAAAAGCATATGTAGTCTACGCTTATTATATATAAAGATATCGCAAGACCTATATTATACATTGGGTTTAATAAGTTCAAAGAGTAAAGTATAAGATACAGAAGGGGGGAATCCACAAGCTTATATATTAAATGGACATTGTTGGCAACAACCAGACCATATGTCTGGGAATATCCAACTTTAACTCCGATTAATGATCTCGTTCCAGGGAGGAGAATCATTGTCCAAGTTCGTATATTTTTTTGGAAAGGATGTAACTGATGGCAAGAGTAGTATGAAAGACCTGCTTGGAGGTAAGGGTGCAAACCTTGCCGAGATGGCAAATCTTGGAGTTCCCGTACCACCAGGTTTTACGATAACAACCGAAGTCTGTGTACTTTATTTAAATGAAAAAAAATATCCCGAAGAAGTGCTCAGTCAGGTAGAAGAAGCAATCGATAAGTTAGAAGCCTTAAACGGCAAAAAGCTTGGAGATCCCGAAGATCCGTTGCTGGTCTCAGTAAGATCTGGTGCCAGGGTGTCCATGCCGGGAATGATGGACACAGTTCTGAATCTTGGACTCACAGACAAATCCGTAATCGGGCTCGCAAATAAAGTCAATGACGAAAGATTCGCTTATGATTGCTACCGAAGATTTATCGCCATGTTTGGGGACGTGGTACTTGGAGTTGAATTCAGAAAATTCGATTCCTTAATAGGGGATAAGAAAAAGGAACTGGGAGCAAAATCCGACACCGAACTCGATTCAAAAGCACTAAAAGAATTGGCAGAGAGATTTAAGGAAGTTATCAAACTCGAAAAAGGATTCGAGTTCCCCCAAGATCCTAAAGTTCAGCTTCAGATGGCTGTTGATGCTGTTTTTGATTCATGGAATAACCAGAGAGCCATTACCTACAGGAAGCTTAACAACATTGGCGACGGCTGGGGCACAGCTGTTAATGTGCAGACCATGGTTTACGGGAACAGAGGAAATACCTCAGGTACAGGCGTTGCTTTTACCAGAAACCCATCTACAGGTGAAAAGAAGTTCTTCGGAGAATATCTAATCAATGCCCAGGGCGAAGATGTAGTTGCAGGGATAAGAACCCCGGACTATATTGATACCCTCGGGAACAAAATCCCGGAAGCTTATGCCCAGCTTGTGGATATCTGCCAGAAACTAGAATCCCACTTCAAGGACATGCAGGACATTGAGTTTACCATTCAGGAAGGAAAACTCTACATGCTTCAGACCAGGACCGGAAAGCGCACAGCTGCTGCAGCTGTGAAGATTGCAACCGACATGGTCGAAGAAGGGCTCATAGATAAGGAAACTGCCGTAAACAGAGTTAACGCCGAACATATCGACCTGCTTCTGCACCCGAGAATTGACCCTGAAGCAAAACTTGAAATAATTGCAACAGGGCTTCCCGCTTCCCCCGGAGCCGCTGTCGGAAAGGTAGTCTTTACTGCCGAAGCTGCTGAAGAGATGGCAGAAATAGGCGAAAAAACAATTCTTGTCCGCACCGAGACCTCCCCTGAAGACATAGGAGGCATGGCTGCAGCACAAGGAGTTCTTACCGTGCGTGGAGGGATGACTTCTCATGCAGCAGTCGTTGGAAGGGGCATGGGCAAGCCTTGCGTCGTTGGCTGCGGAGAAATTTCAATTGATATTAAGAGCTCACTCTTCATGGTAAACGGCTTCACCATCAAAGAGCACGACTATATTACAATTGATGGAAGTATCGGAAGCGTCATTCTCGGGAAAACAGACCTGATTGATGCCGAGATAAATGAGGACCTTAAAAAGCTCCTCATCTGGGCTGACGAGATCAGGACCCTCGGAGTAAGGACAAACGCCGATAACCCGGCTGATGCTGCCCTTGCCCGCGAACTCGGGGCAGAAGGTATCGGGCTTTGCAGGACAGAGCACATGTTCTTCGGAGAAGACAGGATCCCTGCAGTAAGGGAAATGATCATGTCCGAAGATGAGAAAGCCAGGAAGAAAGCCCTCAAGAAACTGCTCCCCATGCAGAAAGAAGATTTCCTTGGGATCTTCCGCAGCATGGAAGGCTTGCCTGTAACCATAAGGCTCCTTGACCCGCCTCTGCACGAATTCCTTCCGGATAAAGAAGAACTCGATGAAAAGCTCAGGGAACTTGAAACCTCTGGAGACTGCGGAAAGATCGAAGACGTTAAGAAAGTTATCCAGCGTGTGGTTTCCCTCAAGGAACTCAACCCTATGCTCGGACACAGAGGCTGCAGGCTCGGGATCACCTATCCTGAAATCTACAACATGCAGGTACGCGCAATAATGGAGGCTGCCTGTGAACTTACAGCCGAAGGACTGAAAGTAATCCCTGAAATCATGATCCCGCTCGTGGGCCTTGTAAAAGAGCTCTCCCTCACCAAAGAGGAAGTCTGCAAGACTGCAGAAACAGTAATGACTGAAAAAGGCATGAAGATCGACTACAAAGTCGGAACCATGATCGAACTGCCCAGAGCTACAATCGTTGCAGACCAGATCGCACGGGAAGCCGACTTCTTCTCCTTCGGGACAAATGACCTGACCCAGACGACCTTCGGGTTCAGCAGGGACGACGTATCCAAATTCGTGCCAATCTACCAGAAGGCAGGCATCCTTGAACACGACCCCTTCGCAGTCCTTGACCAGGAAGGTGTTGGGGAGCTCATGAAGATCGGTATTCAGAAAGGACGCTCCGTCAAACCCAAACTCAAGATGGGAATCTGCGGAGAACACGGCGGAGAACCGAGGTCCATTACCTTTGCCCACGGGATAGGCATTGATTATGTGAGCTGCTCCCCCTACAGAGTCCCGATCGCAAGGCTTGTAGCTGCGCAGAGCACGATGCAAATGAGAAACGCAAAATAAAAATTTTAAATTTTAAAACCCTGGCGGGATCATATCCTGCCTACAATCCTCATTTTGAGAAATAATATTCAGGAGTGTAGCGGCTGCCCCTGCCCAGCTATTTCTGTTCTGCTACACCAACCTCAAAAACAAAAAATCAGTAGTCCTTTACTAATTGATCTCTTCCGGCACCCTTTTGAAGTTTTCAGTTTCCTCTCTTCGCCACTCCGATTATGGCCGCGGTCTGCCAGCCAGATTATAAGTTACATGCAGGCCAGCAACCCAATCAAGAAAGAGATGTAAATCGAAAACTCAAAAAAAGAGATACTCAAAAAAGAGATACTCAAAAAAGAGATACTCAAAAAAGAGATACTCAAAAAAGAGATACTCAAAAAAAGAGATACTCAAAAAAAGAGATTCGAATTGTAGCAGAATCTGCCACAATTCTTTAATAACGATTCAAGAACAATAAATATTCTGAAACTTCAGTATTCCCTTGCAATCATATAGTCGGCAATCTGAAGGAGAAGGTCTTTTTCGGGACAGTCTCTGAGGACGTCCAGTTTTGCCTTTCCCTGATTGATATATGAGATTGCAAGATTTTTCACGTAATCGATGGATCCGCACTCGGTCAGAGTCCGGACGGCAGCTTCGGTTTCTTCGACGGTGGCTTCTCCTTTTCCGAAAATGTCCAGTGTTACGCCTTTGCCAAAGGCTTCAATGACAATGAGGGTATACTTTCCTTCCATAAGGTCGCTGCCTCGAACCTTTCCGAGCACTTCTTCAGGAGCGACCATGTCCAGGACATCATCGTACATCTGGAAACCGATCCCTATAAGGCGTCCATATTCGGATAGGGATTCGGCGACCTCGTCCGAGGCCCCTCCGAGAAGGGCTCCGATCTTGGCTGCGGCTGCGTAAAGGACGGAGGTCTTCTTTTCCACCATTTCGAGATATTCAAGTTCAGTTACCCTGTCTCTTTTTTCGAAGTCCATATCAAGCCACTGGCCTTCACAGATTTCGGTACAGGTCTTTGAAAGGACATCCATACACTTTAAAATCCTTACCGGATCGTTTTCGACCTTTGAGAGGATCTCGAAAGCTTTGGAGTAAAGGGTATCTCCGGCAAGGATAGCTCCGGCTTCACCCCATTTGACATGGACTGCAGGCATCCCTCTGCGGATATTGTCCTTATCCATAATGTCGTCATGGATCAGAGTGAAATTATGTACAAGCTCCACTGCCACGGCTGCAGGCAAAACGGACTTGAGATCGGAGCCAACAGCTTCTGCTGCCAGGATAAGGACCGCCGGCCGAAGGCGCTTTCCGCCGGCATCCACGAGATAGCGGGAAGCTTTGTAAAGCTCCTCCGGATGGGTTACCGGGAGCAGTTCGTTAATTGCAGCATCAACATGGGAACTTCTCTTTTTGATCTCATCAATAAGCATCATAAGCATCACGAGAATACAGGGGGTTTTTCATTATAGGGTTACTCTTCTATATATAACACTTCACCGTTTCTGAGCAGGTGTACGGTATCTCCGAGTACATAACCCGCATCTTCCGCCATCTCGATGTAGTGCCCGTGCATTTCCATATCTCCATGGGCAGGGATTACATGTTCGGGGTTCACCATGCGCAGAAGCTCCCAGTGGTCTTCCCTGTATGCATGCCCTGAGACATGGACGTTGTCATAGATCCTGCCACCTTTCATCTTGAGTTTGGTCTCAAGAGCATAACGGTTTGCCTGAGTCATCGGGCTAGGGATCACATTTGCGGAGAAAATGATCCTGTCTCCGGGTTCGATAGTATAAGGTGTTTCCCCGTTTGCAACCCGCACGAGAATGGAGCCCGGTTCTCCCTGGTGTCCGGTAACAATAGGCAGATACTTGTTCTTACCGTCCTGCATGATGCGTTTGAATGCCCTGTCGATATCTTTTCTCATGCCGTAAATCTCCACATTGGAGGGGAGTTCAAGGTAGCCGAGATCACGGGCAGCACCCACGTAGCGTTCCATGGAGCGCCCCATAAGCACCGGAATTCTGCCCATTTCTTCGGCAGCCTCGATAATCGCTTTGAGCCTGGCAATGTGAGAGGCAAAAGTCGTAATTATCATCCCGACATCGGACTCTTCTGTCCCGAGCAGTACATCCCTAACCATGTCCTTTGCGATCTGTTCCGAGGGAGTCTTTCCTGAACGTCCGGCGTTTGTGCTTTCAGTAATCATTGCGATGACCCCTTCCTTCCCGAGGGACTTGAAGCGGTCAAAGTCAGGAGCTTCTCCCATTGTCGGAGTCCTGTCAAGCTTGAAGTCACAGGCATAAAGGACTGCTCCTGCCGGGGTGTGCACGGCTGCAAGTATACAGTCGATAATACTGTGTTGGACCCGGATGAATTCTATGGAAATGTCTTCCGTAACCTGGTAAGTTCCACCTGCCGGTAGAGGAATGACCCTGTTGCAGACTTCGAACTTGCGCTCGGACTCTATCTGCTGTTTGATGATAGCTGCGGTATAGGGAGTGGCAAGTATGGGAGCATTGTACCTGTGAGCGAGCTTCGGGATTGCACCTATGTGGTCAAGGTGCCCGTGGGTACATACAATCGCCCTGACGGTCCCGTTAATTTCTTTCATAATAGTATCGTCAGGAATTGCCCCCATCTCGATCAGTTCAAGAGAATGCATCTTGTCAATTTCAACATCTTCATGAATTTGAACCCGGTCAAGCCTGAGCCCCATATCCAGAATGACAATATCTTCACCTATAATGATTGCAGTCATATTGCGGCCCATTTCGTTGTAACCGCCGACTGCAACAATACCTATTTCAGTCATATTTTTAACCTCGTGTTTAACTTATTAAATATTTTATCCTTGTGAAACCGAAACCTCAAAAACAAATCGGGTGACGGTATGAAATCAATGACCATGAATGTAAACGGGATAATAGAGAAGTATAGAACCATCTTTAGAAAAGTCACTTCTAAAAGCTACTTCCCATACCCTTTAAGAAATTCTCTCCAGGGTGAAAATGCACCAGGCTACAGTTTCTGAAAGAAGAATACAACTTTTAATATATATTTGTTTCAGTATACAAATATTATAACCTGCAAGAACTTCCGGAAACTACCTCTGATCCTGTTCTCATATAATACAGAATTTAACAGGGCTTTCCGACCCATTGAGAGAATTTAAGATCCGGGTTTGATCTACAGGCCCTCTCAGTATCTTTCCTCAGTCACAACTATTTCTCAAAAAGCCTGACTCCAAACTTACTCCTGATTAAGGGTAAGCTTTTACCGTGAAATGACTTTACTAACCTGTTTCCTATATTCCAGTTACCTATTTTTTCAGATTCCAGTGATTTGCCTTCAATGATTTGCCTTTAATATTCCAATAGCTTATTTTCCATATCTTCAGGATTTTCCAGATTCCAAAGGACTTCCCATACTTCAAGGATTTTCCATAGTCAGTTTGTTCGGTATGGAAAAATCACTCCAATACTTTCCCATAATGACTTTTTTATAATTAATCCCTTATACCAGCTGATCTTACGACGATTCCTGGTTTAATGAATTTAACAGGCGACCTTTAATCGAACAATTTCGTAAATGACTCAAATAAATGACTTAAAGAAGTTGATTTTTTAAATCAAGACTTTAAGAACCAATTCCTAGAATTGGCCATGAAGTTGATGAGCGTAAAGAATGAATTATCAGGGGAAACTAACAATTCCGGATAGACTGCTTTCAGGTTTTCCTTAACTGCGTAAGTGTCCTTTAAACTGTATCCAGTGTTTCGGATGAAATAAGGAAAACTCTGAATCCTCATGAAATTTTAATAAACTGCATTCTTTTACTCTTCCGGCATACCTAAAGGGGAACAAAGGTAATTACTTTTTCCCTGATAAAGAATTCAGAGAGTAACCATTTTTTAGATTATATCAGGAGTTAACCATTTTCTTTTGAGACATTACTTCCGTCTTACGTATAAACATTGTCATGGAATAAATCTGTAATCGAATAAATCTGTAATCGAATAAATCTGTAATCGAATAAATCTGTAATCGAATAAATCTGTAATCGAATAAATCTGTAATCGAATAAATCTGTAATCGAATAAATCTGTAATCGAATAAATCTGTAATCGAATAAATCTGTAATCGAATAAATCTGTAAAGGGCCATGCAGGCACTTGGAAGATAGAAGGAAGATATGAGGGAATAATTAAAACTCTCTTCCTTTGATTAAAGCGCATTTTTGGGCAGAGAATAGTCTTTTACATTAAAACCGCGCTGCTCAAGGTATTTGAGGGTCCATCCGGTGACGACCACCGGGGAATTATGCAGGGCCTGAATGTTTGCACAGCCGCAAAGAAACATCGCAGCTCTGAACTCGTCCAGCATGCAGGAGAGGACTTTGACAACTGATTCTTTGCCTTCAAGCGAAGGACCCACAAAAGGCAGGGCTGCACTTGCCGCACTTGCTCCGAGAGCGATAGATTTTGCGATATCTAGCCCTGTCCTGACTCCCCCTGTTGCAATAAGAGGAAGAGACACCCTTGATTCAATTAAACTGGCAACAGTAGGGATTCCAAAGTCCCAAAAAAGTTCCCCAAGGCGTTCGGAAACCGGATCCTTGCTTTCTTTTGCCCTGTAGACCTCAACTCCTGCCCAGCTGGTGCCCCCGACTCCTCCGACATCGATTGCAGAAACTCCGGCTTTATGCAAGAGAAGGGCATCTTCTCTGGAAATGCCTGCACCCGTTTCTTTTGCAATCACGGGTATTCTGACCATAGAACAGATTTCAGCAATCATATCCAGGCAGCCGGTAGCATCCCTGTCCCCTTCGGGCTGGATGGCTTCCTGTAAGAAGTTCAGGTGAATAGCAAGGGCATCGGCATCAATCATTTCAATGAGTTTTTCTACCCCTTCAACCCCGTACTGACGAATCTGGGCAGCCCCGACGTTTCCGTAGACAAAGGCGTTCGGAGCTTTATCCCTGACAACCCTGAAAGAGTCTTCCTGAGCAGGATCATCGATTGCGGCTCTCTGGCTGCCAACCCCTATACCGACTCCCAGCTCTTCGGCTGCAGCCGCAAGGGCAGCATTGACTGGAAGGGTATCCGGGTGTCCACCTGTAATGGATGCAATCAAAAATGGAGCTTGCATCCGTTTTCCAAGAAAGTCCACAGTAAGGTCGAGCTCGTCCATGTTTAATTCGGGAAGCGCCCTGTGAATCAGGGTCACATCCTCAAAACCCGCACTGACTCCCCTGGCTTCAACCGGGCTTTCCGCACAGAGCTTCAGGTGTTCTATCTTTCGCCTTGAGGTAGTATTGATCATGCTTCATACCCTTTTATCCGGACTGATCCTGGTCCCTATGGATTCCCCATTTAAGAACCTGTAAATGTTATCCGCTTTTCCTGCATTGAATATATAGGAAGTGATACTAGAATTTTTGCTAAGTTCCAGAAGTTCCAGAACCTTCCCGAGCATTCCGCCCGTTACATCCGTACTTCCCGAACCCCCGATACACTGCCGAAACTCTTCAAAGTTTTCAGGTGTAATCTCAGGTACAGGTTTTCCGTCCATATCAAGCACCCCGTCCTCAGCCGAGCCCAGCCCGAGCCGTGTGATCCCGAGTTCTTTTGCAAGGTAGGGAACGATCTGGTCTCCGGAAAGGATGCAGGTTCCTAGTTCAAGGTCCATAACAACGTCTCCGTGCAGGACAGGGACAAAGCCTTTTTCGAGCATGAGCTTTATGCTTTCAAGGTACATGCTCTCTATCCTTCCGTTTCTGCAAACAGTGCAGCCCATGGGATGAACAGCAATAGCCCGCACTCCGAAACCGTTCAGAGCTTCCACGACCCTTGAGGCGAGTTTCTTTACGGATTCATGCGTTACAATTGACCCCTCAGGGTCAAAATTCCTGTCAAGCCCGTATTTTTTGGCATAGGTATGTCCGAAAGAGCCGGCTCCATGTACAATAATCATTTTGCCCCGGAAGCCTGAAACTTCCCGCGCAATCCTGAGAAGGGCAGCCTCTTTTACAACCCCTTCATATGCGCCTTTATCGGTAATGGCGCTGCCTCCGAGTTTAAGGATTACAGGTTCGGTTGAAGCATTCATTATATCACTTGATGCCTTTTTTAAATAAATTCCCAGCTTCCATTATAAATAACGCGAGATTACGAAATAAGATTCCAAAAAGCTCAAGATTTGAGTTATTCATTCTAACCTTAAGCCCTGTTCTGTGGGTTTTGTTACGATTGCTTTACCCCCTGCACCTGTAATGGCTTCAGCAACCTGTGTACATTTGTCAGATGCTGCAAGGGCAACCATACATCCCCCGCCTCCACCTCCTGTACTCTTTGATCCGAAAGCTCCAGCTCCCCGAGATGAGTATATTAATTTGGAGAGTTCTAAAGTATTTACTCCAAGTGCGTCCAGAAGACCCTGGTTCACATTCATAAGTTTGCCAATTGAAGAGTAATCTCCTGTTTGGAAAAATGGTTCTGCGGTCTTGGAAATGCCTCCAATAACAATCATTAGAGGCTCTATAAGATGTGGATAACTTTCACGGAGTTTTCTCACATTTGCTACCAGCTCTTTTGTAGAAGCAAAAACTCCTGTATCCCCGATAACTATCCCGCAATCAGGCGTTTTCAGCTTCTTCCTATCGGGAATGGTCACAACCCCTCCGAATGTAGAAACATAAGTGTCAGTCGGACTTGCAGCTCCCTGTACCTGTATTTCGATTTCATGCCCCATTTTAGCGATTTCTTCTAGAGAGAGACCACAACCAAACATTTTATTGAGTGCACCTATACTTGCAATCGTAACAGCGGCAGAGGAACTGAGTCCCGAGCCTACAGGAATCTCAGAATTAACTTTCAGATGAACACCATCTATTGGCACTATTTCACTCATTTTCTCAACCACTGCGGAGATATAAGGATGTTTTTCAAAATCAATCCCTGTTCGGCCAATTTCCGACTGAATTATTATAGAGTCACATAATTCCACCCGCACACGGGTCCTTAATTCAATTGCACATCCTATTGCGGTTTCTCCGTAAACAACCGCATGTTCTCCGAAAAGATAGATTTTCCCGGGGGCAGAACACGAAATCATATTATTCCTCAAAAATTTTTAAGTTTTGGTGAATTTGGGCATATAAATTAATGAACCTTATCCTCGAAAAGGCCGACCATATGTAAAAGTAAAAAATCTATAAAAAAACTTACCCTACCTGAACCTCATCCCGGGTGTTTTCCGTATTGGGTATTTTTCGTATAATAAAAAATGAGAATACTTTGTTGTCGTGAGATTTACTCCGCAATCATTACTCACTCCACAATAATCGCAGCGTATCCGACAACTGCACTCATATCTCCGGAAACGTCCCCGCTGTTTGCATATTCAAGCAGGGTTGCCCTGGAACCTCCGAGTTTTTGAGAAGCCGAAAGCATTGCTGCAATAGGCCCGTATCCGCATACAGAGGCGTTTCTTCGATAGAGGCTGTCATACATGCCAGGGACATCGAGCTTCAGGATAGCATCTATAACCTCGGAATCCGTCTCCCTTGCATGCTCTGCAGTTTCATAATGAGTAAAATCACTGGACGCTATGATTACCGCACGTTTCCCGCTTTCGGAAACAAGGTCGGCAACAAGGCTTCCCACCTCAACTGCCGTATCTTTATCCTGCATGCCCATGCAGATTGGAAGAATTTTAAAATCACGTCCGAAACGGTACTGAAGGAAAGGAAGCTGGACTTCAATAGAATGCTCGTATGTATGCCCCAGTTCATCCGTATCAACGATGCTCCCGAGAAATCCGTCGGCAAGTTCGAGGTCAACATCAATAGTTCCCAGGGGAGTTTTCCACGTTTCCCTGGATAATGATACCGGCGAACCGTACCCGGTGTGGTTGGGACCGAAAAGGACATAGGTATCGGCTTCAGGGAGGGTTGCATAAACATGTGCCGCCACTTTCCCGGAATAGATATACCCGGCATGCGGGCAAACCGCCCCAAAGACTTCTCGTTCCCTGATCTCCAGACCTTCGAAACAACGTGTAAGCTCTTTCTCCAGATTTTCACAATGCAGAGGATAGAACTGCCCTGCAACTGCTGGCTGTCTCATTTCCAATCACCCATAATATAAGATATGGGCAATTTTTATAAATGCTTGCAGTATGCAGGACGGATGTTCCGGGATCAGAGAGGAGTTTCGAAGTCGGTCAACTCGTAATTGAAGGGGGTGTCGTTGAGTCTGGAGACTTCCCTTGCAAGTAACCAGTAGACAAGAGAAAGGGCTTTTCTACCTTTGTTGTTTGTCGGGATTACGAGGTCCACATTTGAGGTAAGGTTGTTGGTGTCACAGAGTGCTACAACAGGTACCCCAATGCTTGAAGCTTCCTTCAGGACCTGGGCATCTCCGGCCGGATCGGTTACGATAATAACGTCCGGTTCAAAGAAACCGTGGATCTGAGGGTTTGTAAGGGAACCCGGGATAAACCTTCCGAGCATTGCCCTTGTACCGAGTGCTCTTGAGAACATTCTGGCAGGGTGCTGCCCATACTGCCTTGAAGATACTACAAGGATTCTGGCAGGGTCATAGTGAGAAAGTAATTTGGATGCAACTCTGATCCTTTCGTCTGTGGACTGGATATCAAGGACGTATAACCCGTCAGTTCTGACCCTGTATACGAAACGCATCATATCCTGAGTTTTCTGCTGTGTACCGATGTGAACACCTGCTGCCAGGTACTCATCAATGGATACGAGGGAAGTGGACCCCTCTTTGTGAGAAGCAGTTTCATCTTCCGATTCTGAAGGTATAGATCCGGTCTTTACTGCGGCTTCCTTTTCAAGTGCAGGTTTTGCTTCAGCCACAACATCTTCTTCAGGCATAGGCTGTGCTCCGGTTTCCTCCTGCCCTGTCTGCTCAATTTCCTCCATAAAGTCACCTCATAAAATATAGAATCAACAATAAAACGCATTTAGCATCTGAAATGTATCCCATTACGTTTTTCAGCTTTTCTTACGTTTGACCGTTATAGGAATAATTTCGGCCTTCAACTCTGCAATGGCTACACCCAGGGGGTCCAGCCGCCCGTCATCATCAACCAGGACAGGAGCCCCCATTGCTATCTGCAATGCTCTTGCACCTACAATTCGTGCACGCTCGAACCGGGTATACTTTTCCTTGACCAACAGATCACCCTGAAACTTAAAAACGCTCCGATGAATTCCAATAATCGAGAAGCATGATAGATTTAATAGTCAGTACATACACCTGAAAACCAGTACCCATTAAAAAGGGAAATGGGACCGCTGAGATTCGAACTCAGGTTACGGCGTCCCGAACGCCGAAGGATGGACCAAGCTACCCTACGGTCCCTTACTGGTACGGTGAAAGCACGTCAACAAGCTCAACGTGGCTGAGGAACATTCTGCGGCAGCAGTAGCGGGTGATCCCTAGATCATCCAGCACTGCAGCAGATCCTTCGCCGTCGGTGACGCGTCTTTTGTACTCATCCCAATAGTTAGAGATTACTTTTCCACATGAGAAACATCGGACTGGGATCATATTTTTCCTTACCTGTAAGATTTCTGATATTTAGCCCTTGCTCCAGGTCCACCGAAGTTCTTGGATTCTTTCTGCCTGGAATCGCTTACAAGTAAATTGCGGTCATAGGCTGCAAAGTTGTCTCTGATGGCAGTGTCATTTGTCCATTCCACAATACCTCGGGCAACTGCAGTTCTTACTGCGTTGGCCTGCCCTATGATCCCGCCACCCCGAACATCAACATTGATATCTAGCCCGGAAACAACATCGTTTCCTGCGATCAGCAGTGGTTCGGAGATTTTCATCATTGCAAGCTCGGGGGTGTAGAGCTCGAGCGGAATTTTGTTGATCCTGACCTTACCGGTACCTTTCATGACTGTTGCACGTGCAGTTGCAGTCTTGTGCTTTCCAGATGAATTAACTACTTTGACCATGAGGACTCACCCATTAGAACTTCGAACCCATTTTCTGGCTCACTTCACCAAGCTCCACATACCTGCTGGAACTCAGAAGCCTCATATCGGCGTCCGGAATGGTGACCGTTTCAGCGCCCTTAAGTTCATAGGGGACACCTACATAGACTTTGAGCCTGGACATTGCGTCTCTGCCTCTTGCTCTCTTATAGGGCAACATGCCACGAATAGTCCTCTTCAGAATGCGGTCCGGACGCTTCGGGAAGTAAGGCCCGAATTCCGTTGCACCTCTTTCCCGGGTTTCCCGGTACTCTCTCAGAGTGGCTGCCCTTGAACCAGAAATGATGGCTTGCTCGGCATTTATGATATAAACCTTCTCGTCTCCTGAAAGCAGCTGTTTTGCAACTGAACTTGCAAGACGCCCCAGAATAAGTCCTTTTGCATCGATAACCGTCATCTTCAACACCTCAGCGGAATATCCGGATACCGGATCCTTTCGGATTTGCTTCCATGATCTCTTCGAGACTCAGGCACTTCCCGCCGGCTTCAGTGATTTTTTCAAATGCGGAATCGCTGAATGTCAAAGCCGCAATCGTAACAGGATGATCAAGAAGCCCTGCACCCAGAACCTTTCCGGGGATAAGCAGAACATCATCTTCAGCAGTATGCCTGTTGATTTTGCTTATATTCACAGCCGCATAGTTTCTGGACGGCGCCTCAAGACGTTTCGCTATATCCTTCCAGATAGGGGCAGAATCTCCATTTGCCCTCTCTTTCAGGGTAAGAATCAGGGAAACGATTCTTGGATTCGTTTTTCTTGTTAGTTTTACAAGTGATTTTTTACCCAATGTATGTTCCTCCGCAAGATTTTTATGAAATCTCACTCACGCGGAAAAAAATTCCCTATCGCGTTCGAACATCGCCAGAACTGCCAGGGCAGTAAATTAAAAATCAAGCGATTAGTCGGATTGGTATGATGTGAATAACATTTCTAGTACATAAAGATTATGTGCAGCAGTAGTTCCTGGAAATATTCATTCTTGCACTATCAACCCGTACATCCCAAAGTGCTACACGAATTAAAATTGCACTGGCACGTCCAGCTGAGGTGACATACAGCATACCGGACAAAGCCGACTTTCAAAGCCAATTTAAGAAAGCCGGGAATGTATTAAAGAAGGACAACTATTTTTTAATTAGTCCTGCTTTTTATAATTAGAGGAATTATAATAATTGGGGAACGGTCAACGTTGAGGTAACGATCGATTTTGGGTAATGATCAATGTCGTGTAGAGTTAGTATCCGATCTGAGAACAAGCGCCAGACGAACATCGGATTGCTTTGAAAATGTCAGAATGGAAGACTGACAGTTGGTCGAGCTGCAAAACTAAGAAAACCGCGCGATTGGCCCGGGCTATCCCCGCCCGGTTGCCCCGCCTTTTATAGTGCAGCGGTCACTATCAGGGCTCAGCGGCATGGGCACGTTGACTGCAAATGTTTCCGAATAGTCGGCATCAAAATTCGGGTTGACACGTACAGAAATCAAATTTTTGCGGATTGATGAATACGGATTCCGGTCCAAAAAGGTGAAACAATCAAACATGACTTTGGTGGTATATCATGCCTGAGACAGTTATTCAATATCTTCTGAATCGATTAAAGCAGCTGGGCATCAGGGACATTTTCGGTGTGCCAGGGGACTATGCATTTCCCATCAATAACGCCATTTGTGATGATAAAGAGCTGCGATGGATAGGCTGTTGTAATGAGCTAAACGCTGCTTATGCTGCCGACGGTTATGCCCGTATCAATGGCATGTCAGCGCTGTCCACTACCTTTGGGGTGGGGGAATTATCCGCACTATGCGGCATAGCAGGCTCTTACGCGGAGCACAATCTGGTGTTCCATATTGTCGGAATGCCGGCAACGCCGGTTCAGGAAAGAAATGCCTTAGTACATCATACGTTTGGCAACGGAGAGTTCGATCAGTTCATGACCATGGCTACGCCGGCAGTATGTGCTAAGACAATGCTCACCCCGGGAAACTGCATTCAAGAAGTCGAGCGCGTCATTGCGGCAGCCCTGGGATACCGCCGTCCAGTCTACATTGCCATACCTCACGACTATGTACATGAAAACATCTCACATGTGCATGAAAAGATCTTATCTTCCCAGGCACCGGCAAACGTACCTGTAAAAAGCGACCCTGAAGTACTGGAAGAAGCAGTCTCAACCATTATAAACAGGTTATCTGGTGCAGAGAAAGCCTGTATTATACCGGGTATCTTTGTTGACCGCTTCGGGCTCAAGGACCTGACCACTGAAGTTGTTAATGCTTCGGGCTTGCCTTATGTGACCATGCCGATGGATAAATCAGTAATCGACGAAACTAATCCCTCCTATCTCGGACTATATATGGGACAGCTTGTGAATCCCGAAATCAGGGAGTTCGTGGAATCCTGCGACTGCGTACTTACTATAGGCACTATTCTGTTTGATGTTAATACGGGCATGTTCACGGCAAAACTGGACAGAGACCGCATCATCAGTATCGTGCCTTACGATGTCCATATAGGATATGCCGGTTATACCAATCTGAAAATGTCCGATGTGCTGGAGGAACTCGCCAGAAGACTTCGTAAGCGTACTGATATCAGGGGACCTGCGGCCAGGCAGCCCGCAACGCCAGAAGTAGATGCCGGCAGCCCGATAACTGCTGATTACCTGTACGCGAGCTGCACGAAATTTTTTAAGCCTGACGATATCATCATAGCGGACTCAGGCACATCTTTCTATGGCTTACTGCCAGTATTTTTACCTGAAGGAGCCAGGCTCCACAGCCAGACGCTCTGGGGTGCGATAGGCTGGGCTACTCCGGCTTCCTTCGGGGCCGCACTGGCTGCCCCGGACAGGCGAGTAATCCTTATAACGGGAGAAGGGGCGCACCAGATGACTGCTCAGGAGGTAAGCCAGTTTTACCGCTATGGCTTGAAACCTATTATTTTCGTGCTGAATAATCACGGCTACCTGATAGAAAGGATGCTATCCAGGAAGTTAGATTACTGTTACAATGACCTGGCACAATGGCAATATCATAAATTGCCGGAGGCACTTGGCTGTAGTGGCTGGGTGATAAGGAAGGCTACCACCTGCGGCGACCTGGATAAGATTATGGCAGAGCTGGATAATGCCGGAACAGGCGCATATGTAGAGATAACTACGCCGGAGATGTCGGCGCCCCCGATTATGGAAACAGTTCATAGCAATTTATGAAACCCACCAAACAAAATTATCCTGCAGGCACACTCTCATCCAAACCTTCCGGTCCCCACCAGAAAAACGAATAGCTTCGTTAATAAGAAGAGCCAAGAACCGCCTTCGAAACCTTCCCGATTACCCCGTCTATATCGCATCCGAACTTCTTTGCAACAATTAAGGCCACTATCCGGATGTCCACAAGATAAGAAAGCCGGTCCTGCATGGAATTGATTTCGGCAACAAGCCGTTGCCGGTTCAGGCCCGTGTCCGCGGAAACGAAGTCAAGGATCTGTTCAAAGGATATGTCTTCCTTTTGACGTCCCGCAGAAGAGTTTCCCGGTTTTCCGGGTTTCTCTTTGAGTTCGAGAAAACCCTCCGGTGGCTTGTACGCATGAGGAAGCCGGACACTTTCAACCTCAAAACCGGGAAAAAGGGCACCGTTTTTAAGGGAAAGCAGACCTGCTTCAAGGGCGCGGCTCTTCACCTCAGAAGCAACCTTTGGAGAAAACCATTTCAGGTCAAAGGCAAGGGAAAACTCAAAGTCTTTTTCCGGGAGGGAAGCTACAAGATTTTTCTTAAAAGGAGCCGAAACAACACGTTTAAGTTCTTCCATTCACGAACCTCGAAAAATAATCGGAAAATAACTGCACATGGAAGGACTGGACAGTATATGAGTCCGTCCCGAGCGCGTTTCATATATAAGGAATTCCTGGAAAAGTAAATGTCTCCGGCACAGAAATCAGCTCTAATCCCGTGCCGAAGCAGAAGATTTTTTGAATCAGAGGGTCACAAGCTTGGCATTGAGGATGCCTGGGACCTGCCTGACCTCATCAAGGATCGCATCGGAGACATCGGTGTCCACATTAAGGACCATCATGGTCACGCCACCGACTTCTGACCTGCCGACCTGCATACCTGAAATGTTGATGTTGTTTTTCCCGAGCACCATGCAGCAGGGTCCGATAACGTTCGGCTTGTTAATGTGCTTGGCAAAGATCATGCGGCCTGCAGGGAAAATGTCTACCCTGTCCTCATCGATGGAAACAATCTTGGGCTCATCTCCAACAACGGTTCCTGCAACCAGCTTTGCGGTTTCTCCGCTGGAGAGTTTGATGCTGACAGTGGAAGAATACTCTTCTGCGGATTCGGACTTGCTTTCCACAACTGCGATCTGTCTGGACTTCGCAAGGGCAGGGGCATTGACATAGTTTACCCCGGCTCCGAGAGCCATCTCAAGCAGGCCTTTGAGGGCGGAAACCGTAAGGGGCCTGGTATCTTTTCCTGAGATTTCCCCATTATACCCGATTTCTACTTTTTCGTAGTTGCTGTCCACGAGCTGCCCTGCAATCTTGCCCATGAGTTCTGCAAGCCTGATATACGGGGCAAGGACTGCCATAGCTTCGGGCTTTACGGACGGAATATTGATTGCATTCTTTGCAAGCCCGCCGGTAAGGACGGAAACAACTTCTTTGGCGATATCGATTGCAACATTAACCTGAGCTTCCTGGGTGGAGGCTCCGAGGTGAGGAGTTACGATAACATTGTCAAAGTTGAGAAGAGGGCTGCCAAAAGGAGGCTCTTCGACAAATACGTCCAGGGCTGCCCCGCCTACCTTCCCGCTTTCGAGGGCTCTTACCAGAGCTGCTTCATTGATAATACCGCCGCGTGCGCAGTTGAGTATCCTGACTCCTGACTTCATGAGGTCAAACTGCTCGTCATCGAGGATGTTTCGGGTCTCCTTGATAAGGGGAGTGTGCACAGTGATGTAGTCAGCCTCTTTTGAGATCTCATTAACCGTAGCCAGCTTGACTCCGAGTTCCATAGCCCGCTTCTCGGAGATGAAGGGGTCGTATCCCATGAGGTTCATCTCAAGCCCTGAAGCCCGCTTTGCAACTTCAGACCCGATTCTTCCGAGCCCTATAATTCCCAGAGTCTTACCCTTGACCTCAACGCCCATGAACTTGTTGCGCTTCCATTCCCTGCCTTTCAGGGAAGCATTGGCCTGAGGGATATTCCTGGACATCGCCATCATCATGCCAATTGTGTGTTCTGCTGCCGAAATCATGTTTCCTTCGGGAGCGTTGGCCACGATAATTCCTTTCTTTGTGGCTGCGTCCACATCGACATTGTCGACTCCGACTCCCGCTCTTCCGACAATCTTCAGGTTGTCAGCAGCCTCGATTACTCTCTGAGTAACCTGGGTGCCGCTGCGTATTACGAGGGCATCGTATTCCCCGATCTTTTCCACCAGCTCATCTTCGGAGAGACCGGTGTTAACGTCAACAGTAAAGTGCTCTTTTAGGATCTCCAAACCTTCATTGGAGAGTGAGTCGCTGACTAATACTTTCATGTCAATTTCTCCAGATAAATACTATAAACGTGAGATGCTAAATTTTAACAAAGGATATCAAATAACTTAATCACACTTAAGCATTGTCACATTTTTTGGTGGCAAATTTTTCCTCATCAGGAGCGTTTAAGTCCTGCCCGTAAGGTCAACCCACAAGCCTTATGATCCCGATCCTGGGCTCGTAACACTGCCCTCCCGCAAGAAGAGAGCGGACAACTTCCTCTACTACCTCTTCAGGGACACCTTTTGCGACCGCACTATCTACAAAAGCAGCGTAATCAACTCCCTTGTTTCCGCCCATTTCCCTGAGCAGTTCAAGGACGAACTCCTTCTGGTCGGCAGCTTCTGCAGTGCCTTCGGCTTCAAAATCAAGAGCTTTAAGCCCTTCCCTGATAGAAGCCCTGAGCTGTCTTGCAAACTCCCGGGGGAAGCGTTCCCTTTCAAGGGCAATAGAAATCCCCTCCGCAAACTCTTCGGAAACTCCCCTCTCAAGCAGGTATTCCCTGAGGGCCTCTCCACGGTATCCGACTTCAAGAGCTTCCGAAAAAGCCTCCAGCCTGTCAACGCTCTGTTCTGCGGTATCCACAACCCATCTATTGCGGATCTCTTCATCCACAACATTTGCCTCTTCTGCCCGGATAGAAATAAAAACCGAACCTGGTTCGGGCTCGTAAATTCTGGCTTTTCCGGTAAGGGCTATGAAAATAGGGACCCGGACCATTGAAAAGAAAATGGATGCATCGGGCTGGTATTGCCCTGCGTATACCGTAAAAGCGCCTGTAGGATCAACAATCCTGGCTTTCCACATTTCATTTTGCGTGCCTATGCTGTCGAGTTCGGTAAGCACCCCGACAACAAAGACCCGGTTGAGAATAAGCCCCAGAGGGCTGATAAGCAGGTTGGGGGACTTCGAATCCGCGAGTTCGGACGCCTGCCTTGCGGACTTCTCAAGCTCCCTGCAGGCTTCGAATTCCTTTGCAAAAACCCTTTTTGCAACTTCCCTCTTAAGCAAGGTTAATTCCTCCTTCGAAGCCGGAATCTTCTTCGTCCTGCCCGAGCCTTTGTAGCAGCTCAACTGCCCTGACAGCAAGGTCATCTTCAGGCACCCAGGAGCTTTCCGCAACAAAAGAAATCCCATACTCCCCCTGTGAAGCATTCCCGCGCACTGCAAGATAACGCCCGGTAAGGAACCTTCTCAGGTCTTCGTAAACCGCATCCTTGGAAATATCGGAAAACATCAGCTGTTCAGCTTCCTCAAGGGTCTTTCCGTAGATGGTTTCAGCGAGTTCCCTCGGAAACATAACGAACATTGCCCCTGTCCCGTCGTCCAGCACGGCCTTGATCCGCATGTCCCTTATGCCTTCCACCTTGCCGTGCACCCTGCAGTTTCCTTTCTGGACCACGCGGCTGCATTCGGGGCAGCGGGTAATTATTCCCGACCCCGGCCTGACCGAAACAACGTTGCCTGCAGTAGCTACGTCAAACATGCTGTCTCTTGAGGCGATTTCTTCAATTTTCAGGAGGGCAGGTTCTTTTGCTGCGGACTCGAAAGTGAAAGCAAGTTTTTCGGCTTCTTCAGGCCCGACCAAAGAGACTCTGGTACTGCTGACGAGGTTGATCGAAGGCATTCCCCTGAACATGCGGATCTGGGCTCCTTCGACCCGGATTAAGCTTCCAATGTCGATGCCCGGAAGTTCGACCCAGGCGGTGAAAGGCAGTCTGGAAGTCTCATCTGCAAGCACGCCGGAAATCACCTTAGACTGCTTTCCCCTGACCAGGACTTCCCTGTGAGAAAGCTGAAGTACGCAGGCAACGGTACTTACGGAGAAATCCGCAGCGCCTATATCAATCAATTTTTTTGCGGGGCTTTCGGAAAGTTCGGAAAGCGGCGGAATGGAAGAATTGGGAACTATAGATACCAGAGACTGCTCCCCTATGGATAGCCTTATCCGGTTCTGCCAGAGGCGGGTATAGGCGTTCCGGATATTGAGAACATCTCCGATCGAACCCGGAAGCTCCTTCCAGGAGGAAAACATGACCGAACCCGTTTCATCTGCAAGAACCCCGGTGTACAACCTGGAAGGACTTTCCTGAACCCCTTCCTGAGGGCGGATTGCCTTTTCCCCGAGGTCCAGGATCCTGCCGGTTATTTCGATATTCTTCAGGGAAGCCGAAAGGTCTTTTACCTTCAGGATTTTTCTTTTTCCCCCAAACTTTCGGAGGATACTCTCCTTTGCAAGCTCCGGAGGGACGCGATAAGCAAGAAGTTTATCGAATTCTGTCCGGATGCCGGTTTTTTCAAGGTCTCCAAGCGCCCTGGTTAGCTCTTCAAGTTGGGGCGCAATTTTCTCATCCATTTTAAGCCTCCATTCGAGACAATAATAAAACGATTCAGATATAAGGGTTTTAGGTTTATGGTTTTAGGTTTTATTTTGTGCCTGCAGGCATTTGAAACTACGGACCTTTAAAGGCGGTCGGATTTCAGTCCCCATCGGGTTTCAGTCCATATCAGGCTTCAGGCCTTATCAGACTTCAGGTCTTATTAGTTTTCAGGACTGATGAGGCTTCAGAACATTATGCCACAATTTATATTTCTGGACCTGAGAGGCGCAGATGTCCGGTTGACCAAAAAAATCTGGAAATCCTCAGCGTTTATTTTAGACAAATTTCACTCCTGCAAGCTTTGGACCCTACTTTTTAAGAAGGATTGTTCAGAAATTGTGATTCAAAAAATATATCTTTTCAGGACAAAATTCTTTTCCTGACAAAATATTGCAAGACTTATCTCCTAAAAAATAAACAGGATTCATTCTTGAAAACCTGATAAAAATCCGTTCCTGAAAAAGAGGTTAAATTCGAAAAAAAGAAGTTTAGCGGTTTCTAAATAGATATAACCTAATGAAAAAAACCAAAAGAAAAGGAAAAGTAAAGGGAGAAACTAAAGATGGAAAGAATAAAAGAAAGGCATTTACAGGCGTTGAAAATCGTCTCAGTGGCATTTATCCTGGCAGTCATATGCACAACATGCACTGCCATTTCCGCAGCAAACCTGAACGTGAACCCTGAGGCAGAAGGGGGCTATGCCACAATACAGGCTGCAGTGGACGCCGCAAACGACGGAGATACTATTTTTGTGAGCCAGGGGACTTACAATGAAAACCTCAAAATCAACAAGCAGGTCAGGATCT
Organism: Methanosarcina acetivorans C2A; assembly: GCF_000007345.1. Taxonomy (NCBI): domain Archaea; kingdom Methanobacteriati; phylum Methanobacteriota; class Methanomicrobia; order Methanosarcinales; family Methanosarcinaceae; genus Methanosarcina; species Methanosarcina acetivorans. Next base: position 693,359 of record NC_003552.1, on the reverse strand, counting down.
GGTCGGACTCGCGAAACCCTGAGAATACGATTGTAAAGGCAGCGGACCCTGCAGAAAGTGCCGTGGAGATAACTGCGGACAGGGCGACTTTCAGCGGCTTTGGAGTCGAAGACTCGAATAAAGCCGGGATTTTGTTGACAGGAGTCAATAACTGCTATATCAACAATAACCTGGCAAAAAACTCGGAATACGGAATTCTGCTGCAGAATGCGGGGACCAATAACATAAACGGCAACACCATGACCCTGAACGAAGTCGGGATAAGGCTCGAAGGCTCGGACTCAAACACGATCCAGGACAACCTCATCGCTTACAACTACGAGTACGGAATCTCCCTTAAAGAGAGCAGCAAGAACATCATTTATAATAACTACTTCAAAAACGCCGAAAATGTCGAGGAAAACACCGTAAATTCAGATAATAACTGGCATAGTACCCTTTCAACCAAAAGTAACCTTATCCGGGGCCCGTATATTGGCGGAAATTTCTGGGCAGACCTTGAAGGCACCGGCTACAGTGAGACCTGCGTGGATGAAAACAGCAATGGGATATGCGATGCCTCATACGAGGTAAGCGGAGGTGGGACCGACAACTCCCCGCTTTATCCGAAAGTCCCGGCTGCGGTCACAGCCCTCGAAAACGAACTGGATGCCGAAGCTTACGAGCAGGGCCTGGAAGACAGGGAAGGAGCAGCCAATGTGACTGAAACCCCTCTTGAAGCGGTAACGGAAGAAGTAAACGAAACTGCGGGTGAAGGGGAGGAAACTCCCGAAACCGAGGCCGAAGAAGAAAACGGAGCCCCCGGGCCTAGCCTGGGACTTGCGGTTCTGGCAACAGGAGCGGCTTATATCCTGAAACGGAAAAGATAAAACTAATTTAAAATCGAAAAAAGAGAAGGAAACGGAAGGGATAGCCTTTCTGTCTTTTTCCTGCCCTTCTTTATTCCCTTAATTATTTGTGGATAAAATTTACCCTTAGTTATTGAAAGCAAATTTTCCCTTAATCATTTGTGGGCAAAGTACGCCACAACTTTTTCTTCGCTTACGGCATCAATTCTGCAGAAGCCGAAACGTTCAAACTGTACAATTTTGTCAAGTTCTCCCACTATTCCTTTTTCTCCGATTCCTTCAAGATCGCCTTCTGGGCCGCGCACTTTAACAGAAATTCCGTCAACTGGAGCCCAGTGGACGATCTTTGCTTTTGCTTTTTTAAGGGCTTCGAGAGAGACATCAGAGTGTTTTGCCTGAAGCGGGGAAAGGGAAGTGATTTCGATGTTGCAGAAATCTTTTAAGCGGATGACGGAACCAAGTTCCAGCTTTTCAACGTCTTCAGCGCAGACAAGCACCTTATTTCCCACGGCGATTTCCCTTACACCTCTGGAATGATCAGTCGGGTGGAGCGGAAGTTTTGCAACCGTAGGCTCCATACCTGCAATTTCCAGTTCTACAGGAGCCCAGACAAAGAAGTACCTGTTTGCAACGGGGTCCACGATTTTGCGGTTTTCGGCATAAAGGGACTCCATACTGATACTCACATCAGTCATCCCGACTCCCATTTCGATCATGAACTTTTTAAGGGCTTCAGCCTGTATTCCACGGCGTCGGATTGCCCTTATTGTGGGAAGCCTGGGGTCATCCCAGCCGCTGTATTCTCCGGCTTCAATGGCTTTCCTGAGGCTGCTCGTGCTGAACTTCCCGAACTCGTGGATCTTGACCCTGCCCCAGTGAGTTGTTTTCGGGTAGGTCCAGCCGAAGTATTTGTAGATGTAGCCCTGCCGCTTTTCGCTGTCTATAAGGTCTTTACCCCGAATGATATGGGTCATGCCGAGCTCATGGTCTTCGATTGCGCCTGCAAAGTCCAGAAGGGGCCAGACAACGTATTTGTTTCCGATTTCAGCGCGGGGGTGGGACATCTTTCTGATCCTGAATGCCCCCCAGTCCCTCAGCGCAGGATCCTTATGTTCGATATCGGTCTTAATCCGGAGCACTGCCTGCTGGTCTTCATATTCCCCGGCAAGCATCTTTTCCCAGTGCATGAGGTTTTCTTCAGGGCTCGTGTCCCTGTGCGGACAGGCCTGCTTGGCGTCCTTTAACCTTTTGAAGTCTTCCCCTTTACAGAAACAGACATAGGCTTTGCCCATCTCGATCAGCTTTCTTGCATAATCGTAATAGATGGGGAAATGGTCCGAAGCGTAGACAACCCGGTCAGGCACGACCCCGAGCCATTTGAAGTCGTCCAGGTACCAGTCATAAGCTTCAAGCATGGGGCGCTTAATATCAGGATCGGTATCGTCAAAGCGCAGGACAAACTTGCCCTTATACATCTTTACGTACTCGGAATTGACCACCATACCCCTTGCACTGCCCAGGGTCCCGGGCCCATTGGGGTTCGGAGCAAAACGCATTACGACTTTTCCGGGCTCTGCCCCTTCGAGGGGCTTTAAACCCTTCTCAGGCTCTTTCTTTACATTCAGGGCTTCTATTAGCTCGGGGGCAATTTCCGACAGCCGGGTTTTCCAGGCTTCGGGGTTTCCTTTAGCGATTTCAGAAACAATGGATTTAAGTGCCGTCGAGACGGCCCCAGGATTGGCCCTCAGCTGGGGACACTCCCCCATTACCTTGCCCATTACAGCTTTGGACTGAGGGGCTTTTTCGTATTTTACAGCATTTTGAAGGGCGTATTTTTCTATTGTTTTAAGATCTTCAGGACTTAAGGTCATAGGAGTTTCTCCTGAAATAAACAAGGATTAAATCTTGATTGAATCAATAAACATGAATTAAACCTTAAATGGATTATCAAACATGAATTAAATCTTGATCGGTATCAAACACGAATTAAATCTTGGTCGGTATCAAACACGAATTAAATCTTGGTCGGTATCAAACACGAATTAAATCTTGATCGGATGGGATAGAAATATCACGCAGGTCCAACTCAGAGGATAAACCCCAAAAGGAGAAATCCATAAAATGAGCCGAATCCGATGATTGCGGAAAAACATGTAAATAGGATTATAAAAAGTCACCGAAGCCCGGGACTCCATAGAAAAATCCAAACAGTAAAAACGAGTGTCTTGAAAAGGCTTTTCAAAATCAGAACCTTTACCTTGAGGGCATTTACCTTAAGGACATTTACCTTGAGGGCATTTACTTCGGGATTGAAGCTTCAATCTCCCGGAGGCGGGACACTTTCTCATTGATTTTACTCAGGTCTCGCTCAAAGTTCTGCAGGAATTTAGGGACAGCATCCCCGGGTACAGCTCCCTGAGCTGAAGGCTTGATAAGATTTGCCTGCTCAAGGACTCTGAGGGAATAACGCACCTTGTGGTTCTGCATCCCGGTAACTTCTGCAAGTTTGAGGATTCCTATGGGGCCTTCTTCAATTACCTTTTTAAGCACTATCAGGTGGCGTTCCGTAAGGTCAAGTTCAGTTCCAATATGCTCAAGCAGCATCAGACAACCTCGTTTCTAAGTGTTCCGATTCCCTGGATCTCGACTTCTACGGTATCCCCTCTCTGCAGTTCTCCAACTCCAGGAGGTGTCCCGGTAGCAATTACATCCCCAACTTCCAGGGTCATAATCTCGGTGATGAATTCGATAAGAAAAGGAATGTCAAAAATAAGGTTTGAGGTGCTCGACTCCTGTCTGGTTCCCCCGTTTACCCTGCAGGAGATCTTCAGGTCAGAAACATCAATTTCGTCCGTAGAAACAATATAAGGTCCGAATGCCGCAAAGGTATCAAAACTCTTTGCCCTTGTCCACTGTCCGTCCTTTTGCTGAAGATCACGGGCAGTCACATCATTAAAACAGCTATAGCCTGCGATCACGTCCTCAGCCTTTTCGGCGGAAATGTTTTTGCAGCGCTTTCCGATCACGACTGCAAGTTCAGCTTCGTAATCCACCTGAGAACTGGATGCAGGGTAAATGATCTTGTCTCCATGCCCTATAACCGCAGATGGGGGCTTTAAAAAGAGAATAGGATTTTCAGGGACTTCCATGGAAAGCTCGTCTGCGTGGTCCTTATAGTTCAGGCCGACACAGACGATTTTAGAGGGAAAAGAAGGAGGTAGAACCCGAAGTTCCGAAAGTTCGAATGTCCCGGCCGAGACCCCTCCATTGGGATACACCCGCCCATCTTCGATTTCTCCATAAAAAACATTATCTCCTGACCTGAACCTTCCAATCATAGTTTTACCGTCCTCGTCCTGTTTTCACGGAGCTGTTTACCTGCTCTCTTTCATTTTTTAAAAGGATATATCGAAACTTAAATTTTAATTCTTCGCCCGCTGGCGTCCCGTGAATATTTCCCGAGCTCCGAACCAAGGAGCTGAATCCCGGAAAACACAGGCCCGTCCTTGCAGACCCGGAGTCCTGACAGGTCTATGCAGCACGCCCCGCAGACGCCGATGCCACACTTAAAATAGCGGTGGAGGCTGAACTCTGCCTTTTCCAGAACCTTCCTCTCTTCAAGGAGCCTGAACACCGAAGCCATCATTATTTCAGGACCGCAGACTGCAATTCGGTCATAAGCTGCAACATCAAGCCCTTTGAGGACATCGGTAACAAACCCTTTAACGCCTTTTGAACCGTCATCTGTAGAGGCATAGATATCTCCGAGAGCCTCGAAACGCCATTCAAAAAGCAGGTCTCCGGCACTCCGCGCCCCAAGAATTGTATGCACTTCCGCACCTGCGGCAGAGGCTGCCTCGGCATAAGGTGAGAGAGGAGCAGCTCCGACCCCGCCGGCTATAAGAAGGACTTTTTCGCCTCTTGAGGGAAGGGTAAAGCCCTTTCCGAAAGGCCCCCTGAGTCCGAAAGAGTCCCCTTCTTTTAACTCAAAAAGCTTTGAAGTCGCCTCGCCTACCTTCTGGACCGTTATGGAATTATTTCTGGAAAGGCCCATGGGGACCTCATCCACGCCTCTGACCCAGACCATCACAAACTGGCCCGGATCCATATCCTCAAACCTGTGGTCAAAGAAAAAAGTCCTGACCAGAGGGGATTCTTCAGTTATCTGTGTTATTGTAACATTAAGAGGAAGCATCAGACCATCTCGTGGGAAAGCCCTATAATTTTCTGAATATCCGAATAGCCTTTTCTTTCGAGGAAGGCTTCTATTCCTGCCCCGATTTCAGAAAAGATATCCACCCTGTCATATACCGCAGACCCGACCTGGACAGCTGCAGCTCCTGCCATCATCAGCTCCACAGCGTCTTCCCAGGACGAAACTCCTCCCACCCCGATTACCGGAATTTCCAGGGCAGTATAGAGATCGTAAACGCATTTGACGGCTACTGGCTTGACAGCTTTTCCGGAAAGCCCTCCCGAACGGTTACCAAGCACCGGGTACCCGGACTCGATATCAATAGCCATTCCTTTTACGGTATTGATCGCAACAACCGCATCCGCCCCCCCGGATTCGGCTGCATTCCCTATACAGGTAATGTCTGCAACATTGGGGGTTAGCTTGACCCAGACAGGAACGTTGACGACGTCCTTTACCGCTGCTGTCACTGCCTCTACCAGGCAGGGGTTTGAACCGACTGCAGCCCCGTACCCTTCGGCGTGGGGGCAGCTCACATTCAGCTCTAAAGCGTCAGGCTTTGCGGGAAGCAGCCCCTCGGCAACCTCAGCAAATTCCGAAGGAGCCCCCCCGAAAATACTTGCAATTACCGGGACCGCGGAGTTATTTTTTGCAAACTCAAGCTCCTGAAGGAAGCCTGGATAGGAAGGGTTCGGAAGCCCCATTGCATTTAAAAAGCCACAGTCCAGCTTTATCATGCTGGGGTTGGAGTGGCCGGTTTTGGGAGCCGGACCTATGGATTTGGTCACAACTGCGCCTGCCCCCCCTTCACGCGCAACCCTGCAGAGGGAAGCCCCGGTTGTCCCGAGCACCCCGGCTGCAAGAATGGTCGGATTTTTTAATTCAAGTCCGGTGAGATTATACATTGGATAGCTCCATTTCCTGCCCGCAGGCAGGCTCTGTATCAATAATCGAACGAATTCTCCGTACCGCACGCATTTCGGGAGATCTGAAGGAGCGCCTCTTCGGCAAGCCGCTTGCCGCCCATCTCCACAAGCCTGTGCCCGAGTTCCCTGGCTTTCTCAAGCCCCCCAAGCATCGGAATAAACTCGTCAATCCGGACATCTTCCTTGCCGTCAAGGGAAAGGACTTCAGCCCGGATATGGATTTCTTGCTTATCAGAGGTAAGTTCAGCGTAAGAACCGATCGGAGTCGTACAGCCTCCTCCAAGTTCGGAAATAAGGATGCGCTCGATTTCGGTAACAATCCGGCTCTCAGTATGGTCGAGCCCGGAAACCGCAGCTTCAATCTCGGGATCTGCTCTCGTAACCACTGCAACCGTGCCCTGGTTAGGAGAAGGGCAGAAAAAATCCGGGGAAAGGATTTCTCCGTCGATTTCCCAGCCCATGCGCTCAAGCCCGGCTTTTGCAAGCAGGATCCCATCATACTGCCCTTCTTTGAGCTTCCTGAGCCTGGTGTCGATATTGCCCCGCAGTTCCTGAGTAATAAGGTCAGGCCGATACCGCCGGATCTGGGCAGTCCTTCTCAGGGAACTGGTGCCTATAATGGCCTGTTCGGGAAGTTCGTCAAGAGTGGTCCCGTCGTATGTGAGCAGGATATCAAAAGGAGTGTCCCGCTTCAGAACTGCAACCGTAGGGAGCCCTTCGGGGCGGATTGTGGGCATGTCCTTCATTGAATGGACAGCAATATCGATTTCTCCTGCAAGCATGACATCGTCCAGTTCCCGGACAAAAGCCCCGACTCCTCCGGATACGGCATGCAGAGGGCGGTCAGTAAACCGGTCCCCGCTGGTTTTTATGATCTTGATGCTGGTTTCAACGCCCCGCTCTTTAAGCAGGCGTGCAACATTTTCGGTCTGGGCAAGCGCAAGCTGGCTGCCCCGGGTACCTATTATCATGTAAAATCCTCAAACGTTTTCAACGATAAATCCTGAGAGACATGAGTTCTCAGATCTAAGCCCTCAGAGATTTTCCACATAAGCTTCAAGGGTCTTTTCAATGTCCTCCTCGCTGTGAGCTGCAGATATGAAGTTGGTCTCAAACTGGGAGGGAGGCAGGAAAACCCCGTTTGCAAGCATCCTGTGGAAGAAGGAAAGGTAGCCTTCCTTGTCACATTTCAGGGCTTCCTGGTAATTATGGGGCTCGGCCCCGAAGAATATCTTGAACATGGAGGCAATGCCGCAAACCGTATAGTCAAGCCCTTCGTCCTCAACTATTTCCGAGACCACGGCGCGCATGTAATCTCCGGTTGAATTCAGCTTTGCGTGAATATCTTCCTTTTTCAGGTAATCAAGCACGGCAATTCCCGCAGCCACGGAACAGGGGCTTCCGCTGAAGGTCCCTGCCTGATAGACAGCTCCGGAAGGAGCGATCATTTCCATAATTTCCCGGCGGCCTCCGAAGACTCCGATGGGCAGGCCTCCACCTACAATCTTTCCTAGAGTAGTCATGTCAGGCACGACTCCGAAGTATTCCTGCGCCCCACCCATTGCGAGCCTGAATCCGGTAATGACCTCATCGAAAATGAGCAGGACATCATTCTCCTTTGTGAGTTTTCGGAGTTCTTTCAGGTACCCAGGCAACGGGAGGATAGGCCCTATATTCCCAAGCACAGGCTCTATGATAACTGCTGCAAGGTCGTCCCTGTTCTTCTCCACAAGCGTGGTCATTGTTTCAATGTCGTTATACGGAGCCTGCAGCGTATATTTGGTGAAATCGGCAGGGATGCCGAGGGAATCAGGCTCTCCAAGGGTTGTGGCCCCAGAACCTGCCTTTACGAGCACCGCATCATGGGCGCCATGAAACCCGCCTTCAATCTTGATAAATTTGTTTTTGCGGGTAAAGCCGCGAGCAAGGCGCAGCGCACTCATGGTGGCTTCCGTCCCTGTAGAAACAAAACGGAGCATATCAATACTGGGATAATAGCCTGCGACCTTTTCTGCGAGGGTCACCTCAAGCTCGGTAGGAGTCCCGTAGAGCCAGCCCTTATCAAGCTGCTCTTTGATTGCTGCCTTTATCACCGGGTGGTTGTGTCCGAGGACAGCAGGCCCGTAGGCAAGGCAGTAGTCAATGTACTCATTTCCGTCAAGGTCCCTTATCTTCGAACCGTCAGCTGACGCTGTATAGAAAGGATAGGGTTTGATTGCGCGCACCGGACTGCTAACCCCGCCCGGAATTAGGGTCTTTGCTTTCTCATACATCTGTCGGGACTTATCAAGTGTTACCTCAGATACCATGAAATCTCACCGGATAGACTTAAATGTTTGATAAAGGGGGTGTAAATAAATTGAATTGAGTATGTAAATCAAAGTGAAGAGGCATCGAAAATTCTAAATTATAACGAGCCTCTGGATTAAGCTAGTGTTCTTTTCTGTATTAGTTACTTATCCTTATACAGACCTTTCCTCTATTAAGCAGTTATTGATAGAGCCGTAGTTCCAAATCTCCTTATTTCCGAACTCCATTTTTACAAATTAAGATATACTCAAAAAATATTGAAGACCATGGAGTCTTTTGTTATGGTGTCAAGAAATGACTCCATATCTAAGATAGACTGAGTCAGCTTGCTGACTGTATCCTCCGAATTGCTTAGCATTGCTAATATAATAACTAGGACTTACAGTCTCGCCTTTGATATTTATATATAAATGAGAGCATTGCAAATATAATAATTAGGGATTACGCAGTTACCTTCTTTGCAGGCACCTTTTTAATTTTCTTAATTTTCAGGTTAAGATATAGATTGACCTTCTTATAAATTGATTAATAGCATTTCTTGTAATGTTCCATTTCGCTTCAAACCATTTAATGCCTGTTCTTATTGAGGCTATCCCAAAAGTCACCTTTATTCTTAATCTTTGGGAATTTTCAGGATTGTTTTCAGGATTGTTTTCAGGATTGTTTTCAGGATTGTTTTCAGGATTGTTTTCAGGATCATGAGCTTGATTGATTACTCGAAATACAAGCTCAAGAAGCAAATTTTGAGTTTTGGGATGAGCTCGTCAATAATCAGGCAGCTAGGGCTAATACCTGAAGAATTTATCTGTTTTGTCCTGAAATAATTTCGCTTTGAAACTTTTTTCCTCTTGTCCATGTTTTCACCACCCAAACAATCTCACTCCTATTCTGAACTTTGCCTCAACTGGTAATCTATTCCAGAATGCTTCCTGTGGCGATTCTAACTGTTCAAGTTTCAAAGCTCCATGTGGCCTCTTGTTATACCACTGTACGAATTCTTCAAATGATTCAAACTCTCCTCTAAACCTTTGATATGTATCGAACCATTTCTCTATTTTTCCGTTTGTCTGAGGATGTCTTACCCTTGCAAGTATTGGTTTGATTCCAAGTTCTTCAATGCATCTTTTAAAGTCACTATCCCATGAACCATCCTTATTAATCCTGTGAGCCCCGAATTCACTTCCATGATCCATAATGAGCTCTCTTAAAGGGTATATGTCCCAGTACTCTTTGACAAGTTCATCAATCACTTTAATGGTGTTCTCCGTGTTGCAATGAACGTACTCTCCACCTGCAATTATCATTCTTGATGAATCATCAAGAATGGCACAGACTTGCAGTCCTAACAGGGGATTCTCATGCCAATCGATGTGTGCAGCAGACATGCTGTGTTCGCGTTCGTATCTACACCATTTTCTTCTCTGTTTCTTTTTTCGGTTTTCCTTGGCAAGGTCCATGCTAAGTAGGTAGTTATGGATTCTGTTATGAGATATCTTACGATTATATTTGCCTTCGATGAGAATCTCAAGGTAACAGGCTCCAAACTTATAATCAGAGTAAGTTTGGTCAATCAATTCCTGATCAGAGGAGGATAAGGGGTTCTTTGGTCTTCCAAGATTAATGCCAACTTGAGGAAGCTGACCAGTTTCAACGTATTCTTTGTAGATCTGCTGAACTCGACGGGCTGAGATCCCCTGGATCTCAGCTATCGTCGAGGTAGATTCACCTTTCGATTTTTGAGCAATGATCCAACGTATCTTTTTTCCATTAAGTTTCACAAAAGATAAGGGATTACAACCGACATATTTAGCGCGAAATAATTTCGGGATAAAACACCTGAAGAATTTATCAGATTAATTTAAAACCTTAACTTAATCAATTGAGTTAACCGACTCACTTGAGCAAATTAAAGCAAACCAGAGCAAATTAAAATAAAGCAAATTTTCATTTTTGAATAAGCTTCTGGATCAAGTTATGCTCATCCTGTACTCCACTTATCATTTCCACTTATCTTTATCTATGCTCCAGCCATATTTATCTATGCCCCAGCCATCTTTATCTATGTTCCAGCCATCTTTATCTATGCCCTACTTATCTTTATAACAACAGAGCCTTCACCTATTAAGCAGCTATCGATGGAAGCACTCCTTAAGAACAGTATACAGGTAAAATTAACAGGCAATTAACAGGCAGGCTCAAAAATAAAATGCAAAAAGGAGCCGGGAAGGAAGCCCTGGTCTAAGCTCCAGAAGAAGGGAATACCTGAAAAGGAGTTCTTACTTCAGCATCCGGGCAGCATCTTTTGCAAAGTAAGTGATAATGAAATCCGCCCCTGCCCTCTTGATCGAGATAAGAGACTCGTAAATGGCTTTTTTCTCGTCAAGCCACCCGTTAGCTGCGGCTGCCTTGATCATGGAATACTCTCCGCTTACGTTATATGCGGCTGTTGGCATGTCGAACTCGGTCTTGACTCTGTAGACAATATCCAGATAGGGGAGAGCAGGCTTTACCATCAGGATATCTGCACCTTCCGCCACGTCAAGAGTTACCTCCCTGAGCGCTTCGTCACTGTTTGCAGGATCCATCTGGTAGGTCGAACGGTCTCCGAAAGAATAGCCGGATTCGGCAGCTTCCCTGAAAGGACCGTAGAAACAGGAATGGTATTTTGCGGCATAGGACATTATGGGAACATTCTCAAACCCACTGAAATCAAGTGCCTGTCGGATTGCGTCTACCATTCCGTCCATCATTCCCGAAGGAGCTACCATATCAGCCCCGGCTCTTGCATGACTGACAGCAATCTTCCCGAGGACTTCGAGCGTCGGGTCGTTGAGGATTTCCTTGGTTTCAAAGTCTATTATCCCGCAGTGCCCGTGGCTTGTGTACTCACACATACAGATATCCGTGATCACCACAAGTCGGTCTCCAAGTTCGGCTTTGATCCTCCTTACAGCTTCCTGGACAATATCGGTTTCCCCGCAGGAAGAGCTCCCTTCAGCGTCCTTGAAGGCAGGAACTCCGAAAAGGATCACTGCCGGGATCCCGAGGTCCGCAGTCTCTTTTGCCTCTTTTGCAACCTCGGAGAGGGGAAAATTGTATATCCCGGGCATGGAAGAGATTTCAACCGGGGAATCGATATTCTCGTTCACAAAAATAGGCATGACCAGGTCGTTAACCGACAGTGTCGTTTCACGGATAAGATCCCTGATTTTTCCCTTTCTCAACCTTCTCAACCTGACATCTGGAAACATGTGATCACTCCTGAAATATGAATTTTTTACTGCAAATTGCTTTAATCCGGAAATTAATTCCCGAGAAGTTGATTTTATCTGAATGATTCTTTCGGAATTATTTCTACATACGGGTAATTTGTATCGGCTTTCCAGCACATTGTGGATTTAATCCTTAACAGCTGCCTGTTCTTTAACCACGGCCTGCTCTTTAACCGCTGTCTGTTCTTTAACTGCAGCCTGTTCTTTTGCACAGCCGGGTTCTATCTGTTCAAACTTTGCCTGGTTTATTTTTTCAAGTTTTGCCTTATCCTTTTCAAGACAGAAGACCCTTGAAACCACATCAAGGAACTCCTCATTTCCGAGTTCTGCAGCCTGGCGGAGGACTTTGGTAGGCTCGGCCAGGATCTTGTTAACGATCGAATGAGTGAGATCGTCAAGCACCTCGGTTTCGATCTCCCCGATAGTATGATAGGCGCTGAGCCGGTTGACGGCTTTTTCCCTCTCCCTAACCCGGACATCGTAGACCTGCCTGTAAAGCTCGGAAATCAAACGGTCGGCTTTCTGGCGTTTGTACTGGATATTCAAAAGCCGGATTTCTTCCTGGATAATGGCCTCAGCCTTTTTTGCTTCTTCTTTTCGCATCTTCAGGGTCCTTTCACTTATGACCCTCAGGTTATCAATATTGCAGAGCTCAACATTTTCAAGCTCTGCGACGGATTCCTCAATATCCCGGGGATTTGCGATATCGATAAGAAGAAGTTTTCTTTCTCTGCCATCCAGGGCTTCTTCAATCATCTCCCGAGTAAGAATATAATGAGGAGCTCCGGTACCGCTGATCACGACATCTGCGTCCGGGAGATGCCCTCTTATATCATCAAGCCTGACCGCATACCCTCCGAGCTCGTAGGCGATTTCTTCAGCTTTCTTAAAAGTGCGGTTTGCAATGTAAATAGCCTCGATGTCCTTTTCGGCAAGAGCCTTTGCGACCAGGACTCCTATTTCTCCGGCTCCGATTACGAGCACGGATTTTCCCGTGAGCCCCCCGAAGATATCTTCGGCAAGATCCACAGCCGCAGAACCTATGGAGACCGAACCTTTATTGATCCGGGTTTCGTTCCGGATTCGCTTACCTACCTGGATAGCTTTTTCAAAAGCCGTATCAAGGATTTTGCCCGTGGTTCCGGCTTTCTTTGAATAAGCGTAGAGATCCTTTATCTGCCCGAGAATCTGGTCTTCTCCTACAATCATGGACTCAAGCCCCCCTGCAAGCCTGAGCAGGTGTTCAAGGGACTCGTCATGCCCGTAAAAGTCGATGATATGGGTGGAAGCTCCCATTTCTTTTGCAAAAGAGAAAAGTACACTGCTGCTTTTGGGGGAAACAACGTAGATTTCAACACGGTTGCAGGTTTTTAAGACGACGCACTCGTATACATATTCATGGTGGTACAGGTTATTGAGCAGCCCGTCCAGATCTCCGTGCCAGGCGGACTCCATTTCCTCAATCTTTGCTTTTTTATGGGATATAACCATACTTGAGATTTCTGTCACAGAGAGCCTCCGGATAGAATGAATACAGGAAATAGAATGAATAATATAGGGAGTTGTAAATTAAACTTGTCCGGAAATCTTCAGCCATTTTTTTACTAAAGGGTTTCCATTTAAAGATTGATTGTTCGATATTATTTGAAATTATTCGAGCTTATCCGAGATTATTGCATACGCATTTTCTGCAGCCTTTTCATAAGATTCGGAAAAGCCGTTCCAGACACCCTCGCTTTCCAGGACCTTCCAGAGAAGCGCTTTCCTTTTCCTCTGCTCCTTTACGTGCAGTTTGAGATAAGTCCTCAGTTCGTCCTGAAGCCGGATCATATCGGAATATGCAGGAGTTATCACCCCTTCTATCTGCCTGCGGGTGTATTTCGAGACCGCAGGACTGTGCCCGAGGGTGGAAATCCCTATCACAAGGTCTCCTCTTTTGATGACAGAGGGGATTACGACACTACCTAAAGCATCCACCTGATTAATCAAAATATCGCTTTCCCCTGCAATATCAGTGATTTTCCGATTAAGTTCGGAACTGCTGGTTGCAGGAATAACGAGAAAAGCCCCTGAAATGATTTCCCCTAGCTCGGAGTCCGTCGCTGCTGCAAGGTCAAGCCTGAGCAGCCGAACCTGCCCTGATGCCCCGAGTTCCTGCAGCTTTTCGGAGAAGTCAAGGCTGACGACAACGGTATCCGCGCAGCCGCAGAAAAGCTCAGCCTTGCGCTCCCCAACGGAGCCACCCCCAAAAATCACGATTTTCCTACCTGAAAGGTCAAGCATGAGGGGGAGAAAATTATTTGTTTCAGCCATTTTCAGGGACCTCGCAAATGAAAGCTCTGGTGAATGAATATAAATAATTAATAAATTTTGCGTAAATATATAATAAATTGACAATAATATGGTAATAAGTGTTTAACAAACGAATAATAAATGGATGATTAATGCCTTAAAGCCCGCTTTTACAGCCAGCCTCAAAGCCGCTCAGTCTTATTTACCTCCGGCTTTTAAAGCCTTACTCCTGTTTTCTTGAATTCTCTGTCGCTGAAGAAAAGGGTATAATCCTTAATCCCGGTAGCTTCCGAGATCCTTTCAGCCACTTTTTTGCAATCTTCGGGAGTATAGGAATGCACCATCGTAAACAGATTGTACTGCCAGTCAGGATAACGGGGACGCTCATAACAGTGCGTCACTTCGGGAAAGTCCGCCATGATATTCCCTACCGTTTCGATCTGCTCATCAGGAACATTCCAGACACACATTGCATTGGCTGTTATGCCTATGGCTCTGTGTCCGATTGAAGCCGCAAAGCGACGGATCTTCCCGGCTTTCTGGAGCTTTTTAAGCCTGTCAACAACCTCCTGTTCACTTATTCCAAGTTCGGAAGCAAACCCTTTGAAAGGAGAATGAGTGATAGGAATTCCATCCTGCACGAGTTTTAGAAGTTTTACATCCGTTTTATCCATAATTTCACCTGATATCAAACTTTACCTGAATCTTAAACAGATGCTTTGTAGGAAGATCAAGAAGAGGGCAACCTGTTTTCTCCCGAATTTCGCCGAGAATCCTCTCAAGCCTGTTTTTATTAGGAGCAGAAAGCGTAAACCAGAGATTATATTGTGCAGCACTTCTGAGATAATTATGGGAAACCTCGGGATACTCGTTAATAAAAATAGCAATTTCCTCTATGCGGGAATCGGGCACTTTCAGGGCTACAAGAGTACTTACGCCCCCCATATTTCTCATGCTGAGGACAGGGCCTACCCTTCTTACTGCCCCTTTCCTGTTGAGTTCACGCAGCCTTTCAATGACTTCAGTTTCCGGAAGCCCGAGAATCTCGCCTAACCTTGCAAAAGGTTCGACTTCGAGGGGGACTTCCTGCTGGATAAGGTTGAGGATTCTTTTGTCGGTCTCATCAAGTTCTATTACCGGAACTTCCCCGTCATAAGGATCCATATCACAGGAAAAATCGGCAGCCTCTTTATGGAGCCGATCTTTATAATTTTCAATGTCAATCATCTGGATCACTATCATTTTTTTCCGGGCCTGTATATGCAGTAAGGCTCTTCTTCGAGATAGTCGCCCGTAGCAGCATAGGCTCTTGCCCTGCAGCCCGCGCAGACCTTTTTGTATTCACATATCCCGCACTTTCCTTTAAGCTCTTCGGGATCTCTCAGCTTCCTGAAAACTTCGGAGTTTTCCCAGATCTCTTTAAAAGGCTGTTCCCTGATATTTCCGGCAAGTACGGGAAGGTAGCCGCAGGGATAGACCTCTCCAACGCTTGATACGAAACAGAAGCCTGTCCCTCCGAGGCAGCCCTTTGTCATGGCTTCGTAGCCGTGGGTCTTTACGGAGATTTCGATGCCTTCTTTTTTTGCCCGCTGGCGCATTATCCTGAAATAGTGAGGAGCACAGGTCGCCTTCAACTGGATTTCCGATTCTTTCTGCATGTCATAGAACCAGTGCAGAACACGCTCGTAATCTGCCGGGGAAACCTCATCGGATTCTTCTCCCCTGCCTGTCGGCACAAGGAAAAAGACATGATACGCAACTGCCCCGAGATCTTTTGCAAGCTCAAAGGTCTTCGGGATTTCCTCAAGGTTGCGCCTTGAAATCGTGGTGTTGATCTGGAAAGGAAAACCGTCTTTCCTGAGGACTTCAATGCCTGCAAGGGTCCTATCAAAGGCTCCCGGAACGCCCCTGAACTCGTCATGGGTCTTTGCAGTCGCTCCGTCGATACTTACGCTGAGCCTCTGCACTCCGGCAGCTCTTAATTTCTCTACAAGTTCAGGGGTAAGAAGGGTCCCGTTTGTTGCAAGCACCACACGAAGCCCGGCATCGGTAGCGTAGCGGGCAATTTCAAAAACGTCCGACCTGGTAAGAGGTTCACCTCCGCTCAGGATGAGGATGGGCTTTCCAAGCTCTACAACCTCGTCAATGAAGTGCTTGGCTTCTTCGGTAGTAAGCTCGCCTTCGGGAACCGAGGATGTGGAAGCTCCCCTGCAGTGTACGCAGTTAAGGTTGCAGCCCGCAGTAAGTTCCCATGCAATAAGCCTTGGTGGATTTGTCATGGCAATCATGAATTAAGGGTTTTATTGATGACAGTCAAAGGTCAATGAAGGTTACAGATTAACGATAATAATGACGTAAGAATCATAACCTGAAGACTGAATGTAGATAAGGATTAATTTTACTGATAGTTAATCTTATTGAAACTTGAGAGACCATATTAATAAAGTAATATTAATATTCTGTCATTTCGAACAGGAACCTGTGAAAAGAGAATAGGAATTTCGGTTAATTTGATCGAAGTCCAGGGATTAGCTATCAAACGCTTAAAATCCTTACTGTCTCAGGACGGGAGAGTTCCGGAAGTTACGACAGCCTTGCCATTGGAACTCCGGTGGAGAGAACATTTCAGGAAAACATAGCTTCCAGCGAAAAGTCCGGCCCCGGAGATGAATTAAGTAGAAAATAACTTCTTACCAGGCATAACTATTTGTTATTATGGCATACCATTAATGCGCTCCGGTTTTAACATTAATCAGTTTGAGCTTTCTCCTGAAAGCCAAAATGAAAAAATATGGTGGTTGGAACTTCAGGTTTGTGCCACCAATAGGGTTTGAGAGAACTACACTTTTGAAGTAGACGGCTTCCTATCATACAAAGATGTGATATCAGTGATGTAAAAAGTATCAGAGAATACCTGAATAATCAACTTCTCAAACCATTTCAATGGTTACCAGTTTCGACCTTTACCATTGTCGTTATTGGATACCTGTTATCCCAATCTATAACTATGATAGCTGTGCTCCAACGATGTAAAGTTATTGTAATAGTTGATTCTTCAGTTCCATTATCCAGTGTAGTCCTGAATGTATATTCTTTCATATAAATAGAATATAGAAGACTAAACGGCTTTGCCTCAGAAATCGTTTCGTTTGGATGCAGCTTATATGATTCTTTGAATATGGAACTGTTATGTGAGTCCAATACTTCTACAGTTACTTCGTGGGGCTCCGTATCGTTATTTCTGATTTCAACAAAATCAGGTAAGGCTGGACCGCCTGCAAGAAGCATTAACACATAATAACTCACAATTACAGCTATGGGTATGATCAACAGGCGGAAAAGTATTTTTCTGATATTTTGCATTCGAAATTCCTCTATGACCGCAGGTTCAAAAGCTTATACGGTTATTTCTGATATACAGATTTGAGAGTTAGAATCATTCATTTCATCTATACCCATAATTACAGAACTCCATGTATGCGGCAGTGTAAAGATAGTTGTCATGCCTGAATTCAGTCCGAAAGGCGAGGACTGTGTCAAGCCGCTCTTCCTAAGCCTCAGTCTGCACGAATGTAAGTAAGCTGTGAGTACGAGCTACTTTGATTCTATGATGTCAAAGGAGTTAGAGACCGTTTGAGTATAGTAAAGGAAGGTCAAAAGTTATAATGTAAATAACATGCCAAAACTATTCTGTTATTGCCCGAAATCTGAAATTTCATATAGATTCTTTCTCATTAAAAAATAAATGGAAATTATTATAATGTATCCACCGGCTATATTGAGAGAATAAGGAATAGTAATTTTAGATAAAAAAGTAATTATTGCTATTAAGAGCCACAGAATAAAGCCTATTAATGCGCTTTTCATACCGATGATGTCACGACTTTTTTCAATACTGCTCATGTTCTTACTATACAGTAAATAGTGTCCAAAAATCAAAAAAAATAAAATAAGACCTGCTCCAAGCCATTGATCTACTTGACCCCAATATTGAGCCTTGGTCATTTCGTTGCCATTTACAAACATCGTTTCTGAAAAAAATAACATTTTTATATCAGATATAAATATGAGCCAAGAATAAAATAATACGACTCCAAATAAAACTCCAACTACTTCCTGAGTTTTATTTAGAACCGAGGTCGTGTCTTCCATACAATAAAACCTCTCAATAATTCAACTTGAGTTTCTATGTTTGAACTCCATAAACTACATTTAGATAGCTCTTTATAAGTTTTCTTACCAGCGTATTCAACAACCAAATTGCATGTAATAGTTATGATTATATTTTTTAACAGTAATATATAATAAGGAGAATTGTTTGAGAGTTTGGTCAGAAAAATATATACTGTTAAATATTACCAGTACTTTTTTTGCAATGAAATAAACCACTTAAAAATAGGTATTATGTGGAACCCATCCCCATTTTTAATTTTTCCTTTTTTACGTAGTTTCTGTAATGAATACGTTGAATTCTCCACTTTCATTGATTAGTTCAAAGATTACAGTGTTTGTAAGGTGCGGAGTAGAATAATAAGTTGTTGACATATTCTCAGATACAATATAGTAATGATAATCCCCGGACGCATAGTGTAAATACCCATCTTTAAATGGGTTCGACCATTTCATTAAGAGCTTTCTTGGTTTTTCTACACTTACAGTTTGTCCTGAATTGAGTTGATAATCTGTTTCTCCAAAATACTCTCCATTGTACCCAGTAATTCTGACAGTTGCATTATGTGGATGTTCATCATAATTCTTGATTGTATAAAGTGGTTCGATTGTTGTGAACGCCATGGTGCTGTTATAAGAAGCATTGTCAAAACAAAGAAAATTAGAAATACTGCTATTATTTTATTAAATAGACTCACCTTGTCACTCCTTTCTAAAATAGTAAGATAACAATCTGTGTTATTCTGTAAATGTACGAAAATATTCGCTTAGTTATAATAGCATAAACTCATGCCTCCGGGAACAACGGGATTTTGAATCTACTCCGGAAGGTTCGTTTGAACCCCTATAATACAAAAATATAATTTCAGTGATGTGTAAACTTGTTAGAAAATACCTGGACAAGCTTCCTCTCAAACAATATCCATCATTATCATTATCGGGTCTTCGTTTTCCCAATCTATAACTATGATAGCTGTGCTCCAACGATGTAAGGGTACTGGAATGGTTTCCTCTTCAACTCCGTTATCCAGTGTAATCTTGAATGTATATTTTTTCATTCCAGTAGAATATTGAAGACCGAACGGTTTTGCTTCTGAAGCCCTTTCATCCGGATAAAGCTTGTATGATTCTTCAAATATGGAACTATTGTGCGAGTCCAATATTTCTACAGTTACTTCATGGGTCCCTGCATCATTATTTCTGATTTCAAAAAAATTAGGTAAAGCCGGACCGCCCAGAAGAAATATCAATGCATAATAACCCACAATTGCAACTATGGGTATGATCAGCAAGAAGAGAAGTATTTTTCTGATATGTTGCATTTGAAATCCTCCTATGACCGCAGGTTCAAAAGATTAGACGGTTATTCATGCGTCTTCGGTTAAGTGAGGAATCATGATAAATTGCCTCCATTTTCGTAACAGTTCTCAAAAACTGTATCCCATTGGTGATTGGAACTGGATATCGATTTCATGTAAAAAGGACAAAATTTAAGACGACTTTTGGTGCAAAATCGATATCCTTCAGGCAAGAAAATTCCTTAACCGATGACCAATGGACGGTTATTTCTTTTATGCAGATTTGAGAGTTAGAATCATTCGCTTCATCTATATCTATGAGCTTATCCCAAAACTCAAAATCGGCTCTCCGAATCTTGAATCTGAAATAGTCAATCGAGTCACAGATAATGAAAATAATTCTGAAATTTTGACCGATGCAGGGATAAAAATAGGTTTTGGGATGAGCTCTATAATTACAGAATTCCATGGGTGTGGCAGTGTTCCGTAGGTATCCGTAATTTCACCTTCAAAAATAACTTTAAATTCATATTCTCCCTCTGCCCAATACGTATATTTTCCTTCGGACCATGGCATCGACCATCGAAGTAGCCATAATGATTTGGGTTGTGCTATGTGTTTTGGGTTGTGCTATGTGTTCTTCGGGAGCCAGTTCATACGTTTCTTTGAATATAGATTTATTATATGAGTCAATACTTCAACTGTTACTGAAAGATGATTCAGCATCACTCCATATATCTGCTACATCTCTCACACACCGTTTATAGTCAACCCTTCAGGAGTATTACCCCCAAATTATTAAATTATTGCCATCAGTTAGATTTTAAAATCAATTGATTCCACTTAAGAAAACCGGAGTCCACATTATTCCAAAAAAAATGGAAATAATAAGGTACTTTAATTCTCTCTTTGATGAAAAATACCCGGCTAAACCACCAAGAGTTGCCAAACTCACAGCATAGACAAGAATAGTCAAAAACCGGCTGATGTTGAGACCGTCCTTATAGATAAGATTTCCAAAAAATAAATTTCCAAAAAACAAAAGAATGAAAATAGGAACTGTTCCAACTATAATTGCCCCTATCTTATCTTTTACAATCCACCCATAAATAATCGGAGTTGCAGGGAAGATAAGTAGATTAATAACTGTCTCAAATCTCTCACCATAAGTTCCAAATATCCTGTAAAGATCTATAGTTTCAAGACCAGCTACGATGCAAACAACTACAAAAGAGATTATCAAAGGATGAAATAATTTCTTTTGGAAATTAATGTTTAAGCCCCCTAAAAATAGGAAAGATGATTTTTTTTCATCATTTTCCGTTTGATATGTACTTGCAGAATTTTGATCCCTTAACTTCCTACTTTATATATACAAGTGGCTTCTCCATCATTCCATGGTTCTGAATTTGGCGTTCCTACTTCATTATCAAGCTCTCGGTGATCATATAATACCCACCAGTTATTTACATTGCCGTCAAAGAATTCAGCAACCACATCTTCAGCAGTTTCAAATTCATCTGCTTCATGAGGGAATGGATCATCATGATGCGCGCCACCCACGACATCTCCGTTATTCAATTCAAACAATCTTGTGTGATAACCGCCAAGATAACGTTCTTCGTCAGTGGCAACGCCATCATCTTCAATCCAACCATTTACCGGGTCCGATACATAATAAGTATATTCGAAAATGTTGTCCTTCCATCCTTGGTCTAAAATCACAGACTTTACAGTATTGAGATTTGTATATTCCCATGCAAGATTTATCGGGTCTTCTCTGGCATACTGGTCATTGTCTTCTGACCATGTCCACTGAGGATATTGATAGCCATAATCCCACCAGGGGTATGGATCAGTTTGACTTGTTATTACTACTGTTTTTTCAGTTACGATAACTTTCTCGTTTCCTTCTTCAAGAGTGAAGGACTCACCATTTAAAATCGTAATTTTATCTTTTGCGCTGATTGGTATTTTACTTATTTTTGTAAAATCATTGACTTTAGCTTTATTTTCAGGATCTTTACTTGTATAAACTTCTTTTATTTCGAGTTGCCCATTATAGTATTTGTAAGTTGTAGTTGATGTTACATTTACAGTATGATTTTGCATCCATTGTTCGGTTTGTTTCGCTCTCCAAATTTTTGTTTCTTCATCCACCGTATTTTTTTCAATCCATTCTTTTACTTCTTCTGGCATCTGTTGTTCATTGGTTTTCTCAAAAGAGGCACTCACAGCCGGCACAAACGCCATGCTTACCAGCAGAATTGCCAAAATTAGCATTTTTATTCCAAATTTATTTTTTATCATTTGTTTCTACCTCACCATTTTGTTACTCCAGAGGCAGAATCAGACAAAACTTAAATAACCGCAAAGCTAACACTAACCATGCCTTCGGGCACAATGGAGTTCAAATCTACTCTGGAATGTGCGTTTGAACTCCACAAACTATTTTATCAGACATATTATATAAAGTATAAAGTTTTTCACCATATCATTTAACAATAAACGCTGAATTTACGATTATTTTCATCAGTTGTAACACTTTATATGAGAAATTACATGATGATTTTGACAGAATGATTGTAACTCCCAAATGTTGCCAGTACTTTTTTTACAACAAAAAAGAATGTGAAGTCTGTAACTTCACCTTTTATTTTATTCGTTCTGAAAACTTCTCGGATATCAGGAGAAGGATTCGGAAATATTAAGCATCTCCCCCTTATCAAGAGAAGAAATAATAGTAATTTCGAATTCCCCATCTTGCCAGGTTAGAGCTTTCATATTTCCTCCAAATACCGAAGAAATCGTACCGGACTTGTCATTGACCGGAACAGGCTCTCCTTCACTTTCAAAATCCTGAGTTTCAGGTAAACTCTTTTCAGAAATGCTTTCTACAATACGGATTTCGTCTTCCCCATTCGTATATACCAGAGTGACCTTTTCGTTAGGGTATCCTGCAAAAATGCTAAAGCTGCTATGGAGAAAAGTGGAATAAGGCGTATCGATACCGGAAGATACCGTTGAATAATTAAATTCATATCCATGCGTCTTCGGTTAAGTAAGGAATCGTGATATATTGCATCCATTTCCACAACAGATGTTCAAAATTTTAACGTATAAGGAGATAGAGCAGGTGTCAATTTGAGGAAGATTGGGCAAAATTGAGGCAGACTTATGGTGCAAAATCGATAGCTTTCGGGCAAGAAAATTCCTTAGCTGATGACCAATGGAGTCACGTATTGAATTTTGGGATCTGCTCATCGAAAAAAATGCAAATGAGGGCTAACCTTTTTGTTAAAACCATGGAAGTAACGAATTACCCGTTCCTTTTTTATTCCCCATCTTTAAACCGTCAACTTTTCCTTCTTCATTAGACATATAAAAGGATTCTGCAATCAATTTTTTCAGCGCTGGAGTTTCTTCAGAGAGATTTGTTGTTCCCATGATTCCGTAATACGCTATGAAATAGTCTTCTCTCCCTTTAAGGAAAGGTCTCTCGTATACTATAAAGTATCCCGACGTATTAGGGCTTTCATATCTTGTTGAATTAAAAGATGTGATATTAGGGAAATTTTCAACTTCACGTCTTTCAATTTCTTCATGAAGTTCTGTACTAATATTCAGTTCCTGATGGAACACATTACCGTTTTCTTCCAGATGGAGATAAAGCATCTCTTCTCCGTTTAGAAATTTAGATTCATCATCAAAGTACCAGACACTTATAAATTTTCCTCCGGAAAATACTCCAACTTTGCAATAAGGTGAAATTTTCGGAAAAGATGAAGTACAGCTCTCTACATTTCCTTGCCAAGCTCCAGGGATGTACCATTTAGGCATCGATTCTGAAGGGGGCAGTCCTGGACCTATTTTAATGAGGTCAAGCACAAGCCATACTCCGATAAGAACAACTATCAAAAATATTAAAAATATTATCTTTTTATTCACTTTCTTATAAAACATTTACATTCCCCATTCAAAAAAATATAATGGGCGATTAAGGTCTCACCCTTATTGTCATATCTTCCAGTCCAGCCCCCAAACGGCATCTAGTGAGTTCATGAACTCACACACTTCACCCAGTCACATACTTGACCCATGTTGCCATAGCTCCGGTCCAGCTTCCAAAAGCCAGGTAGCGTGTAGTGGTTGTACTCCATGTATCATGTAAAAGTACATAATCAGTACTCCCCTCATAATATCCCATACAAGTAACACTATGCTCACCATAGTCCTGACTGCAACCAATAGCTGTCCCGCCGTTTAACATGCTAAGTACGAAAGGTCTATTTGCATTCACTTCGGTTTTTACCTCGCTCCATGAGACATAATCATTACTTGCCTGAAACCTGGGATAATTGTACGTATCACAAACCGTCTCTATGCCATCATCAATATTCCATGGCCAAGTTGCTCCATTTCCTGGCCAATCTGTACCCATTGCTTCCGCTAATTCATCTATTAGATAATCTCTTGATGGGAAATTAGAATACCCATGAGTATCCCAATATCCTAATACCATTCCAGCCGCAGTTGGAGAACAGCCATCGCGCCAGGGATAATATGGCACACCACTGATCGAATATTCTACACTGGAAGAGGCAGAATAACTTGAGGAATCAACCATTTCTTTTTCTAAGGCAGTCCATTGTGCATTTGCATTTTGTATTCTCATTTCTTGTTGCTGTTGTAAATATGTGTTGTTAAAAAAGTAGTCTTCACCTACAGGAACATTCACATTTGATTCATTAAAGTTTACTATAGTAGAAAATGGCAAATCCACTATTACTTTTTCTTTGATATTACCTTTAGTATCGGTTAGGGTATACTCTGCATAGTAAAATGTTGGGCCTAAGTAAAGAGGTTTCATCTTTCCAATAGTCAGCTCTTCTTTAGAATTATTTTCAGATATTAGTTTGTTAGCATGTTCTTGTACCAGTGATTCAGAACGAGTTGTAAATTCTGGAATTTCATTAGGTATCTTACCTTTTGAAAACTCCAGAACTGGGCAATTATCCTTTGTCGCTGAAATAAAAATATGACCTATTTGTTGCTTATTTTCGATAATATTAAATGAATAGGCTGACTTTTTACCATCAAGATCGTAGTAGACAGTAGAAAGTTTCACTGTTGCATCCCCCCATTCTGAAAAATTAGATAAAGATCCAGAAATCTCTTTTATAGAGAAAGACGCAACTTCCTCAGCTTGTTTTACGCTGACTACATTTAATGTGTCAGTCCCATTTAATGATTCTTCCTGTGCACTCACAGCCGGCACAAACGCCATGCTCACGATAAATATTGCAGCAAGTAATGTGCCGATCCCAAATTTTCTGTTTGCAATCATTCTTTAACCTCTTTACTTTACTCCAGAGGCAGAATCAGGCAAACCTTAAATAACCGAAAAGCTAACACTAACCATGCCGCCGGGCACAATGGAGTTCAAATCTACTCTGGAAGGTGCGTTTGAACTCCTGAAATTATTTTCTCAGACATATGATATAAAGTATAAAGTTTTTCACCATATCATCTAACAATAAACGCTCAATTTACGATTAATTCCATCAATTGTAACACTTTATGTGAGAAATCATTTGATTGATTTTGACAGAATGATTGTAACTCCCAAATATCACCAGTACTTTTATACAGAAAAAAAAGAATGTGAAGTCTGTAACTTCACCCATACTTCATTCTGAAAACTTCTCGGATGTCAGGAGAAGGATTCTGCGATATTAAGCAGCTCCCCCTTATCAAGAGAAGAAAAAATAGTAATTTCGAGTTCCCCATCTTGCCAGGTCAGAGCTTTCATATTTCCTCCAAATACCGAAGAAATCGTACCGGACTTGTTATTGACCAGAACAGGCTCTCCTTCACTTTCAAAATTCTGAGTTTCAGGTAAACTCTGTTCAGAAATGCTTTCTACAATACGTATTTCGTCTTCCCCATTCGTATATACCAGAGTGATCTTTTCTTGAGGGTATCCTGCAAAAATGCTGAAGCCGCTATGGAGAAAAGTAGAATAAGGCGTATCGATACCGGAAGATACCGTTGAATAATTAAATTCATATCCTTCCGGGAGAGAATCAGGGATAAGTATTTCAAAATCAGTAAGTTGTTTTGCTTCTTCAAGTGTCATTTTTTCAGGCTCATTTTTGAAGTCCTCCGGCTCCAATACCTTTACCTGTGCCCCATCCGGAATATTAAACTCAAATTCAGAATCCGGAATTTCCGTATTCAATCTCAGGTCCCGAATTTCCATATCAAGATAAACATTTCCTTTGCTGTCATATAGTTCATACCCGAGAAGCATCCAGTTTTCGCTGTCGACCCATATTCTTGATTTCGATTGAAGTGATTCATTATTCCCATAAGGTGTGAGCTCAAGCAAATATACGCTTTCTCCATCTATATTTTCGGTCCCGAGGAGGGAAGGTGACCTCCCACTAAGGACGAAACCGTTCAAAAAACCAGCATAAATATCAGGCTCAAAAAGTTTCAAACCTTCAAAATCATCCGAAGTTTCCGCTTTGAAAACAGTCTCGGATTCGGAACTGTAAATCCATTGAAAATCTCCGTCAGAGACCATAATTATTTTCGTATCATTATCCGGACCTAAAAGAATCATTTTCATTAAATCAGGTTTTTTCCAGACAACTTCATATATTTCCGGATTCTGCCCTCTTGAACTTGAATTTACATACATTGTGAAAGAATAGTCTTCAAGACTATCCATTTTCATCTGCATGTTAGATACGACTTCTTCACCGTCGGGCCGTATGTCAGATGTAAACCCTTCAACACCGGATTTCTCCCCACAACCTGAAATAAAAATGGATAGGGATACCAGGAACAGGATGAGCAGAAAATGTCTTTTGGATTTATTCTTCATGTAGAGTTCTCCACCGGTCATTTTATTACCGAACGTATCTGCATGATTATGTCAGGACATGTCAGGTCATGTCAGGGAATAAGCTCAGATCCCACTACTTCAGCTTCTGCGGTCCATTCAGGCAATTCGTCCACCTTTTCAATCGATTTCACTGTCCCGTTTGGCGTGTCAACGGTTATCATGTAGAATTCTCCGCCGGTCATTTTCGAATAAGTGGATATTACGGATCCGTTCAGGGAATCAGCTTCCATATAAAGATCTTCCAGGGAATCGGACGGTCCAATGGTTTTTAATGTACCATTTTGCAGCTCAACAGTTACTTCGCGAAGATACCAGCCGTTAATCCGGATATATACTACAGATTCCCCTGTTTCATTGAAGATTCCAACTTCATAGGTATAGTTCCCTTTTGTCAGGTTTTGAAAATCACTATCGTTCGCGTATATTTTTCTTAATATTTCCGATCCGGGCTCTCTGTTAATCCCTCCAGAATTATCAACGTCATTCATACCCAGGGGCAAATTTCCTGATTCATAGAGGGATAAAAGAAAAATTGCCGAGAGAATACCAAGAATCACCAGCGAGAACCATTTACTTCCGTCCAGAATTATTCCTCCCTGACCATCAGTGTCTATAAATATTCTGTATTTTATTTAGAATTTTAGAGTTATAGAGCTCTTGGATGCTACTGTTTTTTTCCGGGTTACGTAAGCATATCCATGAAAGAAAAAAGAAGGGGAAAAGAAGCCATAAAGAACAGCATCTTTTACGACTTAAAAGACTCAACCCATTCCGGCCTTTCAGGAGGTTTATTTTCAAGCATTTCTCTCCACTCTTCATCAGTCAATCTTTCCCCTGAGGGCTGCCAGAACTCATAATAACTCATTACAGGGCCTGCTCCAAGAACGATCCTGCCGTCGGGCTGTTTATAGGCTACTACTATCAGGTCCAGTTTTCCGGTTCCTTCTTCCAAAACTCTCCCTTCCTGATCTGTATGAACATCCGCAACCACAACAGAGCTCTGAGTGTCTTCATCTATGTTCTCAAGCATTGGAGCTATATTTTTTTCGAAACTTTTGATGAACTCATATTCTTCATCTGTCAGCTCTTTATTTTCAAGCTCTTTAATCGAGATTTCCAGCAGTTTTTCAAGAGTGCTTTCAAGAGTTGTAAAGTCTTTATCCGACTGTTCGTCAAGTACTTCCATTTCAGCCAGCCCACTATGCGCCATTTTTGTAAGGGCAAGCATCCTGGCATAGAATTCAGGCACTGGCTCTACATATCCCTGAACAGGTATTTCTTCCAGATCATAGAACGCACCTACAAAGTAAGCCTGCTTTGCATAGAGAATGGTATCATGTCTGAGCTCGGTCCAAGAAGCAAGAGCCGCGTTCAGCTGTTTATCTTCCCAGGCTTCTGTCTGCATAAAAGTAGGATAGCCCTCTGGATAACTTACAAGCAGGGGCTTTAAGGCGTATAGCTGTGCCCAGTAGAGGTTTTTATTCCAGTCCTCTCCTTCAAAAGCTTCAAATTCATTTTCCAGAGACAAATGACGTTCTTTGTATTCTTCGTTTTCGGAAAAACCCATATTTTTCAGGTGTTCTCTAGCTTTTTCGGAACCGAGAAGGTCCATGATGTTCAGGGCTGGAGGATAGAGTTTCTGGAGGATATACGAGTCGGGAGTATAGCGCTGACCCATGAACCTGAATCCCTTTGTAGCCTCAAGAGTTTTGTTTTCAGTTTCTGAGCCTGCCGGAATTATTTCCCCTGTACCTCCATAGATTTTCGGGTTTTCATATCTTTCCAGCTCGGTCTTCAGTGCTGTAAGGTTTTCGTTGTCGAAGCTTGATTCTTCTCTATCATTCCCAAAGACGGTGTCCAGAGCTTTTGCATATTCATAAGGCCCGAGATCGTCGGAAAAACCGACATAAAAAGCCGTCACATCGTAAATTCTGTCCCATTCAGCCCGGAGGTTTTTGTCCCTATCAAAATGGTCAGAAATCAAAAGAGCCTGAATTGTCTGAATTCTGGACTCCTTTTCAGATTCTTCCGCAGCTGATTTTTCCGTAACTGATTCTTTTACCATTGATTCTTCTGAAGTGATCATGTTCGGCCGAAGGAGCATGCTCATTCTACCGTGCCACATCATGGTCTTAAAATAATTAGTTAATTTCTCAGATGTTGTATAGTGCCCTCTTGGAATGTACTGAGAGTAATCTTCATAATACTTGAAAATAGGAGATATTCCTCCTTTTTGCGCTCCTATCAGGGCAATTTCGGCTTCTACATCAGCTTTTACAAATGAAGGGATTTCTACACTGTACTGTTTCGCATTCTGTGGATCAAAAAGTGTAGCTTTCCCTAAATATCTCTGTGATTGCTCTATCTGCTCAGGTTTCGGCTGGAGCAGGCTCAAAGCCACGGCGAAGTACGCAACATTTCTTCTTGCAGCTTCCGTTACTTCTTCAGAGGCTTTATCCTCTATCGACCTGTTATAATCCTCTATGGAGGTTTCAAGAAGAGCTTTGTCAAGTTTCCACAAATCATCATAAAATTCGTCCTTTTCTACCTGTTTTAAGGTCTCATCAAACTGGATGTGGTAAAGATGAAGAAGAGAGTCCGACGTAATGAAGATAGGAATATCAGCCGATTTCAGGGCGCTGTAAATCTCGTTTACTCTTACCGGCTCGGCCTCAAACAGGTTTCCAGAAGCTCTGCTTTCAATTACAACAAACCCGTTTTTGTACAGTAAGTCCCTGTTCTTGTTCGTCAGAGGAATTTTTTGGATAAAATCGTCATAATTTGTAATTTCGGAAGCCTTTAGAGGCAGAGAATAAGCGGGAACGCCGGCCTCGAACTGCAGGTTTTCTTTACTGTAATATCTGGAAAAGGAGCTTCCTGTTTCAAGTTCAAGGGTATTACTCTTCTCGGAGAAGTTTCCCTCAAGGGCAGTTTCTACTGTGACATCGGGCGAACTGTCCTGTTTATCGGTTACTTTTTCCAGTCCTGTTTCTTTGACTGGTTCACTATTGCTATCAATACAGCCGGACCCGGGAATAAGTGTTATCGCCAGCAGACAGATAACTATCAATGTCTTTATTTTCAAGTCAAATTCCTCACATCTTGAATTTGGTTTTAGCAAACAGGCTCAAAAAAGAAAGTGAAAAAGATAACCTATTCAGAATGGCATATTTTATCCCCTAAAGGAACTTATCCACTCCGGCCTTTCAGGAGGGTCATTTTCTAACATTTCTCTCCATTCTTCATCAGTCAACCTTTCTCCTGAAGGCTGCCAGAACTCATAATAACTCATTACAGGACCTGCTCCAAGCACGATCCTGCCGTCAGGCTGTTTATAAGCTACAACCATCAGATCCAGTTTTCCGGTCCCTTCTTCCAAAACGCTCCCCAGATTTGTGTAGACATCTGCAACCATGACAGAGCTCTGGGCATCCCCATCGATGTCCTCAAGCATTGGAGCTATATTCTGGTCGAAATTTCTAATGAATTCATACTCTTCATCCGTTAGCTCTTTATTTTCAAGTTCTTTAATTGAGATTTCCAGCAATTTTTCAAGAGTGGTTTCAAGAGTTGTAAAGTCTTTATCCGACTGCTCATCAAGCACTTTCATATCAGCCAGCCCGGCATGTGCCATTCTGGTAAGAGCAAGCATCCTGGCATAGAATTCAGGAGCTGGCTCCACATATCCTTGAACCGGTTTTTCCTCCGGCGGCACGTAGGGAGCACCTGTAAAGTAAGCCTGCTTTGCATAGAGAATAGTATCATGCCTTAGTTCGGTCCAGGAGGCGAGGGCGGTGTTAAGCTGCTTATCTTCCCAGGCTTCGGTCTGCATAAAGGTAGGATAACCCGCCGGATAACTTACAAGGAGGGGCTTTAAAGCATATAGTTGAGCCCAGTAAAGGTTTTTGTTCCAGGCTTCTTCATCAAGAGCTCCAAATTCATTTTCAAGGGATCTGTAACGCACTTTATAACCTTCACTTTCGGAAATATTCAGGTTAATAAGATGTTCTCTGGCTCTTTCAGAACCGAGGAGATACATTATATTCAGAGCAGGAGGGTGCAGAACTTGGAGAATATAGGAGTCCGGAACATATCGTTGACCCATGAACCTGAAACCTTTTGTAGCGTCAAGAGTTTCATTTTCAGTATCTGGACCTGCAGGAATTATTTTCCCCGTTCCGCCGTAGATTTTCGGATTTTCATATTTTTCCAGCTCGGTTTTCAGTGCCGTGAGGTTTTCGTTGTCGAAGCTTACCCTTTCTCTATTGCCACCAAAAACAGCATCAAGAGCTCTTGCGTATTCATAGGGCCCGAGGTCATCGGAAAAACCGACATAGAAAGCTGTTACATCGTAGATCCGATCCCATCTGGCCCGAAGGCTTTCGTCCCTGTCAAAATGGTCAGAAATTAAAAGGGCCTGAATAGTCTGAATTTTTGCTTTCTTTTCTGATACTTCCAAAGCTGATTCTTCTGCTGTTGAATCTTCTGTAGCTGAGCCTTCTATTGTTTGCTCTTCTGCAGTGATGAGATCCGACCGGAGCAGCATACTTATTCTACCGTGCCACATCATGGCTCTGAAATAGTTCATCAGCTTTTCAGAGGACGTGTAATGTCCTCTTGGGACGTACTGAGAGTAATCTTCTTCATACAGGAAAATCGGGGAGCGAGCAAATCCTTCGTGAGCTTCTATCAAAGCAAGCTCGGTTTCAACCTCTTCTTTTACAAATGAAGGGACTTCAAAGCTGTATTCTTCGGAACCCTGCTCCTCTGTAGATTTGACTTCGGTCCTGTTTGGATCCGGTTTCTCTTCAAGCAAACTAAGGGCAACTGCAAAATATGCAACATTTCTTCTTGCAGCCTCTGTTACTTCTTCAGATGAAGAATTGTTTTCTTTTGCCTCATTATAATTTTCTATGGAAGCTTCAAGAAAAGCTTTATCAAGTTCCCAGAGCTTGTCATAAAACTCCTCTTCTTCGACTCTTTTTAAAGTCTCATCAAACTGGATATGATAAAGGTGAAGAAGAGAATCCGTTGTGATGAAGATCGGGACCCCAGCCACTTTAAGGCTCCTGTAAGTTGCATTTACCTGCTCCGCTTTAAATCGATCTTTAGTAACCTCATTTTCAATTACAACAAACCCATTTTTGTACAATAAGTTCCTGTTTTCGTTTGTAAGGGAGATCTGTTGGGTGAAATGATAAAAATTTTCAAGCTCTGAAGCCTTCAGGGGCAAAGAATAAGCAGGAACATCGGCCTCAAACTGCAGGTTTTCTTTACTGTAATATCCGGAAAAGGCTCTTTGTTTTTCAAGTTCAAGGGCATTGCTCCTGTCAGAGAAATTCTCTGGAGGAGAGGTTTCTGCTGTATCAATGGACGAAACGTCCTGATTGTCTGTTCCTTCATCCAGTTTCGTTTCTTTGACAGGTTCGCTACTGCTGTCAATACAGCCTGATCCAGGTATCAGTGAAACCACCAGTAAAAAGATAACTATCGATGTCCTTATTTTCAATTGAGATCCCTTCAAAACTGCAATAATAAGTATATCTGTGGCTGGCACGTTTATAGAAAATCGGAAAACTAACTTTACACGAAATTTTATTTATATCTTTATATGTTTTCCCGGTAAAACTTTCGAAATGACTGTTTTCACATTCTTTTCAGGTATGTGCTTATTCCCCTACCTTTGATTGTTTGAGACTCTGGACAGAAAGCTTATATGACCATACCTGCTGAAAGTGTATTTGAAGCGAAATACCAAAGGTCCTGTGAGACATCAGGTACCTGTAAACATTGGGTACCTGTAAACATTGGGTACCTGTAAACATTAGCTACCTGTAAGACATTAAGAACCTATCCGAAAAGTGCTGCAGTTTGCTATAACTTTTACATTGGGCAATAAGCAACCGGAACGGAACCCAGATAGTATATCCTTCTCGTAATCTTTGCAACATGCCATTATCGACTTTTCGGATAGGCTCTAAATCTTCTACGAAGCCCAAAAACTAATTGAAAGCCCAATGGTATATCCCCGAGCTGACAGATCGATTAAAATTTTGAGAATTTTTATAGACGGCATTTTTCCTGAAATCATACTTAGAGCGTGTCTTAAAATTCAATTTGATTATACAATTGGGATAGGACTCATGTATTTGGATTGAAAAACGGTAGAATTGAACCGTTAAATGTCTAAAGTTTAAATTTTAACCATGATGTCTAATGCATTTGATATTATGCATCGAGCGAATAAGTCAGATCTAATTAATTTACGGAGTGAACTTAAGATCAACAATGCGTACTACCCAAATGTAGAAATGATTTGAATTTTAAGACAGCCTCTTAATATTAGTTATCTTAAATATTACACATATCAGGAGAGAGATTCTTCACTTTTGTTCGTTTTATTGCCAAATGGATTTACAGGGTCGAGTTACTCTTCCCTTGAATACTCACTTGTTTCCAGAAGTTTGGAAATAGCCTCTTCTTAATCAGCAGGTTCATATTCTGAAACGATTATAGGACCTCTAGCCCATTCAGGCAACTCGTCGTACCCGCTCACTTTTTCAATAGATGTCACTGTTTTATTCGGTGTGTCAATAGTTATCATGTAGAATTCTCCACCTGTGATTCGCGAATCAACGGATACTACGGACCCGTTCAGGGAATCGGCTTCCCTGTAAAGATCTTCCAGGGATTCGGACGGTCCGATGGTTTTTATTGTACCGTTCTGCAGCTCAAAGGTTACTTCATGAATATACCAGCCGTTTATCTGGATACATACTACGGATTCTCCGGTTTCATTGAAGATTGCCCCCGGAGTTGTGTAGTTACCTTTTGTCAGGTTTTGAAAATCGCTATCATTACTGTATATTTTACGCAAAGCTTCTGCAATATCTAACCTGTTTATTTCATCACAATTATCAACGTCATTCATACCCAGGGACAAATTTCCGGATTCATAGAGGGATAAAAGAAAAATTGCCGAAAGAAAACCAAGGATCACCAGCATAAACCATTTACTTCCGTCCAGAATTATTCCTCCCTGACCATCAGTGTCTATAAATATTTTGTATATTATTTAGAATTTTAGAGTTATGGAGCTCTTGAATGTTACTGTTTTTTTCCGGGCTACGCAAGCACATCCATGAAAGAAAAATGAAAGGAAAAAGAAGCCATAAAGAACAGCATCTTTTACGCCTTAAAAGACTCAACCCATTCCGGCCTTTCAGGAGGGGCATTTGCCAGCATATCTCTCCATTCTTCATCCGTTAATCTTTCTCCCAGGGGTTGCCAGAACTCATAGTAACTCATTACAGGGCCTGCTCCAAGCACGATCCTACCGTCGGACTGTCTGTAAGCTACAACCATCAGGTCCAGTTTTCCGGTTCCTTCTTCCAAGACATTCCCTCCCGGACCTGTATAAACATCCGCAACCAGAACAGATGTCTGGGACTTTATATCCACATTCTCAAGCATGGGAGCTATATTCTGGTCAAAATTCCTGATGAATTCGTACTCTTCCTCTGTTAGCTCTTTGTTTTCAAGCTCTTTAATCGAGATATTCAACATCCTTTCAAGAGTGTGTTCAAGAGTTGTAAAGTCTTTATCCGACTGCTCATCAAGCACTTCCATATCATTTAATCCGGAATGTGCCATTTTTGTAAGGGCAAGCATCCGGGCATAAAATTCGGGAACTGGCTCCACATATCCCTCTATAGGTTTTTCTTCCTGAATTTGAGGATAGCCCATGGAGTAAGCCTGCTTCGCATAGAGAATAGTATCATGCCTGAGCTCGGTCCAGGAGGCGAGAGCAGCATTAAGTTGTTTATCTTCCCAGGCTTCGGTCTGCATGAAAGTGGGGTAACCATCAGGATAGCTTATGAGGAGAGGCTTTAAGGCATATAGTTGAGCCCAGTAAAGGTTTTTATTCCAGGCTTCTTCATCAAAAGCTCCGAATTCGTTTTCCAGAGATTGATGGCTGAGTTCATATTCTGCATTTTCGGAAACACCCATATTTTTAAGGTGTTTCTTGGCTCTTTCAGAACCGAGAAGATCTATGACATTCAGGGCAGGGAAACCGAGATTCTGGAAGATATAGGAATCCGGGATATAGCGCTGACCCATGAACCTGAAGCCTTTTGTAGCTTCAAGAGTTTTGCTTTCAGTTTCGGAGCCTGCCTGAATTATTCCACCGGTTCCGCCGTAGATTTTCGGACTTTCATATCTTTCCAGCTCGGTTTTCAGTTCCGCCAGGCTTTCGTTGTCGAAACTCACTCCATGTCTATTACCCCCAAAGACGGTATCCAGAGCTTTTGCATACTCATAGGGCCCGAGGTCGTCGGAATAACCGACATAAAAAGCCGTCACCTCGTAAATCCTGTCCCACCTGTCCCGGAGCTCTTTATCCCTGTCAAAATGGTCGGAAATTAAAAAGGCCTGAATAGTCTGAATTTGGGCTTCCTTTTCCGGGTCTTCTGCAGAAACCAGGTCCTGTTGGAGTAGCATACTCATTCTGCCGTGCCACATCATGGCCTTAAAATAGTTTTGTAGTTTTTCAGAGCGAGTGTAATGTCCTCTTGGGGTGTACTGCGAGTAATCTTCTCCGTATTTGAAAATTGGAGATGTTCCTCCTTTTTGAGAGTCTATTAAGTTCAATTCATCCTCTACATCGGTTTCTACAAAAGAGGGGACTTCGACACTGTATTGTTTTGCTTCCTGAGAATCAAAGAGTAGAATTTCTCCCGATTCTTCCCATGACTGCCCTACCTGGTAAGATTCCGGTTCAAGAAGCTTCAAAGCCACTGCAAAGTATGCAACATTTCTTCTTGCAGCTTCCTTTTCTAGCCCTGAAGCGCTGTCATAATCCTTTATGGAGACATCAAGGAGAGCTTTATCAAGTTTCCAGAGTTCGTCGAAAAATTCCTCAGATTCCGCCCTTTTTAGTGTCTCATCAAACTGGATGTGATAAAGGTGAAGAAGAGAATCCGAGGTGATGAAAATAGGAACATCAGCCACTTTCAGGTCTTTATAAGTAGAAATTACCAGCGTGTCCCCTACTCCAGGTGAGTTTTCGTAATCTCCACTTTCAATTACAACAAATCCATTTTTGTACAGCAAATCCCTGCTTTCGCTTGTCAGGGGAATTTTCTGAATGAAATCGTCATAATTCGCAATTTCGGAAGCCTCTATAGGCAGGGAATAAGCTGGAACATCAGCCTCAAACTGCAGGTTTTCTTTATTATAATATCCGGAAAAGGAACTTTCCTTTTCAAGTTCAAGAGTATTGCTCCTCTCGGAGAAATTCTTTGCAGGAACAAGCTCTACAAAATCATTAAATAAATTGCTCTTTTCGGAGAAATTCTTTAGAGTAGAAGTTTCTATGATATCATTAAATGAATCGCTCTGAGTACCTGCTTGATTATCTGTTATTTCTTCCATGCCGGTTTTGTTAACCGGTTCGCTGCTGCTGTCAATGCAGCCGGAACCGGAAATAAGTGTTATCGCCAGCAGACAGATAACTATCAATGTCTTCATTTTCAAGTCAAATCCCTCACATCTTGAATTTGGTTTTAGCAAACAGGCTCAAAAAAGAAAGTGAAAAAGATAGCCTATCCAAAATAGCATCTTTTACCCCCTAAAGGAACTTATCCACTCCGGTCTTTCAGGAGGGTTATTATTCAGCATCGATCTCCATTCTTCATCAGTCAACCTTTCTCCCAAAGGTTGCCAGAACTCATAGTAACTCGTTACTGGACCTGCTCCAAGCACGATCCTGCCGTCGGGCTGTTTATAAGCTACAACCATCAGGTCCAGTTTTCCGGTCCCTTCTTCCAGTACTCCATTAGGAGAAGTATAAACATCCGCAACCAGAACAGATGTCTGGGACTTTATATCCACATTCTCAAGCATGGGAGCTATATTCTGGTCAAAATTCCTGATGAATTCGTACTCTTCCTCTGTTAGCTCTTTGTTTTCAAGCTCTTTAATCGAGATTTTCAAAAGATATTCAAGATTAATTTCAAGAGTTATGAAGTCTTTACTCGACTGCTCATCAAGAACATTCATTTCTGCCAGCCCGTAGTGTGTCATTTTTGTAAGAGCAAGCATCCGGGCATAGAATTCAGGAACCGGTTCTACATATCCTTGAACCGGTTTTTCCGCAGGAAGAAAACCCATGAAATATTCCTGTTTTGCATAGAGAATAGTATCATGCCTGAGCTCGGTCCAAGAAGCAAGGGCGGCATTAAGCTGTTTATCTTCCCAGGCTTCGGTCTGCATGAAAGTGGGATAACCATCAGGATAGCTTACGAGGAGGGGCTTTAAGGCATATAGTTGAGCCCAGTAAAGGTTTTTATTCCACTCATCTCCATCAAGAGCTCCAAATTCATTTTCAAGAGCTCGATAGCGTACATTATAATCTTCACTATCGGAAATGTTCAGGTTTACAAGATGTTCTCCGGCTCTTTCAGAGCCAAGAAGATACATAATGTTCAGGGCAGGAGGATGCAGAACACGGAGAATATAGGAATCAGGGGTATAGCGCTGACCCATGAACCTGAAACCCTTTGTAGAATCAAGAATCTTATTTTCAGCATCTGGACCTGCTGGAATTAGTCCACCTGTTCCACTGTAGATTTTCGGACTTTCGTATCCTTCCAGTTCGGCATTCAGTTCTTCCAGGCTTTCGTTGTTAAAACTCATTCCATGTCTCTTATTCCCAAAGACGGCATCCAGAGCTTTTGAATATTCATAGGGTCCAAGATCATCGGAATAACCCGCATAGAAGGCTGTTACCTCGTAAATTCTGTCCCATCTGTCCCGGAGGTCTTTGCCCCTGTCAAAATGGTCAGAAATCAAAAGGGCCTGAATAGTCTGAATTTTTGCCTCCCTTTCCGGGTCTTCTGCAGTAATCGCATCCGGCTGGAGGAGCATACTCATTCTGCCGTGCCACATCATGGCCTTGAAGTACTTTTTCAGGAGTTCGGAGTGAGTATAATGTCCCCTGGGCACGTACTGGGAATAGTCTTCCTCATAAAGGAAAATCGGAGAGATCTGAGAGCCTGCGTGAGCTTCGATAAGACTCAGCTCGGCCTCAACATCATTTTTTACAAATGAAGGAACCTTAAAACGATATTTGATCTGATTCCCTTCGGGCTGGAGCAGGCTCAAAGCAACCGCAAAGTATGCAACATTTCTTCTTGCAGCTTCCTTTTCTCGTCCAGAGGCACTGTCATAATCTTCTATGGAGGCGTCAAGGAGAGTTTTATCAAGTTTCCAGAGATCGTCGTAAAACTCCTCAGATTCGACCCTTTTTAGCGTCTCATCAAACTGTATATGATAAATGTGAAGAAGAGAATCCGAAGTGATGAAAATAGGAACGTCAGCAACTTTCAGGTCTCTATAAGTAGAATTTACCAGTGAATTCCCTGCTCCAGGCAAATTTTCGATAGCCGGATTTTCAATAACAACAAATCCATTTTTGTACAGCAAATCTATGCTTTCGTTTGCCAGGGGAATTTTCTGAATGAAATCGTCATAATTCGCAATTTCGGAAACCTTTAGAGGCAGGGAATAAGCTGGAACATCAGCCTCGAACTGCAGTTTTTCTTTATTGTAATATTCGGAAAAAGAACTTTCCTTTTCAAGTTCAAGAATATTGCTCTTGTCAGAGAAATTCTCTACAGGAACGAGCTCTACAGAATCATTAAATAAATTGCTTTTTTCGGAGAGATTCTCTGCAGGAGAGGTTTTTATGGAATCATTAAACGAACCTTCCTGATTATTTGTTTGATTATCTGTTATTTCTTCAAGGCCGGCTTCTTGGACTGGTTCGCTGCTGCTGTCAATGCAGCCGGACCCGGAAATAAGAGTTATTGCCAGCAGACAGATAACTATCAATGTCCTTATTTTCAAATCAAATCCCTCACATCTTGAATTTGGTTTTAGTGAACAGGCTCAAAAAAGAAAGTGAAAAAGATAGCCTATCCAAAATAGCATCTTTTACCCCCTAAAGGAACTTATCCACTCCGGTCTTTCAGGAGGGTTATTATTCAGCATCGATCTCCATTCTTCATCAGTCAACCTTTCTCCCAAAGGTTGCCAGAACTCATAGTAACTCATTACTGGACCTGCTCCAAGCACGATCCTGCCGTCGGGCTGTTTATAAGCTACAACCATCAGGTCCAGTTTTCCGGTCCCTTCTTCCAAGACATTTCCTCCCGGACCTGTATAAACATCCGCAACCAGAGTGGACATCTGGGACTTGATATCTACGTTCTCAAGCATTGGAGCTATATTCTGATCAAAATTCCTTATGAACTCATACTCTTCATCCGTCAGCTCTTCGTTTTCAAGCTCTTTAATTGAGATTTCCAGCAGCCTTTCAAGGGTGTTTTCAAGAGTTGTAAAGTCTTTATCCGACTGCTCATCAAGCACTTCCATATCATTTAATCCGGAATGTGCCATTTTGGTAAGGGCAAGCATCCGGGCATAAAACTCCGGAACCGGTTCCACATATCCCTCTACAGGTTTTTCTTCCTGAATTTGAGGAGAGCCCATGAAGTAAGCCTGTTTTGCATAAAGGATAGTGTCGTGCCTGAGCTCGGTCCAGGAAGCAAGGGCGGCATTAAGCTGTTTGTCTTCCCAGGCTTCGGTCTGCATAAAAGTAGGATAACCCTCAGGATAACTTACAAGGAGGGGCTTTAAGGCATATAGTTGAGCCCAGTAAAGGTTTTTATTCCAGGCTTCTTCATCAAAAGCTCCGAACTCGTATTCCAGAGATTGATGGCTGAGTTCATATTCTTCGTTTTCGGAAATACCCATATTTTTAAGGTGTTCCGTGGCTCTTTCAGAACCGAGAAGATCCATGATATTCAGGGCAGGGAAACCGAGATTCTGGAAGATATAGGAGTCTGGCGTATATCGCTGACCCATGAACCTGAAACCCTTTGTAGAATCAAGAGTTTTGTATTCAGTTTCGGAGCCTGCCTGAATTATTCCACCGGTTCCGCCGTAGATTTTCGGACTTTCATATATTTCCAGCTCGGTTTTCAGTTCCGCCAGGCTTTCGTTGTCGAAACTCACTCCATATCTATTACCCCCAAAGACGGTATCCAGGGCTTTTGCATATTCATAAGGCCCGAGGTCGTCGGAATAACCGACATAAAAAGCCGTCACCTCGTAAATCCTGTCCCACCTATCCCGGAGCTCTTTGTCCCTGTCAAAATGGTCGGAAATTAAAAAGGCCTGAATAGTCTGAATTTTTGCTTCCTTTTCCGTATCTTCCGCAGAAATCATGTCAGGTTGGAGCAACATACTCATTCTGCCGTGCCACATCATGGCCTTGAAGTAGTTCTGCAGTTTCTCAGAGCGAGTGTAATGGCCCCTTGGGGCGTACTGAGAATAATCTTCCCCGTACTTGAAAATTGGAGACACTCCTCCTTCCCGGGCTTCTATTAAGCGCAGTTCGGCCTCTACATCGGTTTCTACAAAAGAGGGGACTTCGACACTGTATTGTTTTGCTTCCTGAGAGACGAAGAGTAGAATATCCCCCGAATCTTCCCGTGATTCCCCTATCTGGTAAGATTCCGGCTCAAGTAGTTTCAAAGCCACTGCAAAGTATGCAACATTTCTTCTTGCAGCTTCCTTTTCCAGCCCTGAAGCGCTGTCATAATCCTCTACGGAGACATCAAGGAGAGCTTTGTCAAGTTTCCAGAGCTCGTCGTAAAATTCCTCAGATTCTGCCCTTTTTAGTGTCTCATCAAACTGGATGTGATAAAGGTGAAGAAGAGAATCCGATGTGATGAAAATAGGAACATCAGCCACTTTCAGGTCATTATAAGTAGAATTTACCAGCGTGTCTCCCACTCCAGGTGGGTTTTCGTAATCTCCACTCTTGAGCACAACAAATCCATTTTTGTACAACAGATCCCTGCTTTCGTTCGTCAGGGGAATTTCCCTGATGAAATCGTCATAATTTTCAATTTCAGAAGCCTTTAGAGGCAGGGAATAAGCAGGAACATCAGCCTCGAACTGCGGGTTTTCTTTACTGTAATATCCGGAAAAGGAGCTTTCCTTATCAAGTCCAAGAGTATTGCTCTTTTCGGATAAATTATCTGGAGAAGCGGTTCTTATGGAATCGTTAAATGAATCGCTCGGATCATCTTCTTTATTATCTGTCATTTCTTCCAGGCCGGTTTCGTTAACCGGTTCGCTACTGCTGTCAATGCAGCCGGACCCGGAAATAAGAGTTATCGCCAGCAGGAAGATAACTATCAATGCCCTTATTTTCAATGCCTTTACTTTCAAGTCAAATCCCTCAAATCTTGATTTTGGTTTAAGAAGGCAGATTCATAAAAAGTAAGAAAATTTAAAAATTAGAAAATTAAAGCAGCATACCGAAACCGGGAATGTAAAGCTTAGTTTATTACAATTACAATCCCAAAAATTTCCCGGATTGTTGAGCATAACCCAATCGGTGCGGCATGATGAATATCCCTATAGGAAAGACATTATCCCCTACCGAAAAAGTAGTATTTTTATCTCCTACCGAAAAGGTAGTATTTTCCGGATCGTTTAATCGGGCCGAGCTGTTTAATGTGGAATTTTCTATCCCGCCGCTACTCCATGAAGTTAGGTTACCGGGCCGGAAATATGATTTATTATAGTAATTATCAAAACGCACTTTACCCTTCTCGTTGTAGAACTCAACGGAAACGCCATCAAGACCGGCTCTTTTTGCATGTTTTTCCACAATATTATATATTTCAGTAAGTTCGCTTTGGGAATAGATTGTTTCGTTTCCTTCATAATAGAGTTCTATAGGGAAAATTTGATCCATGGTGTCGGAACCGTAGGCAATTATCGGGCCTTCGGGGTAGAGGTATGGTTTTATTTCGGGGAGCGAACTGTTTTGTATAATTTGCAATGAGGAGGAATTAACTATATAATAAAAACACGCCGGGAAGCAAACATCTGTTAGCTGGACAACATCTTTGCCGAAGCCAGGTTTATTTTCAGGAAAACAAAATATTGCTGTCTTATCCCAGAGACAAAATATGACCGGGACTTCATCAAGTCCGGCTTTATTAGCATTCTTTTCCACAACGTTGTAGATATCTTTTAACTCGGTTTCGAGATAAGCGGTTTTGTTACCCCCATAGTCATAGAGTTTGATCAAAAAATACCCTGGCATAGGACCGCCCCCGTAGTAAACTATCGGACCGTCAGGATAAAGATAAGGCTTTGCCTCACGAATAGAACTGTCCCTTACAGCCTGCAGGGTTGAACTGAACTCAGTTAGCTGGGAAGCATTTTTAATCGCCGGAACACTTCCATATGCTTGTAACACGTTGGGGTCATATACAGGACTTTCAGGGTTCGTACAGTTTGTAAGAGATTCTTCGCTTAATTTTGAGAGCAGGAAGATTGTTGTCTCCGGACTATCGTGCCAGGTATAGTACGGTACATCATACACAGGTATCTCTGACCAGCCATTATTTTCCTCTAAAGTCTTTTCCCCTAATATTTCATTCTGGCCGGACACATTGTAAGTATCTGCAGATGCAAGTCCTGAAAGCAGGACTAACATCAAAAAAATAAGAACTGATTTTTTACCCATATTATCACCAAATCTCCCTAAAAAAGGTAAGAATAATACTATTTTACAAAATTTTTTCCACCAGCAGTTCCTCTGCCAGAATAATTATCCCCAGCTCTATCCCTGGCTCCAAAACCGATATAACAGTCCGTAAATGTTATAACAACCGTTTCTTCGGTCAATGTTTAAGTACCCAAAAAAAACACAAATTCGCTCAGCAACATTGCTGAAATTATCGTTCCTTCAGGTTTCTTCTTTGGTATCACACCTTCAGCCCTTTTCTTTACTCGAGAGGCAGAACCAGAGAAACCAGTACTTCCAAAACTGGTATAATCCTGCCCCAAGAGCATGGAGTTCAAGCGAGTCGGGAAAGTCAATAAGAACTCCATACTTGACATTTAATAGACACTATATAAGTTTTCTAGCCAGATCATCAAACTAATGGTTTACCATACTTATTTCAAATACACAAAAAGCCTGTAATTAATGATTGTTAAAGACTCTGGTCAGAAAACTTATAAGATGATAGTTCCCACATTCGTTTTCCACACTGAAAAATACTAAAGTTTTCAGCTCTTCTCTATTTTGTGTAAGTTGAAGATAATTGCTTAGTTAGGAAGAGCGTTCACATAACCCAATCCCTGCATATGATTGATGGATGTTTCTAACCGGTCAATAGCTTCTTATAATTTCAGCCAGCTATTAAGAGGCTCTGACAAAGGCGACCAATAGTCGCAACTCAACAGTTTAACTTTCAGTGTCAGAGGTCTCCTCACCATAAAAATCTAAAACATACTGACTACTCCATAAAGAAGCAGAGTTACTCCTATGCGGCACGACCTGTCCGAGAATAGCCCGGACTTTTACATAGCCTGTGTCATTAACTTTTGTTAATAGTAGATTAGTGTAATAACCACAGTACTCTTCAGGCCATTCCGTCGGATCATTATTTGCCTCCAATTCGATATTGAAAGATACTGTTTCTCCTCCTTCCAGATTATCGCTTAAGTAGACATATGTGTCATATGTCGGATTTGAGGCATACTTAGCGTATCCAT
Source organism: Methanosarcina acetivorans C2A (assembly GCF_000007345.1). NCBI lineage: Archaea > Methanobacteriati > Methanobacteriota > Methanomicrobia > Methanosarcinales > Methanosarcinaceae > Methanosarcina > Methanosarcina acetivorans. The sequence continues at coordinate 650,482 of NC_003552.1, read as the reverse complement.
AAGGAACTACAGAGATTTCAGAAACGTTTTCAACGGGATACAATACAGGGCTTCCATTATTTATGGGATCGAAAATATCGAAGTAGTCTGCAACGAATTCTCTACCAAAAGAGATATCTTCAAGCCTTGTCTCATTTGTCCTGAACCCATACATATAACCTTTATCAGTTTCTGCAATGAATGTTGTCCAGTTCCCGGATATCTTTTTGTTGTCAAAAACTTCAGTCGCATTTTTGAAATAGGGTCCTTTACGGTGTTGTTCAGGCCAGTCAAGGATTTCATGTATCAGTCTCTGGCTAAAATAGGGATCCTTCTGGGCAGGTGGAGTAAAAAACTTGCCTTCTTTTGTTGCAGGAATAGGAACCATTATCACCGTAGTTCCGACAACTTCCCTTCCGGAAAGGCCGCCCACCCTGACACTATATACACAACTATATCTTCGACCCGGCTCTCTCCAGTCCTCTGCATCCATATAAATAGCATGAGCAAATATGCCTACAACAAAAAGAACGGTAAATATAGCCAGGAGTAGTAAATTCTTTTTTCTCACTTTTACTCATCCGCTTTTATCCTTTCACATAATTAACAAGTTCCCTAATTTCCCGAGAAGCAGGGCCAGATAAGCCAGTACTTCCAAAACCGGCATAATCCTGCCCCAGGAGCATGGAGTTCAGGCGATGAGTATGGAAAGTATATTTGAACTCCATAATTGACATTTAATCGACTATATATAAGTTTTCTAGCCAGATCATCAAACTGACGTTTTTTAGTACTATTTTGGAGTAAACAATTATTCTTTGACCTTTGATGTTTAATATCCGGGAGAGAAAACTTATAAGGTTACAGTTGACCCAGACTTTTTTCATGATATAAAAAAGGACTTCATATTCTACAGTTAATGCTCTGACATTTAAAAAGGAAGCTGCGAAAAGAGAACAGGAAGTAAAGCTCCGGTCGAGTGCAGGACTGAAGATTTTACTATCAACGAGAAAAGAGGGCATGAAAGGTCATTTGGATGTGAGCGCTTTCAGGACACTGTATAGTTTATCAGGGATTATGGCCTTTCCGCTACCTTGAATGTAATTCTGAATTTTGTCCCCTGCTCTTGCTTAAGCTCGATTTTTCCATCCAGCTGGTCAACAAGGATGCTCACTAACTGCAGTCCGAGTGATTCAAAACTTTTTAATTCTACGTTTTCAGGAATTCCATTTCCGTTATCTGAAATTGTCAGGCTGAAAAGAGATTTATCCAGTTCGTTATTCTTTTTTTCCCGGCAAAGCCGGATTCGAATTTCCCCTTCTTCTCCCTCAGTGAAGGCGTGCTTGAGAGAGTTAGAAACGAGTTCATTAACAATTATTCCTAACGGGACAGCAATATCCATATCAAAAAAGATTCTTTCTTCAAGATCCATTTTTAAGCTGATATCAGCCTTTCCAAGGCTGTATGTCTGGAAAAGATTCTCAGCGAGTTCCTCAATATACGATGAAAAGTTCAGGGTGTCAAACCCTCCACCTTTGTACAGTTCCTCATGGATAAGAGCCATTGATATTACTCTGTCCTGACTCTCCCTGAAGGCTTCCAGAATTTCCGAATCCTTAATATCCTCTCTGTTATTGAATTTTTCAGCCTGAAGATCCAGCAGAGAGGAGATTACCTGCAGATTATTCTTGATCCTGTGGTGGATTTCCTGTTTGCGGGCGATTTCGATATTTTCCAGAGCTTCTTCAGCCTCTTTTCGCTTGGTGATGTCAGTTAGCATACTTATCGAGCCCATAAACCTGCCATCTTTGCCAAAAAGGGATTTAGCACTTATTAGCCCCCATAAGGATGAGCCACCTTTACATATTAATTTCAATTCGTAGCTCTCATTAATACCCTGCCGTCTTCTTTCCTGATTCAGTTTGATTATAGCCTTACCCTCTTCAGTGACGAAGTCCCATATAGCTCTGCCAATAACTTCTTCCAGAGTGTATCCGAGCATATCCGTCATTTTCTTATTAGCATAGGTGACTATGGTCTCGGCATCTGTTATGAATATTCCTTCGTTGGCTGTCTCTACGATGTTGCGGTACTTCTCCTCACTTTCCCGAAGTTTTTCTTCAACTCTTTTTCTTTCGGTTATATCCCTGGAGATAAACGAGATTGCAGTCAGTTTGCCACAGCTATCAAAAACCGGAGAAAGAGTTATTGAAACATGTATTATCTTCCCGTCCTTTCTTAACCTTGAAGTCTCATAGTGGTGGATCTTTTTCCCCTGTTTAATAAGTTCACTTAATTTTTTTGTTTCTGTATCTAAATGAGGTGGAGCCACGAAGGATGTGTGCTTCCCGATAATTTCTTCCGCTGAATAACCATAAACACGCTCTGCTTCTTCATTCCAACTTGTAATAATTCCATCAAGGGATATAGTGCCAATAGCATCATTTGATGATTTCACAATATTCGCTAAGATCTGAATTTTCTCTTCTGATTTTTTACGCTCAGTGATATCCTGAGTTATTCCTTTAATTCGAATAGGAACATTTTTCTCATCAAAAACGACTTCACCCTTCGCATGAACTATACGTTCTTTCCCATTAGCTAAAATCATCCTATAATCAATGCCACCATATGGTTTTCCTTTTAAAAGAGCCTTAATTGCATTAGCCACATAGTCTCGATCGTCGGGGTGTACATAATTAAAAAGTTCGTCGTAAGTTGCACCTGATTCTTGGGGATTACATCCATAAATACGATATAATTCATCAGACCAGTATGCTTTATCAGTTGCAATATCCCAGTCCCAGTTACCGATATGAGCCATTTTTTGAGCTTCAGCCAGACCTTTTTCGCTTTCTTTCAATGATTCGTAAGCTTTCTCAAGCTGTATTGTTCGCTCTTCAACTAATTTTTCTAAATTTTCATGTGCTTCTTTCAACCTGGCTTCTGCTTCTTTTGCATATGTAATATCCCGGGAAATCACAAGAACAGAAGTCACTTCACCGCCAGCAAACTCCGGTACTATTAGTGTATTAAAATAGTACTTTTTTTCCTGGGGCGATGTATGCTGAAATTCCACTGTTTCGGGTTTGCCTGTGGAAAAAACATTATCATGGTGTTCTTCCAGGAATTGTACTTCCTCAGGATTCATTCCCAGTTCAGCGTGAGTTTTCCCAATGATCTCTTCCGGAGAGCGGCCATATGGTTCCACAACTGCAGGATTGGCATATATATGCCGCTTTTGTCTGTCAAACCGGGTAATTATGTCGGGAGAATTTTCAGCCAGTCTACGGAATTTGTTCTCATTCCTTATCAGGGCCTCTTCAACCTGCTTATGCTCGGTAATGTCGCGGACGATACCTCCCCTGAAGAGGGGCCTGCTATTCTGATCCTTTATCTCCGTGAAGTGATCTGCAAGCCAGCGGTATTTTCCGTCCCTGCACCTGAACCGGTACTCGACGGTCCCACGACCTGCATCTAATGCCCGGGCCAGTTCCGCGCTAACCAGAGAGAGATCGTCGGGATGAATGCGACCAAGAACTTCATTTATGCTCATCGTGCTCATCTCCCTCGCAGAGAAGCCTGTTATTTGCTTTATCACCGGGCTCATGTAATCATAGCTGTCAGTCTGAAGGTTTCGCCGGTACGCCGCATCGAGGGAATGCTCAAGAACCGAGCGGAACCGCTCTTCGCTCTCCCGTACCGCGTCCAACAGGGCATCGCGTTCCGCCAGCGACTGGGCCATTTTGATATTGCTGTAGCCTAGCTGCGAGATCATGTGGGCAAGCTTCATGAAAAAAGCCATGCATGTGCCTACAGTCTCCCTGCTCAGGTGCGGAACTTTTTCAAGCGCCGCTATGTATTCTTCTTCATTGAAGCCGTATTTTCTAGCCTGGGATCGGAAAATCTCGTAGTCCGGAGTTTCTTCCTCAAAAAAGAACTGCCCTGAGAAGATATTGCCCACATGCCGGCCGTCCACTATGATAGGGGTTGCTACGTCCCACATGTTGTTTTTGCATTTGTACAGCTTAAATTCTCCAGGGGCAACGCCAGCGGACAGTTTTGTGTCGCTTTCTATGCAGTGCTTGCAGGTTTCGGGGTGAACCCTGTGAAACCTGGTGCAGATGTCCTGCCATCCGACATTTACCAGAACATTGCCTTTGAGGTCCACCAGAGCCATGGTAATGCGAGCAAAGTTATAGAAATCATCCATCAGGGAACGGATCGCACGGGCATCAACTATATCGGCAAGCTCCGGCTCAGCCATCTGCCGGGAAGGCAAGGTAAGCGAAAGCATGTTCTCCGGCCTGAAGTGCTGCTCACTCCGGCGTAGAGCCTCTTCTGTGCGCTTTCGGCTGGAACTTTCTATCCGCTCCCATTTTCCTTCCTTTTTGATCAAAGCAAATTGATGGTTGAAGGCAATTTTGAGAATATCTACGGTGCTGCACATATCGAGAAAATATGGAAACAGAGATATAGTCTGATATTTGCCGATATTCGCATCCACTTCACTCTCATAATCAACAAAATCATCCAACTCCCCTTTTTTTGACCAGGGAGTGTCCCCTGCTGTCCTGAGCCCGTCATAGCCGCCTGCCAGAAACGGATCTGATTTCTTAACCCGGCCTTTTATGACTTTCTCTGAACCGAAAACACCTTCATTTATATGTTCGTGAGTGCAGGGAATGATTTCGATTTGCCCTTTCTCCAGATAAACATCAAAATCAGGAATAACCCTTCTCAAGGCTTCTTTTGCCTCTCTCACTTCCAGAGGCTTTGATATGATCCACACGCAAAGCTCGTTATTTTCCAGCCCTGATTTGAAGTAGGGAACAAGTATCTCCACTAACTCTTCTTTTGTTTGGTAGAATTGACAGAAGTGCGTCCCCCAGGGCACGTCTCCAATAATATCAATGCCAGATTTTCTCAGGCTTTCTTTCATTCCAAATTTCCTCCTACCTGAGGATGTGTAAAGCGAAAGTCCTGTTATCTCTGTGGTATGCAGTTTCACCTTTCCATGTTTCAAATTAAACTTATTGCATCCTTTGCTCTGGAAGTCAGTTGCTGAAAACCATAGCACAAGAATCTCTCTGTTTTTTCCCAAAATCCGGGATCTATTCATATTTCAGATTTGAGAATGACTGCCCACGATCATGTTTTGTATGACGATTTCATATATAAAACAAAATGCTTGCATTCCAAACTATAATGAAACTTGAATTTTAAGAATAAGCTTTGAGCTTGATAAGTATATAGCTTGCATTTTCCTGAACAGCAAACAAAAAAGCACAACTCGTTCTTTTTCAGACTAATCTATAAACATAAAGAAAAATTTTATTATATAAATTAACGTATGTGGAAAAAAATTGAAAGGGATGTACTCGTAATTCACATAATCGTAAGCAATACACTCACTATTCACATAAATGAATATGTGCTCGATAAGGGGAAAAATCCCGTATGAAAGCAAGAAAAAAGAGAGAGACACCCTCACAGCAGTTGGCTAAAATAATAATATTCAATCTTATGTAAACCCGTAAGTGTAAATTGAGATAGATAGCTGACCGCAGTAGTCATTTAACGCTAAGAGATTCCTTGACCGAATAACAAGAAAGATCTTTTGAATGTGAGTGCTTTTAGGACACTTATTTAGCATGAAAGTTCCGGAGTACTTTCATTTAGCATGAAAGTTCTGGAGTACTTTCATTTTTTGTGCCTGTAATTCGAAGAATTTCATATGCGTTATATCCAGGTTTATGGTCTTTCTGTTACGTTGAAAGTAATCCTAAATTCCGTCCCATGAGTTCTTTTAAGCTCAATTTTCCCATCCAGCTGGTCAACAAGGATGCTCACTAACTGCAGGCCCAGAGACTCAATACTTTCCAGCTTTGTACTTTCAGGAATTCCTTTTCCGTTATCTGAAATTGAAAGGCTGAAAAGGGATCTATGCATTTCATTACCCTTTTCTTCTCTGCAAAGCTTTATTCGTATTTCCCCTTCTTCTTCCTCAGTGAATGCATGCTTGAGAGAGTTGGAAACGAGTTCATTAACAATTATTCCTAACGGGACAGCAATATCCATATCAAAGAGTGTATTCTCTTCCAGATCCATACACAGGAGGACCTTTTTACTCTTGAGGCTGTAAGTCTGGAAGAGATTTTCAGCCAGCTTTTGAAGATAAGTAGAAAAGTTCAGAGTATTGTTTTCTCCCCCTTTATAGAGTTCTTCATGGATAAGAGACATTGAGGTTACCCGATTCTGGCTTTCCCTGAAAGCTTCCAGCACTTCCTTATTTTGGAATTTTTCAGCCTGGAGGTCCAGCAGGGAAGAGATTACCTGCAGGTTGTTCTTAATTCTGTGATGAATTTCTTTTATCCGAATTTTATCTATTTTCTCCAGGGCTTCTTTTGCTTCTTTACTCTCTGTGATATCGTGGGCGTAAAGATTGACATAACCGGCACCCGTGAACGGAGCTATATCTATCATATATATCCGATTGGCATAGGTGCACTCAAGTTTACGCCGGATACCGTCCCCAAGGGCGGCAACGGAGGGCTCTGTGATTTCTTCGGGAGCTTCCTTACCGATTGCACTTCCCCAGTATTTCAACAACACCTGGGCAGAGGGATTAGCATAATTGATGATAAGTCCCTGGTTCAGGCGCATCACCGGATCGGGATTTTCCTGAGACAGGCGTGCTACTAACTCCAGTTCAGCCTCAATTCTCTTACGCTCAGTAATATCCTGAACTATTCCCTTCACTCGAACAGGGTTTTTCTGCTCATCAAAGATAATTTCAGCTTGTGAATGGACTGTACGTTCTTCTCCGTCAGCCAAGATAATACGATAGTCAATGCCACCTTTAGGTTCTTCTTTTAGCCCGTTCCGGATGCTTTTATCTACATAGTCTCGGTCGTCGGGGTGTATATAATTTAAAAGTTCATCATAAGAGGGAGCTGATTTCTGAGGACTGCGCCCAAAAATGCGGTACAGTTCATCAGACCAGTATCCTCCACCATTTATAAGTTCCCAGTCCCAGTTTCCGATATGAGCCATTCTTTGAGCTTCAGCAAGTCCTTCCTCGCTTTCTTTCAATGAATTGTAAGCTTTCTCAAGCTGCATTGTACGTTCTTCAATTAGTTTTTCCAAATTGTCATGTGCTTCTTTTAGAGCTTCTTCTGCTTTCTTACGTTCAGTAATATCACGTGCAGCTGCAAAAACACCAATAACTTCACCCTTCTCATCTCTATAAACCGAAGAATTGTACAAAACAGGAGTTATATGTCCATCCTTATGCTGAATCTCAAGAGGATAATCCCTGACTTCACCATCTGTGAATACTCTTCGATAAACTGTACGGGCTTTTTCAGGATCAATGAAGTACTCGGAAAAATCAGTTCCAATTAATTCGTTTCTGGAATATCCGGTAATATGTTCAGTAGCAACATTTACATCCATTATTTTACCGTCACGTCCAATGGTTACCAGAGGATCCAGGCCGGCCTCAATCAAACTACGGTTATAGAGATTTGATAATCTGAGAGCCTCCTCAACCCTTTTACGCTCGGTAATGTCCGTGATCATGCCCAGAGACCCCGCGTACTTTCCACAATCATCAAAAAAGGGACTGGAGGAAACAATGCACCAGAGTTCCGAGCCATCCTTCCGGATGAACATGTAATCGATTACCTGGTTAATCCCCTGTAGATGTTTATGCAGTTTATCATCAGCCTTTGCGCGAAACTCCGAGGACATGAACTTTCGAGGGGACTGTCCCAATATTTCCTCAATACTGTAGCCCAGCATTTCGGACATCTTCCGGTTGACGAAGACAGTTCGTTCATCACTGTCGATTAACCAGATACCCTCACTGGCAGTCTCCACTATCTGCCGGAACTTCTCTTCGCTAGCCCTCAAAGCTTCCTCAATCTGCTTGCGTTCCGAGATGTCTCTAATGATCTGACTTGTGTTTATATTCCCATCGGCACCCACAAAGAGTTTAGAGGTTGCATCGCAGACTAAAGTTGACCCATCTTTTCGTCTGTATGTCAGTTCAGCCCTCGCCCGGCCGGTCAGCTTTCGTTCTTCAAGTGCAGCAGCAAGCTTCTCATCGTTGACTACCAGCCCTTCTCTTCCAGCCCGGATAATTTCATCTTCAGCCATGCCAAACATTTGACACGCTTGAGGGTTTGCACAGAGAATAGTGCCGTCGGGTTTTGTCAGCAAGATTCCGTCGAGGCTGTTTTCATATAGAGATCGGTAGCGCTCTTCACTTATCTGTAGAGCCTCCTCTGCCTGCTTCCGCTTCTGTTCTGCCTTTTTCCTCTGCAGAACCTGCACCACTGCCGGCGCTATAGCTTCAAGATCCTCCTGCTGCTCGCAGCTATATCCGCCTTCACGGTTTGCAACCGCTATCAAGCCTATCGTTTTTCCGTCCTGGACAAGGGGAACGCCAAGAAACGATCTGATTGGCGGATGTCCTTCCGGCAAGCCTCTGCTGTCCGGGTGTGACTGTGGATCATTGGTAAAGAAGCCTTTATCATTGTTAATTACAATGCCGTACAGGCCGTGGACAGCGAAATCGCTCTGAGGATGCAAATGCCCTGTCTTGTCGTACATAAAGCACCGTTCCCATCCCAGTTCGCTTTTTGCAACATCGTGCAGCAACCCGTCGGCGCCCATTTCGTTAATGAAACCGAACTCGCTGCCGGTCACTTCCAAGGCTACAGATAGACATACATTTCCCACTTCTTCTTCTGTTTTTGCCTGCACCACATTGCTGAAGATCCGGTTGATTCCCTCAAGAATACGGTTGTATCTGCGTATTTTGTGCTCTTCTTGTTTGCGTTCGTTGATATCATGGGCGACACAAACACTCCCAGCGAGTCTTCCTTCCGAATCATGTAGTGGAGAAGCGATTACTGCGAAATTACCACCAAGAAGAGCCTCGCAAACCTCTGCGGTGTGCTCAGCCCCGTCCTTAAGTAACTGCTGGTGCGGACAAAAAGGGGGGGGACTGTTTGTCCTATGGATTACACGATAGCAGGGTAACCCTGCACACTCTTCCGGTGTTATCCCCAATCTTTCCGCCATGGCTCTGTTTGTGCGAATAACTCTATATTTATCATCGATTATAGCTATCAGGTCCGGCACAGCATCAAAGGTCTGTTTCCAATTTTTTGCAGCCTGAATAGCTTCTTTTTCCGCCTTCTTCCTCCCGGAATTTTCTGTCCGCTCCCATTTCCCCTCCCTTTTGATCAAAGCAAATTGATGGTTGGAAACCACATCAACAATCTCGGCTGTGCTGCACATATCGAGATAATAAGGGCACAGAGCTATCACCTGGTGCTTGTCGATAATGGCGTCCATTTTATTCTCATAATCAACAAATCCATTCCAGCCTTCTTTTTCCAGCCAGCGATTGTCCCCTGCAGCCCTGAGCCCGTCATAGCCTCTTGCCAGAGCCTGATCGATTTTTTCAACCCAGCTATTTACGATTCCATCCGGGTCGAAAATACCCCCTTTCAGATACCCGTGAGCATAAGGGATGATTTCTATTTGCCCTTTCTCCAGATAAACATCAATATCAGGAACAACCCTTTTCATGGCTTCTTTTGCATCTTCTACTTCCAGAGGTTGTGAAATAATCCACACGCAAAGCTCGTTATTTTCCAGTCCTGCTTTGAAGTAAGGAACCAGTGTGTCCATCAGATCTTCTTCTGTGTGGTAAAACTGGCAGAAGTGCGTTCCCCAGGGCACTTCTCCAATTATATCAATGCCAGATTTTCTCAGGCTTTCTTTCATTCAAAAATTTTCTCCTACTTGACGATGTATAAGGCAAAAAATCCGTTGTATCTATAGTTTGTGATCTTGTCTTCCCGTGTTTCATAACTAGACTTTCACTTAAAAAATTCTGTGCAGAACGATATTCGGGAGAATCAAAAATCCTATTTGACGGAGAGTTGACAGCTCACAATAATATGCCAGCCATATGACAAATATAAATAATAATCATTTTTTATTAATTTTGGCATATATATAATTTATCAAGCCTGCAACAGTAATCCAATCTGCAACAGTTATCCAATTTGTTGCATAGAACCACATATCTTTATTCCAGAAGAGTCCTGGGGTTGATAAAACCACTCCTGAGCATATGATCGGAAAGTACGAGAGCAACCATAGCTTCGGCAACCGGCACCATGCGCGGAGGGATAGTGGGATCATGCCGGCCTCTAATCGAGATTTCAGTATTTTCCCTGGTTGTGAGGTCAACGGTTTGCTGGACTTTTCCTATTGAGGGAGTAGGTTTTACTGCTGCCCTGCAGATGATATCCAGACCTGTCGAAATTCCTCCGAGAATTCCGCCGGCATTATTTTTCGAACAGGTTATTTCCCCTTGTTCCATGCGGAAAGGATCATTCATTTCACTTCCGCGCATGCGAGCTGCCTCAAACCCGGCCCCGATTTCAAAGCCTTTGACTGCGGGGATGCTCATAAGGGCTTTTGAAAGGTCTGCGTCCAGTCTGTCAAATACGGGTTCTCCGAGCCCTGCAGGCACACCTTTTACAATAAGTTCTACAATTCCGCCGACGCTGTCTCCTTCCTGCCGCAGGGTTGCAACTTTTTCAAGCATTTTTTCAGCAGCCTCAAGATCGGCACAGCGCACAGGAGTTTTTTCCACGTTTTCGAGAATTTCTTCAAAAGAAAGGGGTTTTGCCCGGATTCCGCCAAGTTCGAGAACATGCCCTGCAATCCGGACTCCGTAACGGGAAAGCAGAAGCTTTGCAAGAGCCCCGCCTGCGACCCTGCCGATTGTTTCGCGGGCGGAAGACCTGCCTCCTCCGCGGTGGTCCCGAATTCCGTAGCGGGCCATGTATGAAAAATCGGCATGTCCTGGACGGGGAGTATTTTTAATAACATCATAAGAAGAAGACCTGGCATCCGAGTTCCAGACCAGCATGGAGATAGGAGTACCTGTACTCATGCCTTCGAAAATTCCTGAAAGGATCTCCACCCTGTCAGCTTCGCTTCTCGGTGTGGAAACCTCACTCTGTCCCGGGCGCCTTCTGTCCAGTTCTTTCTGAATATCGGCTTCTGAAAAAGGAAGCCCTGCAGGCAGCCCGTCAACCACGACTCCGACAGCCCTGCCGTGGGACTCGCCCCAGGTCGCGATTCGAAACATCTGCCCGAAAATGTTTCCAGCCATGCATCTTAACTGGTTTTTTTGCTATTTGATCCTTGGGGTGAGGCAGGTTCCAGATGCACAACTACATCGGAAACGTCTTTGTATTCAGCCTTCAACATTTTGCTAACCCTGTGCGCTATAAGGTGTGCGTCTTCAAGCGGCATATCAGGCCGCACAAGCACGTGCATGTCTATCCGGATATCACCCATGCCTCCGCGAGTCCGGATCTTATGGCAGCCCAGAACTCCCTCAACTCCCAGGACAAGGCTGCATATCTCTTCTTCCTCAAGCCTGGACATATCGAGGAGGACTCTTGAGCTCTCCTTCATAATCCTGAACCCGGCCCTGAAGATAAGGAACGATATGAGAAGAGCAATTAGCGGGTCCAGAAGAGGAAAACCGGACTTTATAGCAACCAGGCTTGCGATAACCGAGAGAGAAACATAGATATCACTTTTAGTATGCATGGAGTCCGCAATAAGGACCTGGCTTCTCAGGGCTACGCCCTTCAGGTATTCGTAGCGGGTGACAAGGTAGTTTATGCCCATTGTCCCGAGCATAATGACAAAGCTCAGGGTTGTCACCTTGGGGGTGCTCCTTACAAGAAAACGGTTCAAAGCATTCTGGAAAATCTCAAAACCGACAAAAAGGAGCAGGATAGCTATAAAAATAGAAGCAAATGTCTCGTACTTCTGGTGGCCGTAAGGATGATCCCTATCAGGAGGACGGGATGAGATATAAATTCCCACAAGCCCCACAATATTGGAAACCCCGTCAAAAAGAGAATGGTATCCATCCGCAGTCATGCTCAGGGTGCCGGTAAAGGTTCCGTAGATGATCTTAGCAAAAGCTACGGCAAGGTTCAGGAAAAGTACAAGAACAAGAACTTGTTGAATTTTTTTGTACCTATGGATCATCGGATGGTACCCCGGATGTGGCTGCAAAACACAGGAATAAGGCACTAAAGAAACAAAAGATTCGGTATAGTCGGAAGAAACTGCTGTTATATAGTAACTTATGTTTTATGTTATAATATTCTGCTGTGCCTGACTTGCAAACAAGAGAAAAATAAAAAAGGAAAAAGTAATCAAAGGTAGAAAATAAAAAATAAGGTCAAAAGAGGGAAGAAAAAAGGTATTTCAGCACTCTGAACCTGTCCACAGCATATAAGCTTCCAGGATTTCCTGCCCTTCAAGGAAGACAAGCCCGTGATCTTTACCGTAATCTTTTGAATTTTCTTTTGAAAGAGCTCTCCCACTCTCGTCATCCAGCATTTCACAGACTACCATTGCAGGGGTAATTCCTGCCATTCGGGCGAGGGCAACTGAAAGTTCGGTCTGGCCCATACGTTCATCGAGGAGCCCCTCGGCAGCCCGGAGGAGAGCCACATGCCCCGGCGTCCTGAATTCATTTCCAAAACGGATTCCGTTTCCAGAAAGGGATTTTTCGGTGATTTCACCTATTTTCCTGATTGTAAGGGCTCTTTCAAGGTCAGGAATTCCGGTCCTTGTGTCCCTGTGGTTGACCCAGATGGAAAAGGAGGAATGAGAATCGTACTTAAGGTCCCCGTCTTTTTCAACAACTTCTCCAAGGGATTCGCTGGTTCTGCTGGCTTCCCGGACAAGGTCTGCCATAAAAGGCAACTTGAGCTGTTTTGAGGCAACAGGATCCACTGCCACACAGATAAGTCCGCCTGCGTCTTTCCGCATCCACTTCACGTCCTTATAAGTGACAGCCTTTGCAGGGATCACAAGATCAGTTTCCCCTTCTCTGGAGTCCGAATCATAGATCTGGATCATTTTTCCGGCACGCAGAACTTCCAGTGCCCTGTTAATGTTTTCATTCCCGTACTTCAGGCATTCATATACCGTGCTTTCGTTCACTTCTGTCCCTCCATACCCTGTTTTTTTACCCTTGTCACAATTCTGTCTCCATCTTTCAATTTCAGGGCATCCCTGAGTTTGACCGGTGCAATAATCTCAATCAAATCCGCGGGGTAATGTGTCCTGTCAGGAACGACCACAGCAGCTTCGATCCCCTCTACTTTGATAGGATAACAATTCCCACCTCCGAAAGTGCGTTCTCCGTCATTAAAACCGTCTATTCGGACAGCAGGCATTTCTTTAAGCCTGTTTCGAAGAGCCGAGCTGCTTTCCGAAAGCTGCACGTTCAGAGTACCCGGAAAAGGCACAAAATTCAGTTTTTCTTCAAATTGATTCCTGTATCCGGGGATATTTATATAGTACTGGCCTTCACCAAGGCCTTTAAGCACATTTCCTTCGAGCTCCAGAACATCGGGCTCTGAGGAAAAGATTCTGCTGTATTCGATATATTCGTTCTTCAGGATTTCAATCCCTTTTTCTGTCATTTTTATCAACTGGCCACCGGGAACTATCTTTCTTTCAATTAAACGCTCTTCTTCCATCTGTTTTAGCTTTCTTGCTGCGGTTTTAGAGCTGTCCCCCGTATGCTTGTGAAACTCACTCGAAGAGACCTTAACAGTTTTGTTTACTGCCCCTCTGAGGGCAAGTTTCTTCAGGTATTCAATGTCCGGCACTGTCGGCACCCATATTGCCTTAATTTTGAGACGCATCTCAATAATGAGATGTTAGACTACGCGTTTCATTATAATAAAACTTTTGATATTGAGTAAGGTAGAAGGCAAACGGAAGCGGTATTCCTAATATTAATATAAAAAGTTTTACGAAACAATTAAGTAGGATAATGAGAATTAGAAATGCAGACTTGCTATGACACAACATATCAATATCGAATGCCCCTCCTGTTCACCGGAGGAAAAAGTTTCTCACGAACTGATAAAATTCGGAATAAGCCCTATGGTACACTGTCTTAATTGCGGACTTGTCTACACTGCCTCAGGACTGAAAACCCCTGACAAAATAAGCGTAAGAGTTTATGTAAACAGGATCGAGCGACCCTTCACCCGTTGGGTAAAACTGAATGCAGGAGAACTTCTTCACAAAGATGAGGAAATAGTTCTGGATTCAGGAAGAAACAGTGATGGAAACCAGTATATTATAACCTCGCTCCAGGTAGGAGTCAGGCGCGTGCCTTCTGCCCTCGCAGAGGAACTGGACACAATCTGGGCAAGACCTCTTGACGAAATAGCTTTCGCAAAGAGAAGGAAAGGGAGACAAAAACACCCCGCAGCTCTGGAAAATATGATCGGAGTTCCCACCCCTTCAGAAGCCTTCGACATAGTACAGGAAACATAATTTGCGAAACCTCCCGGAAAATTGGCCGGTATTGCCCGGAACATCCTCAAGTAGCTTTTAAGCCTGGTTCTCCGCGCGCCGAGAGTCTTCGGAGCCTTCCTTGGAAAAGAAAAAATTCGGGTCCGAAATAGGAAGTTATTTGCTTTTTTACTCTTCTTCGATATCTTGAGTTCATTTTTAGTGGAATTTTCTCAAGTCCTGACTTCTCCTGGAGGATGCCTTCGGAAGAAAACATCACCGGAGAAGTTAAGTATTTAGTATTTTGAATCCATCTACTGATTAGACTATGATAAGAGAAATTGAGATTGAGTGCCCTTCCTGTTCCCCGCAAGAGGAAGTCACGCATGAAGTTTTGAAAGAAGGACAGAGTCCCCTTGTCCGCTGTATGGAATGCGGTCAGGTGCATCCTGCAAAGATGAAAACCCCGAAAAATGTCAGATTAAAGGTCATCGTCAGCAAGATGGACGTCTCAAATACCTTCAAAACCGAGCTAGACTCCGAGACTGTACTTCAGGTGGATGATGAGCTGGTTGTTGATGACGAAGAAAGCGGAATAGTATGTCCCATTCTGATCACCTCCCTTGAAGCCGGAGGAAAAAGGGTCAATGCAGGAAAGGCAGAAGAAATCGAAACTGTGTGGGGCAGGGCAATTGACGAAGTAACGGTAAAATTCTCCGCACAGGAAGGAACTGAAAAAACGGAAGTAATAGAAAAACGCGTTCCCGGGGACTATGAATTTGTAGTGGGAGCGGAAGAAAAAGTTGGGAACACCAGGCTTTTCATTAGCAAAATCAAGGTCCGGGACGGGAATTTCAGATCAAGAAAAGGGGACGTTGTACTTGCAAAATATGTAAAACGCATATTTGCCAGAAAGAAAAGAGAAGGGTCAGGTCAGCGTGGGAGCAGCAGAGGACCGTGGTAAAAAAGGCCACAGCGAAAAAAAGGACAAAAGAAAACAGGAAGAAAACCAGGAAGAACTGCATCAACTCGAAGAGATGCGAGAGCGTCTCATAAGAAGAATTGGAATCCACGGAGCGGATGAAAAAGTCCTCAAAGCCATGCTCAGGGTCCCCAGGCATTTATTTGTCCCGGAATACGCGAAAAAAGGGGCTTATATTGATACACCCCTTGAGATCGGCTTCGGGCAAACTATCTCTGCCCCTCATATGGTTGCTATCATGTGTGATCTCCTTGAGCTTTCGGAAGGGCTAAAAGTCCTGGAAATTGGGGCAGGGTCAGGTTATAACGCAGCAGTAATGGGGGAGTTGGTAGGAAAAAGCGGGCATGTTTATACTGTTGAACGCATCGAGCCCCTTGTGGATTTTGCCAGGGAGAACCTGAAAAAAGCGGGCTATGAAAACGTTACAGTGCTGCTTGATGACGGGTCCATGGGCTACTCCAAATGTGCTCCCTATGACAGGATAGTTGTAACATGCGCAGCTCCCGATATTCCCGAGCCTCTGCTGGAGCAGTTGAAACCCGGAGGAATAATGATAATTCCCGTGGGGGACTATATCCAGGAACTGGTCAGAATTAAGAAAGATCCTGAAGGCAAGATACACGAAGAAAAAAGAGGGGGAGTTGTTTTCGTACCTTTGATAGGCAAATACGGGTTTTAAAAAAGGAGAGAAATGAAGATGGAAAAAATCGGGAAATACACGCCTTTTCACCGATAAAAGCCAGGAACGGGGGTGTTCAGGTCCAGAAAAGGCGACATTGTGCTTGCAAAATACATAAAAAAATTTGCTAGAAAGAGGGGATTGTTCTGGTCAACGCGATTTCCGAAAAGGACTATATCAAGGATAGCAGGAGAAGAAAAAAAGAAGAAAAAGAATTCGAAAAGCTTCGCAAGCTCCTTGTAGAAGGGCTTGAAGATATCGTACGGGATAAAAAAGTGCTCAAGGCCATGTTCCGTGTTCCCAGACACAGGTTTGTTCCGGAATATGAGCAAAGGGCAGCTTATACGGACAGACCTCTAGAAATCGGTCATGGGCAAACAATATCCACCCCTCATACGGTTGCGCTTATGTGTGAAATCCTGGAGCTGTCTGAAGGGCATAAAGTCCTGGAAATTGGAACCGGGTCCGGATATAACGCTGCAGTAATGGCAGAGCTCGTAGGAAAAACCGGACATATATACAGTGTGGAACGCATAGAACCTCTTGTAAATTTTGCAAGAAAGAACCTGGAGCAAATGGGGTACGATAATGTTACAGTATTACTTGAGAATGGGTCAATGGGTTATCCCAGATATGCACCTTATGACAGGATCGCTGTAACATGCGCGGCCCCCACCATCCCCAAGGCTCTGTTGGAACAGTTAAAGCCTGGAGGAATAATGGTAATTCCTGTAGGAGATTATTCCCAGGAACTTATCAGGGTTAAAAAAGATAGCAATGGCAACATATATAAGAAAAGAAAAGGTGAAGTTATCTTCGTGCCTATGCTTGGAAGACATGGCTTCCCAAGAAGTTGAATATGCAAAAATTTGGCACCAGAAAAAGTATGAATCAGGGTATACGCATCTCCTTTAATAAATTAAAAAAAATTAAAAAAGGTATTAATATTTGTTAAATTAACTACTGGATATGGACATCGATGACTACGAAGATTTTGAAGAAATTTATGTTAAGGATGTCTATATAGTCGATGTTTTCAGTGACCCGACCCCTGTTGTACTTTTAGAGAATTTGAAAGGTGAGATGCTTCCCATATATATAGGACATCTGGAAGCCCTTTCAATAGGAAATGTGATTAAAAATATCTCTCCTCCTCGCCCGATGGCCCATGATCTCATGGTCAATATTTTCGACCGCCTGGAAATAAAGATTGAGGGCGTAATGATCGATGACAAGGTAGACAAAGTCTATTATGCCCGCCTCCTGGTCAGAAAGGACAATAACATAATGCAGTTTGATGCCAGACCAAGCGACTGTATCGCTCTTGCCCTCAGAGTGGGAGCCCCCATAAGGATCAGAAAGAAAGTGCTGGAATGTTCCGAAATAGAAATGTCGAGACTTGAAGGCGCCCGTGTAATGAATATTTTTGGCTGAACCGGCAGAGTTGCGCCAGCAGAGTTGCGGCTCTGCAGTGCGCTGTCCTTCCCGAATTGCGCCCCGGGATCACAAGAAAATCATAGATTTTCTGGGAGTTGCGATGTAATCGCAACAGTACGCGGTCTGTTTCGCTCCGCTCAAGCAGACTATTTATGGGTTAAGAAGTGAGTTGCGCCCAAGAGGACTACTTGATGGGTTTTAGCATTTAAGATCTGCTTTTTCTGCTTTTTTGCATGACCTCCGGATCGGCTGGCCGGAGCGCTTATAGTCCATGTGACTTGAAAAAGCATATTCTGGAAAAGAGAAAGTATTCTTTCGGCCCGGGGATATTTCCTTCAAGATCTATCTCTCTTAATTGCGACGCCGGCTTTTAGACCGCATTTTATTGGACTGACGGTTGACCCGAGCCCCTTGCGGCACAGGGGGAGAAAAACGGAAGATCTCTGCCGGGACTCTGCAAGAAGCCAACGAGTTAATAACAGCCCACCGGGGGTTATTTTGTCTCTGCTTATTCTGGCAGCCTGCTGTCTTCAGGACTTCTCCCACTCAATTTCAATAAGCTTTTAATAACAGTTAATTTCATAATCCCTTAGATGCTCACCAAAAGAATAATACCATGCCTTGATGTGACCCTTGACAGGGCAGGCGGCTGTGTAGTCAAGGGTGTGGAGTTTGTGGACCTGAAAGAGGCCGGAGACCCTGTGGAGCTCGCCAAGCGTTATAATGAAGACGGCGCAGATGAACTTGTTTTCCTGGATATCACAGCTTCAGCCCACGGAAGGGAAACAATGATCGATGTAATCGAAAGGACTGCAGATGAGGTTTTCATTCCCCTCACAGTGGGAGGCGGGATCAGTTCGATCGACGCAATCCGCCAGATCCTCAGGGCAGGCGCGGATAAGGTTTCGGTCAATACCTCGGCAGTAAAGAATCCTGATTTTATCAAAGAGTCTTCGGATATATTCGGGGCCCAGTGTATCGTTACTGCGATTGACTGCAGGCGAAATACCGATATAAAGAATAATCCCGACAAAACCGTCCTGGAACTTGAAGACGGGACCCCGGCCTGGTACGAAGTGGTAATTTACGGAGGCAGGGAAGCGACAGGGATTGATGCCGTGCAGTGGGCAAAAAAAGCTGAAGAACTGGGGTCCGGCGAAATCCTCCTTACAAGCATGGATCGGGACGGGACCTGTGCTGGCTACGACCTACCGATTACAAGAAAGCTCTCCGAAGAGCTCGACATTCCCATCATCGCCTCCGGAGGAGTAGGGAACCCGCAGCACATCTACGAAGGATTTTCCGAAGGAAAAGCCGATGCAGCCCTTGCAGCAAGCATTTTCCACTTCAGTGAATATTCGATATGGGAAGTTAAAGAATACCTGAGAGAGCGGGAAATCCCTGTAAGGCTCTGAATGCTAGAAAAACTGAGGGCAAAACAGGAGAGGCAGGAGAGAGAAGAATGGAGATTTCCAAGTTTCAGAAGCTTATGTATGAACTCTACGCCCATAACGACAAAAGGCGAGGTGGGAAGGCTACCATGCTCTGGCTGGTTGAAGAAGTAGGAGAACTTGCCGAAGCTATTCGCAGAGAAGAACCCGAAAATATAGAAGAAGAACTTGCGGACTGTTTTGCCTGGATAGGAGCTCTTGCCAACCTTTACGGAATTGACCTTGAAGAAGCCTTTCTTAAAAAATACCCTGGAGTTTGCCCTACCTGCAGTCAAAAACCCTGCATTTGCACTGACTGAGGATACAGAAGTTCGGAGTTAGTTTTTGTTCAGGCGGTTTTGTTCAAGCAGAAAAACCTGAGAATTGGGACCACGGTATTCAAAAGTGAGAATCCTCATGATCCCACTTTCAAGGATTCTACTTTTTCAAAACAAAAAGTTTTTTGGGAATAATCTGCTTTTTCAGGACAACCTGTTTTTAAGGGATTTAATCTGTCCAGAGCCGATGCTATCAATTTTATTCTCTCCAATTAGATATAATTATAAAAATACTCAGTTTCAGAGATTTTGAGATACTTTTTTATTTATTAGAGGCAATCTCTTGTTCGGAGTTTTATCTGATTTGTTATTTCTCGGGGTAATCGAAGATGTCAGAAACAGAAAACATGGAAACTCTTGAAGGTTTGCAGTTGAAGATCCTTAACAACACCGGTGATGACTTTGTACTTCAGGCTCAGAAAATCGAGAAGGGAATGTACAAAAAAAGCCACATTGCTCCAGAAAAGATTGGGTCTTACGAGGAAAAGAGTTTTGGACTGGTTGCATGCGAAGGAAGCTGCGAAGGTGGAGCGGACATTGAAGGCTGGATAAAATACGGAATAGGGTGTTCGGAAGGATATTTCAAGATACACTTCAAGTACATAGGGAAGCAAGACAAAGTCAGCTATTCCTGTGAATCCCACATGCATGAGGGAAAGATACTCTGCGAAACCTCAAAAGATAAGAAAAGCGATAGGATCATTACCTGGATAATAGGGCCAAAGGCATAACCCGAAAAAACATTCTATCGGACTCTGTCCGGTAGCTCTGCAGTCTAACCCTTTTTTGTTTTTTACTTTTTACTTTTTATTCTTGGTGTTCCTCCTTTTGATTTTAGAACATTTTGTTTCCCATAATCCTTGATTTCAGAACATTTTGTTTCCCATAATCCTTGATTTTAGAACCCTTTGATTTTAGCCCCTTGAGTTATCCGGCAGGAAAAGGATGCCAAAGCTTAATTAAGAGCATCCTCTGTAATCCCAACTGATGAAACCTGCAAAACCTGAACTGCTGGCACCGGCTGGCGGCATGGAAGCCCTGAAGGCAGCTGTGGAAAACGGAGCTGACGCTGTATATATAGGAGCCAGGGCTTTTAGCGCCCGGGGATATGCATCTAATTTTTCAGAGGAAGAGCTTGAACAAGCTATTGATTATGCCCATCTCAGGGGCGTAAAAATATACGTAACCGTAAACACCCTGCTCAAGGAAGGGGAAGTTGAAAGTGCACTTATACTGCTTTCCCGGCTAAGAGAAACGGGAGCAGACGCGATTATCATTCAGGACCCGGGACTTATTGCCCTTTCCAGAAAATACCTGCCTGACCTTCCTCTCCATGCAAGCACGCAGATGACCCTGCACAATAGTGAAGGAGTTGCTTTTGCAAAGGATCTGGGAATCGAAAGGGTCGTACTCTCAAGGGAAACTTCGCTTGAAGAGATCAGAAAGATAAAAGAAAAAAGTGATATGGAGATAGAGGTTTTTGTACACGGAGCCCTCTGCATTTCCTATTCGGGCCAGTGCCTCCTGAGCAGTCTTATAGGGGGGAGGAGCGGGAACAGGGGATACTGCGCCCAGCCGTGCCGCAAAAAGTACAGGTTGTACTGTGCAGGCAAGCAGGTTAAAACAGGCGGTAGTTACCTTTTAAGTCCCAGGGACCTTAACACGGCTTCATACCTCGGAGCCCTCATTGAAGCCGGGATAGAATCCTTCAAAATAGAAGGCAGGATGAAAAGACCTGAGTATGTTGCAGGAGTTGTAAGGATCTACCGCCGCCTGATTGACAGGTACTTTAAAAACCCTGCCAGGTATTTTGTATCCGAAGAGGAGCAGGAGACTCTTACCCAGCTTTTTAACCGCGGTTTTACCTCAGGCTACTTTTTCGAAAACCCACGTGGAAAACTCATGAGCCGGGAAAACCCCCACAACCGCGGGATTCCTGCAGGCAAGATCGTCAGCTATGACCGGCGCACAAAGCGAATCCGTGTAAAACTCTCAAACACCCTCCGCCCGGGAGACGGGATAATGGTCGAAAACGCCGAGACCAGACCGGAAGATAAGGGAAAAATCATCTCTTCGATGTATACTGAAAAAGGCCCCGTATACAGCGCAGGGAAAGGGGAAGTCGTGGAAATCCCCTTTGATTCAAGGGCGCCCTCAGGAAGCACGGTCTACAGGACTCATGACAAGAAGCTTATGGATTCCCTGAAAAAAGAAAGCGAATCAGGAACCCTGAGGCCAAAGATCCCTGTATCCCTCACAGCAACCCTTACCCCCGGAAAACCTGCCCGGCTCGGGATAAAAGACAGCGATTCAAATGTAGTTACTGTGGAATCCGAATATCTTGTTGAGGAAGCAGAAAAGCTCCCGACCTCAAAAGCCCAGATCGAAAAACAGCTCACCAAGCTTGGAAACACTCTATTTGAGGCATCCGAACTTAATGTAAATGTTGAAGGGGACATCTTTATTCCCGTAGGAAAGCTGAACGAGCTGAGGACAAAAGCGGTTCTGCAGCTTGAAAACCTGCGTGTCTCAAAGTGGAAGCGGAAGCCTCTCGAGAATCTGCAGCTCCCTGCCCCCGGAGAAAAAAAGACAGAAGGAATAAAGGGAATAGAGGGAACAAAAGCTCAAAAACTTGCAAAAAAGCCCTTACTTTCGGTTTCCGTATATTCCCCCGAGGGGTTGGAAGGAGCAATTGCAGGAGGAGCTGATTGTGTATATTTCGGAGAAGGGCTTTTCAGGAAGCCAAAAG
This sequence comes from Methanosarcina acetivorans C2A, assembly GCF_000007345.1. Lineage (NCBI taxonomy): Archaea > Methanobacteriati > Methanobacteriota > Methanomicrobia > Methanosarcinales > Methanosarcinaceae > Methanosarcina > Methanosarcina acetivorans. The sequence goes on along the minus strand of NC_003552.1, from coordinate 628,506 downwards.
CAACCGAAGGAGAGAAAGCCTCCAATAAAGAGGGGCTTTCCGGCGGAAAGCCGGACTCTATTTTTGAGAACGCAGTCATGAAATCCAGGGCTGCAGGCAGAAAAATCTATTTTAATACTCCAAAAATCGTTAAGGATTCCGGGATGGAACAGGTAGAAGAACTTTTTTCCCGTGCGGAAAAGTTCGGAGCTGACGGAGTCCTTGTTTCAAATCTAGGGACGTTTAACCTTGCAAAAGAAAAAAAGGTTCCGTGTATTGCAGGCAGTCCCCTGAATATCTATAACGGTTACACCTTTGCCCTCCTTTTGCAGAACTGGGCAGAAATGGCGGTACTGTCTCCCGAACTAACGCTTGAAGAGCTAAAAGAAGTAGCGACTTACGGACCTGCCGAATGCATCGTCCACGGCCGCCTCGAACTGATGGAATCCGAGCACTGCCTGGTAGGTGGGCTGCTAGGGAAAGCAGGAAGCAAATGCAGTGCGCCCTGTGCCTCAGGAAACTTTACTCTGGTAGATGAAAAGAAATATGAATTTCCTCTCCTCATGGACTACCAGTGCCGGACTCACCTTTTGAACTCAAGGTCCCTCTGCATGCTCGAATATATCCCCTTACTTGTCGAAAGCGGAGTTGCAAGCCTGAGGATTGAAACGCTCGGGATGGACAGCGCAGAAGAAATCAGGCGAGTTACAGCAGAGTACAGAAAGGCAATTGATGCGTTTTGCGAGACCGGAGAGAAGATAAAGGAAAAATGTGAGAGTCTCGGAAAAGGTTTTACCGCGGGGCATTACTTCAGAGGCGTGCAATAAAGGGCTGAAACAGAAAAAAAATATGTTACAGGCAGGAACAGGCGGGAAAAGAAAGAACAGAATAGAATGGAAGAAAAGAATAGAGTAGGAAAGAAGGAGGACAGGATAATGGGAATAAATAACGGCACAGGACAGCAGCACCCGAAAATATTCCTTTCAGGCTCGATCCGGGGAGGGAGGCAGCTTCTTGAGATATATCGGTTAATGTACGACTCCCTCGAAGAAGCAGGAGCTGATGTACTCAGCTGGCATGTTGCAGACCCCGGGCTCGAAGAAAACGAATCGAAAATGACCGAACAGGAGATCTATGCCAGAGATATCGGTTTACTTACAAAAAGCGATGCCCTGATTGCAGAAGTGACAGTACCGTCCATAGGTGTGGGCTATGAAATCTGCAGGGCGCTCGTCCGGAAAATTCCCGTGCTCTGCCTGCACAGGCCTGAGGCAGCAGTTTCTGCAATGGTGCTCGGGAACCCTGACCCTTCGCTGGAGGTAAGGACTTATTCAGACAAGGTTGCACTTAAGGAAATTATTGTTGAATTTGCCCTGGCTCTTTAAGGGAAAAAGTGCCGTAAAATAGCATTTCATTCTCAAATAAAAAATGTCGAGCGGCATTTTCAAGTACACCGGGCACAAATTTCCAGAAAGCCACTACTGTTTCATAAAACTCAATGATAAATATAAATAATTTGAACACTATGTATAATCTATGGTAGTTGGAATTACCGAAATTTCAGTATTGATTCTGGCAGTTGTGGCGGCAGTTGTGCTGTACAAAATCCTCAAGACTGCCACCAGCCTTGCAATAAATGCAGTGCTTGGGATCTTAACCCTGATCGTAGCAAAATTTTTGCTGGGACTTGAAATTGCAATCACGTGGGTAGCAGTTCTGATCTGTGCAATAGGAGGAATCTTCGGAGCCCTTGTAATAATCGTGCTCAATTACCTTAAGTTAGCCTTTGTATGAAAAACAAAAACAAAAGTAAAAAAAGAAAATTGAAGCTGAAATTAAAAATGAAATCAAAAACGAAATTACAACTATAATAAGAATTAAAATCAAATATTCTCAGGCTTGTTTGAAGTTGTGTAGAGGATCTGAAACGGCGAAAACAGATGGGTCAGAAGATTCAGAAAATGTCTGAATCAAGTTCGAAGTTTTCGAAAAACTCCTCTGACCATGTGCCGGACATAAGATTCCCCTCCAAAAGTTTTCTCTTTTCTTACACTTTCCAGTTCAAGAACTTCAAACCCACAGAAAAGTTCCTTCACCTCTTCTTCGGTAAAATAATGGTAGATTATCCCGTTTTGCCGGACAAAAGTGTTATTTTCAAACGGGCTTGAAGGCTCTCCCCCACAGCGCATATCCTCCCTGCCGAAAGCCTCGAAAAAAATTAAACCGCCGCAGTTGAGCACGTGCATGAACTCCCTGACTGCAGCCTCCCGCTCTTCTTTGAAAAGGTGCTGAAGCACCCCGTAACAGAGAATTCCGTCAAAAGACCCGGATTTGAAAGGAAGAGCGTGCACACTTGCCCCAAAGTGTTCTGCAAATCTGCCGCTTCTTGCAAGCTGGGTACGGGAACTGCGAAGAGCAATTAAGGAGATGTCAACCCCGACCGCACTGTAGCGCCTTGAAAGTTCCCCAAGGTACCTCCCGTTCCCTGAACCGGCATCAAGAACCTTCATACCCGGCGCAAGGTAAGCTTGCAGGCTCCGGATAGATGCAGGCCCCCCCCATTTGAGGTGGGAGTACTCCTTATCCCAGGCAAGGAAGTGCTTTTTTGAAGAGCCTGCCTTTGAAGGGCTTGAAGATTTTTTCACCGGTATGTCCAGATCCTTTGATGCGACCAGATTATTTGATGCGACCGGATCCTCTGGTGCGGCGGTCAGATCCTTTATTTCTACCGTGCCTGGAATCTCTGAGGCTGGGATGTAGAAGTCCTTCATATCCAGTTAGTTATCCGTTTCCATATTCATCGTTTTTATTCAGCTGCTTTTTTCAGGGTTGTATGTTGAAGCTTCCCTGAACCGGGTTATCAGGAAGCCCTTCTCAAAGGAAGACAGGAACCAACCAGCTTTCGGGCCTGAGCTCTGCCCGAGAATTGAGGTATAAATCGCTTTGAAAAGGTCTTTTGGATCCACCTGCGGGACAGGTACGTTTACCTTTTGTGCAATCAGCCTGTTCAATTCGGAACCTTCGTCTTTTGCGGAATAGACCAGCATATGGTATTCTTCTCCGCTGATTTTTCCTTTCGTCTCTATAAGATCGGCAAAAGCTCCGAGAAAGGCTTTCTGGAGTTCCGAAAGGGTTGCTGTCTGCACGGGCACCTTTTCTTTTACGCTAAATTTCGCAAACGGAGGCGCATAGAGTTCAAGCCATCTGGAGACGTTATCTGCAAGTTCCCTGATGCATTTTTCATTCTCAGTTGAAAAGCCCGAACGCTTTACGATCTTCAGCACCTGCTCGAAGTCTCCCCTGGCAACCTGGTAGATCGTAACCATCTGCTTGAAAGGAATTTCAGGATGGCAGATCCCGGTTGCCCTGGAAAGCTCATAAATCCTCTTTTCAAAGTCCCCGAGGGAGGGATCATTTTCCCGGAATTTGTCCCTGAGCCGCTCGTATTCGTCCACCAGGTTAAGGAGAGGCTGCCCTGGGTCGAACTGGATATGTTTTTCAGGTTTTGTACGGATGATCAGGTAGCGCAGGACTTCCGGAGGCACGACCTCAAGCATGTCCGAAATCGAGACAACAACTCCCGTAGAAGATGACATTGCTCCCCGCTTTCCGAGCATTATCCACTCGTAGACGATAGGGAAGGGAGGCTCATGCCCGTAGATTTCCCTTACTATTCGCTTGCCGGTGTCATAGGAGCCGCCCTTTGAGGCGTGGTCTTTTCCGAAAGGTTCCACAGTCACCCCAAGTACAGCCCAGCGGGCAGGCCAGTCCACTCTCCAGGTGAGTTTACCTCCCCCTGCCATTGGCACCGTTCCCGAGTGCCCGCAGGCACAGACGTAATCCACGGTTTCGGCTTCGAGGTCAAAACCCGCAACCTTAGTAGTCGTGATTTTCCCGCACTCGTTACAGCGGGGGTTGAAAGGGCTCCAATCTTCTGCAACTGTTTTGCCCGAGACCTCTTCAAGGATCTTTGCAATTTCATCCCTTTTTGCTAGGGCAGTCTTTATCGCTTCGGTATACAGTCCTGCCCTGTACATTTCGTCTGCCCTTAAGACCTCGGGGTTGATGCCCAGGCGCCTTAAGGCTTCAATGAAAGGTTTCAGGAAATGTTCGGCATAGTTTGCACAGTCCCCGCATGGGCAGGGCACCTCGGAAATTGGTTTTCCCACATGTTCGGCATAACTTTCAGGCAGGAAAGGGTAAACCTTGCGCAGAGGGTCGTAGTTGTCAGCAATATAGATTAAACGGGCGTCTGCCCCCATGTCAAGGAGAGCCCTGTAAGCAGCATCTGCAGTCACGACCTCCCTCATATTGCCTATATGGATATGCCCGGAGGGAGTGATTCCTGTGGCAACAAGGTGCTTGCCACTCTTATTTAACACGTCTTCGGCTATGACGTCTGCCCAGTGAATTGTGTCAGCCATAGTTCTCACCAGAATAATCAGATAAACCGTAGAATCAGGTATGGAAACAAGAAATGAGGCCCTGTTCATGCATTAATCTACAGGTTTGGGTCTCCTGCATAATTATCGTTTCAACTGATAAACTTTGGGCTGGAAATGAAAAAACCTGAAGTTACCTGATTTCGTTCCATATCAGAGCACAGGATAGAAAAAGAGGAGCAAAAGTGAACGAGAGAAGAAAGAGAGCATCAACTAAGAGGCAGAAAAAAATGAAAAAAAAATGGAGGTTCAAAGGCAAATTGATTAAGGAGTCTGTAGAATTACGGAGACTTAAAATGGCGCTTTAAGAGGAAAATCAAGTAAATTTGATTTCCCAATAAATAAAAGTATGTATAAATATATAAATTTATCGCATTAAGTAGAGTACATATTTAAAAAAACAAAATATACAGAACAACAAGAGTGAAAACAACTTAAACGGACCTCCAAAATTAAAACCTTTCAGACCCGAAGGAAAAACTGCAAATTGGGAAAAAAGAAGAAAAATGACTGCAAAAAAATAAAAAGGTTTAAACTATGAAAATCCGTAGAAATGGCGGTTTCTAAAACCCGGGTTTCAGAAAAGTTTTATAAAGATGACTCTGCTGAAACCAACAAAAATTATGCTGACTTATTTTGACTCTGAATCAAGAATGGTAAAGCTTTTGTTTCATTTTCCGCCCGTATCAATCATCAAAAACAGATTCGACATTCCAATCCACAATTGTTCCAGTAGTTGCATCAATTTCAAATTCATACTCCATACTGTCAAAAACAATAGATCCTTCATATACTGCCATTCCATCTTCATAGTCCAGATAAAGCCGGATGTCAGATTCCGTTGCTCCTGAAACTTTTTCAAGTGCTATGGATTTTGCCTTTTCTTCACCGATATACGTACTGTTATCACCTGACTGTGTACTGCCGGACGCCGAATAGTTTTCAGCATCATAGTCATAACTCAAAATTTCTCCCGTAGAAGCATCAATATCATAATCATACTCGGTATTACCGCTATAAAACTCGATTTCATACTCCTGCTTGCCATCTTCTGTGTCAAGTTTTGCTGTAACAAAAGTGACATTAGCTTCTGCAAGTCCGGCATGAGAAAGAGCGATTTCCTTTGCTCGGTCTGCAGTCATATTATCCGGGCTGGCAGTAGTTTCATCTGTTGATGAGTTTGCAGAAATTGTAGGGGAGATTGCTTCATCAGCAGTGCTGGGTGTCGTATCATCTGTATCCGCACAGCCGGCAACACTGATCACCAATAAACCGACCATCAATACCGTAAAAAGTATTTTTTTCACCAGAATACCTCAAGATGTAAGTTTATTTCGTGTTAAAAGGAGTTTAAATTATATAGACATAAGCGTTACTATTTAGGCAAAGGTTTGAACTTAAAGATTAAAGCCAGATTATGATCTGGTACCTGCAGAACCCGGAGATAAACACAGAGACCTTTTACGGAAAGAGAAAGATATGAATCAGGAAGCCCCTTTCTCACTTATGAAGGAAACGAGGAGGAGTAGTTAGCCTGAGATCCAAAAGACACCAGAGAAAGAGATTCAAGAAGAGCTCCAAAAAGATTTAAAAAATAAAAGCATCAGGAAGATACTGTCGTCATCCATCAGAGGATTACTTTTCTGACCTGCACCTGTGAAATCGGCTTTTTCGAGCTTTCTGTTTTTAGCTATCTGTTTTTAGCTATCTGTTTTTAGCTATCTGTTTTTAGCTATCTGTTTTTAGCTATCTGTTTTTAGCTATCTGTTTTTAGCTATCTGTTTTTAGCTATCTGTTTTTAGCTATCTGTTTTTAGCTATCTGTTTTTAGCTATCTGTTTTTAGCTATCTGTTTTTAGCTATCTGTTTTTAGCTATCTGTTTTTAGCTATCTGTTTTTAGCTATCTGTTTTTAGCTATCTGTTTTTAGCTATCTGTTTTTAGCTCGTTTTCAGGACAGGAGAGTGCTCCCTGCTGCACAAAAAATAGAAGGAACGCAGGCTCATGCCTGAGATTCCTTCAAAGGTCTGTTCTTACCTGATCCGTTTTTCAGATCTTTTTTTACTGGATCTGTTTTCTGAAGAGATTGCAGGAGTTTATCTTGATGTCAAGCAGCTTCTCGATATTCATTTTCGCAGCAATGCCTTTTGCAGCACCCGGGACTGAGGTGATCACTCCGATATCGAGCTCTTCACGGAGTTCGCGCATAACGTGCTCGTCTGCGAGGTCCATTACGTCCACATTGAGTTTCTTTGCCACGTACTCTTTTGCCTCTCCGATGCGCATGTTCTTTGAGAACTGCATCCTTGCAACAAGGTCGCCTGCTGCTCTGATCCCGGTCATACCTGAAGCCATTATGTGGGAAATCGGCATACCCAGAGGGTCGCCGACCCCGATCTATATGCCGTCGACACCGGCAACTTCGACCATTGCCTTGCTGGCCCTTGTAACAGCATCCACAGGTGGAGTTTCAAGCATGGGAATTCCGCCCACACCCATCCCCATGTCAACATGACAGGGAATAGGAGAAGCCTGAACAGCTGCCTTCATGAAGTTGACTGCGCGGGCAAGGTTCCAGGCTGAGGTCTTGCTGGTGTTGGTGTTGCACACAGGTCCGAAAACGTTTGCTCCGGCTTTTGCGACAAGAGGAGCCTGCTGGTGCGGCCAGAGCCCGGCAAGGGTCACGCCGTCGTACTGCAGGTTCCCGTGCATACCGAGAACACATTCTCCAGCCATGCCGGCTTCGATGTACATGTCAGGGAATTCCTTCCTGAGGGCCTCGATTGCGTGCAGAGTCCCGTACATGTCAGCATCGCCTGCTGCTGCAGTTGTATCAAAGTTGACACCGTCCGTCCCGGAGGCAAAGAGCTTCTGCATGACCCAGACAGTGTCCCTGGTCAGGTGCTCTGCGGCATGTTCCATGGACTCCCAGGCTTCCTGAATCTTGAAAGCTTTCATGAGGTCACCGGGATTTTCGAAAGGTCCGTCAGGGGTGTAGTAAAGCCCCATGTTGGGCATTGCGCCGTAGAAGAGCGGAATAATCATGTTCTGCTGGCAGACTTCCATTGCCTGGCACTCGTTTGAGACCACGGGTTTTACCGGCTTGAAACTGTAGTCGATGTGCCCGAGTTCCATTGTATCGGCGCCAAAAGCACGTTCATGCGTCATACAACCTACAAGCCGGCTGGAAGGAATTCCAACTCCGCTGTTGCCCTGATCTCCGTCAAGCCGGATTGTACCGATGTCGTGGGTGACAGGGACTTCCATGCCCTGTTCGACACTCACGGCTTTCCCGGGCATCATAAGGATTTCTGCAAGCTTGTCAATCTCATCGGCACTGAGATCAGGGATTTCCCCGAGGTCTGAGGCATTCGCCATACCTGCCTCAAGTTCCTCCAGGATTTTCTCTTTTGTGAGGAAGACCCTCTTCCCGTCTCCCATCCTTAAAGCATATTCAGTTGCCATTTTTTCACCATTTATGTTGATTATTGGACATTAGGTTTGGAAAACTGTATTCACTCGGGTTCAGAACTTGGACACGAAAGTCCTTGCCTGCCAGAGGGCGATTACCGCCAGGACCAGGATGAGAACCATCCACATAATGTCCCCGGCAGGGATGAAGGAGTTTGCCCAGTAGGCATTGTAAGCTTCCATTGCAGCTGCTGTTTGTACCATGTTTAACCTCCGATAAGATTATACATATCTCAGACAGGCATCTGAGCCACGGGCCTTTCCGAAGTCGGTGATCACGTATTTGTGCAGGAGGAAACCTTTTTTGTAGATCCCGTCCTCATCGACTTTCTGCTCCACGTCCTTCAGCATCCCTCCGGACGCCAGTTCGATGATATCGAAGTTGATGCTGTCCCGGTTGTAATTCCCATGCATGTTGTACTCTTCCTGGATCTTTGAAACAATCTCATAGTTCCAGCGTTCCTTTTCATCCAGCAAGAATTCCAGAATCCTGAATTTAATCGGGCGGTTTCCGCTCACTTCACTCACCTCTCAAAGTTTCAAGTTCACTTGTGTCTTCCGTAAACATAACGAAACTACCAATAACACAGAGAGTGCCTCCGACAAGGATGGTCCACTGCGGGACATCTCCGAAGAAGAGGAAAATGAAGATAATAGCAAACAACCCGTAGAGGTTTCCTATACCCTGGCCTCTCCCTACCCCGATAAGCGGGAAGGACTTGTACCAGCAGACATAACAGAAACCAAAGGTAATTCCTGCGAAGATCAGAACCAGCAAAGTCAGAGGTTCGAAAGCCTGGAATGCAAAGGAATACATCGGGTAACCGACAATTGCGAGTATCGGAACGATAATGACCCACCAGATCAGATTTTCTCCGACGAACCTGAGGGTCAGCCCCACATCGGGTTCGGAAATGTCGAGACCTTTTCCTGCGATTGCACCTTCAATTCCCCAGCCGGCAGCAGCCATCAAACCTCCGAGGTATCCGATCCACTGGACATTGCCTGAGGAAAGCTCGGTCAGAAGCCCGCCTCCGAAGATCGTAACGCCTCCTACAATGATGACAGCAATACCGATTGCCGCTCTTTTGGAGATCTTTTCCCCGTACCAGTAGTAGGCAAGAATCGAACCCACCACAGGGTAAAGAAGAGCTGCAACAGCTGCGAATGCTCCGCCAATGAAGCCCATTGCAATGAACGAACCGAGAATTGCCATCGGACCTCCGAAAATTGAAGCAAGGAAGAACCATTTGGAGCACGGATGGAATTCTTTCATTGTCCGGACAAGTTCTCCGAATTTACCGAGAACCCCGTTCCAGAGCATAAGCGCAAGCATTACCGTAAGCGCATTGAAGGCCGTAATAAGAACAGCAGTTATGATCAGAGCTGTGCCGTCTCCACCGGTTTCGGCAATAGCCCCATACATCTCATCAAAAGGGTTAAGCACCCACACAACGGTCCCTGGAAGATACCAGATACCCCAGAATACAGCACAGAAAAGGGCCCACATATACCCTTTACTGATCTTTCGTTTACTTTCCTGTTTTTTTAAGGCTTTTAAATCCACGGAAAATCCCTCCATTTTTCAGATGCGCTATGGAATTCCCTCAGGGCATGAGTCCGTCTCAGCCCTATTCCACAGCCTGAAAGTACAGCTTGCGAACCGTCTCTATGGGCATTTGCATCTCAGGGAACCAGATTGACATTAAAGTTGAATTTCTACAATACCGTTTTTTTGGTCATCTGATTTTATTGAACTACAATTATATAGCTAGTTTTAATTCCTGTATTTAACCAGAAATCAGCAGACCAGGAATCAGCAGCTTTGCAGTTTACTGCCATATTTTCCCTGAATATGCCAGAGGAGAATATAGAGCAAAACTGCTGCACTGCCTTTTCTATGATTACTGGATTTTCCCGTGAGTATGACCGAATATGCAAGAACTTTTTTGTATACCCTTAGCTATCGGTTTCGCAAAAACCACACAAAATAAAGTTGGGCAGAAAACGCATTTGATCAGGTCACCTGCGTTTACTGCTTACTGAACCTTTTTTAGAGTAAGACTGCTCTTACCTTGCTGACTACATCGGTGGCACTTTCTCCGTAGAGGTCTGCGCCGATCTTGTCAGCCCAGTCCTGGGTAACGGGTGCGCCTCCGACCATGGTCTTAACCTGGTCGCGGATACCTGCTTCTTTCAGCTGTTCCTCGATCTGGATCTGGTTGACCATGGTAGTGGTCATAAGGGCGGAGGATGCGATGATCTGTGGTTTGACTTCCTTTGCCTTTTCGACAAAGGTCTTTATCGGGACGTCTCTTCCGAGGTCCACTACTTTAAAGCCTGCAATGTTGAGCATGGAGGCAACGATGTCCTTTCCGATGGAGTGGATGTCGCCTTCGATGGTCCCGATGACAACGGTTCCAAGGCTCTTGGTCTCAGACTTGCGTTTTTCCATTTCCGGCTTAATAACTTCCATGCCTGTGTTCATTGCTTCGGCAGCTGCAAGCACATGGGGGAGGAAAAGGGAACCCTGTTCGAACTGTTCACCTACTTCTTGCATGCCTGCGGTAAATCCTTTCTCAATGAGCTCTACAGGGTCAATACCTGCAGCGAGGGCTTCTTCTGCAACTTCTGCTGCGAGTTCCTCATCAAAATCGGTGATTGCATCTTTTGCTTTTGCAATGATTTCTTCTTTGCTTGCCATTTTTAGATCTCCTGAATATCTGGTATAATTACATGCCTCTGAAGGCTTTGTCAGCTCTGTCCACGACAGCCTGCATATCCTTAAGAATGTCTGCATCGATTGGTTTGACGACGTGGTTTTTGAGAACATCTACGACCTTGTCATGTGCAGCGGATGCGAGGTCCTTTGATCCGGCTGCTGCCCAGTCTCCGAACATGCGCCTATCAATAAGCATGGGGTCAGATGGGTAGTTCACAAGTTGTCTGGTCTGTTTGAGGGCAAGGAAGTTGTTTCCGATACCTACCTTCTGGATGGATTCGACAGCAAGAGTTTCCTCATTTACAGGAACTCCCTGAAGAGCTTTCTTTGTCATCTTGATGATGTCGTTGTCAATAACGAGCTGTTCCATAGAGAAGGTCATACCGAGCTCAAGCATCCCGGCGCCGTACAGAGTGTTTGCGCCTGCAAGGGCTGGCAGGAGACAGGTCATTGTTTTTTCGTGCCCTGCCTGGTTGTCCGGGATCTTTGCATCAGACTAGGTGCCTGCCACGAATGCGGGGAGGCCATAGAACTGGGCGAGCTTTGCGACAGATGCGCTGATCAGGCCGAGTTCGGGAGATCCAACGGGAGCAGTGCCCTTCTTCAGGTCAAATGTTGTGGTAGAGCTTCCGTACCAGACCTTAGTCCCGGGGACTGTAAGCTGGGCAAGGGTGATACCTGCGAGAACTTCTGCGTTGTGGGTTACAAGAGTTCCAGCAAGGTAGACAGGTGAAGACCCACCGGACATTGCCATACTCAGGACGTTTACAGGCATTCCGAAACGTGCACCCTTAATGATGACCTGACAGGCATTGACACTGAGCTCAAGAGGGCTGGTCGGGCAGAGGAGCATGGAGAAAATAGGTTTTTTCCTGGCTTCTTCTTCATCGCCACCGTAGTAGGCTGTTACGATGTCCCGGTAGTATTCGACATTTTCGCCGACGGGGTCGATGTGGTGGTAGTGCTTTGCGGTGTTTGCGATAGGAGTGAGGGTTTCGTGGACGTCCTGGGCACCCTGACCTGCAATGTCTCTTGCGGAGACAGGGAGGGAGAAATAGTCGATGTTTTCAGCCCAGTCACAGAGCTTTGCGATGTCTGCGATGTCCTGTTCCACGGAGTCAACGGTTACGTACTTGCCGTCCTGGTACTTGCACATCTTAACGCCTGTACCGAAACAGGTCCAGTGCACTTTACCGCCGCATTCCTGGACGGTGTTGAACTTCTTGTCGCGGCCCCAGAGGACAAACCTGGAGGGAGCAAGCTGAAGGGCTCTTCTTACAAGGTATTCAGGGATCTTTACAACATTTGTCTTTTCGTCTACTTCGCAGCCATTTTCCTTGAAGATCTGCCTTGCCTCGGGGTCAGAGACCTGTACACCGGGGTTCATCAGAACATCCATGGTAGCGTAGTGGATTGCTTTGAGTTCGTCAGTAGTAAAAAGGTTTAATTCTACACCGTTAAGTGCATTGAATCCTGCAACTGCATTATTTTTTGCCATTTTTGTAACCTCCGAATAAGAATGATTTATGCCAGCAGTTCTTTTGCCTTGGCAACAGCCTCGCTTGCGTTTTCAGCATAACAATCTGCACCGATCTTGTCAGCCCAGGCCTGGGTAGCCGGAGCGCCTCCGATCATGACCTTTACATTTTCCCTGAGACCTTCTTCTTTGAGGAGCTCGATAACATCTCTCTGGCCCGGGAGGGTGGTGGTCATAAGAGCGGAAAGTCCGATCATGTCAGCATTGACTTCCTTTGCTTTTTCGACAAAGTTCTTGATCGGAACATCACGGCCGATGTCGTGCACTTCAAAACCAGCGGACTGGAGCATGGTGGATACGATGGATTTCCCGATGTCATGGACATCGCCTTCCACAGTACCATTCACAATAACGCCCATTTTCGAGCTGGCAGAGCCTTCAGGCATAAGGTCCTTTAAGGCTTCAACTCCGGCAGTCATTGCGTCAGCAGCCATCATCACATGGGGTAAGAAAAGTTTGCCCCTTTCAAAGAGGACACCCACTTCGTTCATGCCTGCTGCAAGCCCTTTTTCAATGATTTCGGAGGGATCCAGTTCTCCTTTTGCCTTTTCAACGGCAGCGAGTACCGCATCCTTCTTACAGGTGATTACAGCGCCTGCAAGTTCCTGAAGCAATTCTTCTTTGCTAATATTGCATCCTCCGTTTTAGTTTTTCAACTATGGAGACGTCTCGACCCACAATTACCATGAATAATCATGAACTATTGGGTTGCCAGCTCATACTCTACGAGTCATGAGTGCACAAGAAGTAATTCACGATAACCACAGGTAGGGAATCATGATTACTACAGGCGAAACTGAGAAATCAGGCAAAATTTTTTATTTTCCTGATCGGGGTTCATGAGTACTTTAGCAGAGGGAGTGTTTTTGGTGCCATTTTAAATCCCGTCTGTTTTACTCATCATTTCAGATGTCTCCAAGTTAAAGTTCGATTTACTGATATAAATATTTTGTCAGAAGGTGTATGGCAAAACCAGGGGTTGCATAAATACTTTTTGGTTAAAATATTTTGAAGGGAGTGCTCAGGAGAGGGAAAGAGAGGACATAACGAAAAATATAAATATAAAATATTAAAGATGGACTTTTGAAGGCATATAAGAGCAGGAAAATAAAGTTAACGGTAGAAATTTCGGATAAAATATTAAAAAAGTAGAACATTTCATTATTAAGGGCGCAATGATATGCAATGGCTATTGAAGCTGTTTTTTATCCGAATTTTGAGCCATATAATTTGATGGACGATAAGAAATTCCTTTTTTGAGCAAGACTTTTGTTCTCTCCCGGGATTTGAACAGAATTCAGGTTGGAAAAACGGAAAAAAGAGAAAACATTATATATAAGAAATATTGCTGGGTTAGATTTTTGCTACGATTTTGTGCCCCAGTAAAAGGATAAAAAGTAAGGGAAAACGGAAAAAGAGAAAAAGAGAGTCGAGGGAATCAGAAAGAAGTAGAATTCCAAAGAGAAAGAATTCCAGGAAAAAAATTCCAGAAAAAAGAATTTCAAGAGAAAGAATCCCAGGAAAAAGAATCATGAAGAAAAAATTCCGGGGAAAATTTATGGCAAATCGGGCTCCTGATATCCTGAAATACAGAACCTGTAAGCCCTGTTTACAAGTTCAAGCATTTTCTCATCTTCCCGCTCTATATTTAATCCGCAAGCAAGGCAAAGGTATTCAGCGAGGTCAAAGACCTTTATCTGTTCGTCTCTACCGGCTTCAAGAAGGTTTTGCATACAGCCGCCACAGTTGGTTATAATCACATCACAGCCCAGTTTTCCGGCAGCTTCGTAGCGGTCAGAAGCAACTGAAAGGGATTCGGAAGGGTAGTTAACTCTTACCCCGCCTCCGAACCCGCAGCAAGCTGAATTTTCGGGGGTTTTGTTTGCAAGCTCGGTGCCGGGAATATTTTCGAGCACGTTTCTTGCTTCCCTGTAGACACCCATGCCCCGGGTAAGATGGCAGGGATCATGGTAAAAAACCCTGTGTTTAAGAGCAGCACCGGGAGAAAATTTGCCCTCCCCAAGCAGGCGTTCCAGGTACTGTGAGACCTGCAGCACCTCAAAGTCCAGTTCTCCGAACATTTTGGGATAGATTTCCTTAAAAGCTTTAAAGCAGCCGGGACAGGCTGTAAGCAGGATTTTGGCACCCCTCTTCCGGACCTCTTCGATATTTCGCTGTCCGTTCCGCAGAATCGGAGCCGGATTTCCCGCCCCTGCAGAAACTGCTCCGCAGCAGTATTCAAGCCCGCTCAGGACCGTATAATCGACTCCTGCATTTTCCAGCAGGGCAACGGTTGCCTGCGCCATATTCTTGTTAATATAGGTGCCCGCGCAGCCCGGAAAATACACGACAGAGCCGGGGCCGTCTTTGTAGTCGGGAACTTCATCCATTTCAGCAACCTTCTTGAAAAGATTATTTTCAGCATCAGGGTCTGCCATAGTCTGCCTGTCTGTAAGCCCGTGTTCACTTACCCATTTCTGCCGGGCAGGAGATATAAGCATCTTTATTCCCAGGGCTTCGGGACAGGCATCGGCACAAAGCCCGCAGGTCAGGCAGCTCAGCAGGGAGTCAGGCTCAATTTCTGAAGTCCCTTCCAGATACCCGTAAAGCAGGTCAAGCAAACCGAGATCATCGTACCGGGGGCAGACTGAAAGGCACTGTCCGCATTGCGTGCATTTTTCCCTGTGTTCTTCCACAATATTCATATTTTAACTCCATATCATTTTAAACTCATGTGACTTTATTCATATAACGATCCTTAAAACCCTTTTCTGGAGAATTCCATTCCTGCAGACCATTCAATCAGGAAAGTTGCCCTTCAAGTTTTTAAAGGACTCTTTCAAAGAACTGTGCGGAACCCCGAAACCCAAAATCTTTAGAAAAAAGATAAGACTATATCCGGATATGCGGTATCAATAACCAGATAAAATAGCCAGATAAAAAAATAGTCAAATAAATAAGAATATTAGCTCGATAAAAAGGAAGAGTAGCCAGATAAAAGGATGGGATTGAAATATTCGAAGACCTGAAAAACAGCGCAAGAAAGATGGTAATTCCGTTTGCCCGCTCAGTGCCCCTCTCTCCAAACACTCTAACCCTGCTGGGTTTTGCGGTAAGCGTGGCTGCCGGAGTTGCATTCGCGCTGGGAAAACCTTTTGAAGGAGGGTTCCTGATCCTCTTCAGCGGAGTTTTTGATATCCTTGACGGAGGGGTCGCAAGAGCAAAAGGAAGGATCACTCCCTTCGGAGGTGTCCTCGACTCGGTTTGCGACCGCTATTCCGACGGCCTGATGTTCCTTGGAATCATGGCCGGAGCAATTTATGGCCGGCTCAGCTTTGCCCCCTTCCTCGGGGTGGAAGGCTGGCTCTGGGCAGGCTTCGCACTGATCGGCTCTTTCCTGGTAAGCTACACCCGCGCCCGTGCCGAGTCCGCAGGTTGCAGGAAACTATCAGTAGGAATTGCTGAAAGAACCGAAAGAATGGTCATCCTGGCCCTTGGTGCCCTCTCAGGTTTCCTTGGCTGGGCTCTTGTGCTGATAGCCGTATTTTCCCACATCACCATGATCCAGAGAGTGCTGAGGGCAAAAAGCATACTGAGCAGTCCATCGGAACCCGAAAGCCAGAAACCGTAAGCCGAATTCCTGGAAAAAATCCACGCAAAAAACGCAGATCAACACTCAAAAAAATAACAAAGATAGGGAGCTGATTTTTCCCTACCGATACTCATTTATACTACATGTTTAATTACAGTAGTTGGTTGATGGCAAATAAAGTAATCCGTTATCATCAAAAAATATAATCTACTCTGCGGGGCCGTAGGGTAGCTTGGTCCATCCTGCAAGGCTGGGGGTCTTGCGACTTGAGTTCGAATCTCAGCGGCCCCACCAGATTCATTCAAGTTTTTGACATTTTTACACATTTTGCTGCGTTTTTAGAACCCTATTTTGCTGCATAGTTCATTTTCAAGCCTTTTTCTCTTTTTTGAGCTTATTCCGGAACTCGTTCCCGGATTTTTAAATTTGTTTTTGAACCCGGGGAACTCACCGACTGCGAAGCATTCGGCCTTTTCCAAAAGAGAGAAAAGAATCCACGAAAGCCAGATACTATGAAAAACCTAAGGTCAATGAGATGAAATTACAAAAACAGATACTTTTAGTTTCTTTCACTCGTTATCGGCTACTGCATAACAAAGAATTATTTCAAGGAATCAGGCAGGAGCTTTTTTAGCAGATTTTAAAGTGTCAGAGAAATATAAAAGAAGTAAAGAGATAGTTGGAATTTATTCCTTTTCCTCTTCCCCCTCTTCCATTTTATCTTCGGTTTCCTTTTCCTCTTCCTCTTCCTTATCCTTTTCCTCTTCCTCTCCCTCTTCCTTATCCTTTTCCTCTTCCTCTCCCTCTTCCTTATCCTTTTCCTCTTCCTCTCCCTCTTCCTTATCCTTTTCCTCTTCCTTTTCCTCTTCCTCTTTCTTTTCCTTTCTCTTTTCCCGCTTATACGTTTCTTTTATTTTCTCAATCATTTCCTCATTAGCCTCAACAACAAAAGCTCCGACATATCCGCACTCCTTGCAGTGGTATACTGAACCTACATATCCTCCAACCTCATAGTAAATATCGGCGTTTCCGCAGACTGGACAGACTTCAACTAATTTTTCCCGGCTCAGAGCAATCCCTCCTTTGATAAGGCTTACAATCCCGAATTGTTAATTATATATAAGAAGCATGATTCAAGATAAAGACATAGTATTTTAAACTGATCTTCGAAATGATGTTCAGGCTGGTACTCAAACTGAGGTTCAAACTAATACTCAAATTAGGTCCGAGCTAATGCTCAAACTCGTATGCTGGAAGGAAGCATGCTGCTTAACTAAAATATCCAACCACTAAAATAACCAACCGTTTATTCAAGGTTCCTGCTCCAGATTCAGGTATTGTTCCTGATTTGGAGAATTATATACTAAGAAATTTAACTGTGGATCTAATTGTGGATATAGATCTAATTGCGGATATTAAAGATTCAAGGCTTACAGTGAGTTGAAAAATGACAGAAATAATGACCCCTGCAATGCGCCAGTACTACGAAGCCAAGCAGGCATACCCTGATACCCTTATCTTCTTCAGGATGGGAGATTTCTACGAATCTTTTGGGGAGGACGCAAAAACCATTGCAAAGGAACTTGAAATTACCCTGACAGCTCGGGGAAAGGACAGAACAGGGGAGAGAATGCCGCTTGCAGGGATTCCCTACCATGCCATTGACACCTACCTGCCCAGGCTGATAAATAAGGGGTACAAGGTAGCCATCTGTGAACAACTCGAAGACCCGAAAAAGGCAAAAGGCGTTGTGAAGCGGGGGGTTGTCAGGGTTGTAACACCGGGGACGGCAATAGATTCTTCCATGTTTTCGGATGCCTCAAACAATTACCTCATGGCAGTTGCAGGAAGAGAAGGCGGAAAATCCGGAAAGAACGGAGAAAAAGAAATGGAATTCGGAATCTCCTTCCTCGACATCTCGACAGGGGAGTTCCTTACAACCCAGTTTACGGACTCGGAAAACTTTGACAAACTCCTCAGCGAACTTGCCCGCATGCATCCTGCAGAATGTATCCTGCCTCCTTCCCTGTACGGGAATTCGGAGCTTACAGGCAAGTTAAGGGAGCATACAATTGTGCAGGAATTTGCTCCCGAGGTTTTCGGAACCGAGGAAGCCGGAGAAAAATTAAAAACCCATTTCGGGGTTGCAACCCTCGAGGGCATGGGCTGTCAAAAACTGGAGTTTGCAGTTTACTCGGCCTGGGCCGCCCTTGAGTATGCAAAAACCACACAGATGAGGGATCTTACCCATATCAACACCCTCAGGACCTACTCAAACACCGAGTTCATGATCCTTGACTCGATTACCCTGCGCAACCTCGAAATCGTAAAAAACGTGAGAGATGAAGGAGACGAAAATTCCCTTTACAGGACCCTGAACTGCACAAGAACTCCTATGGGGAACCGCACACTGAAAAAATGGCTTTTAAAGCCCCTTCTTTCCGTGGAAAAAATCAACCCCAGGCTGGATGCGATAGAAGAACTCGCAGAAGACTCGCTGCTCCGCTACGATATAAGGGACTGGCTCTCAGATGTAAGGGATATCGAACGCCTGGTAGGGAGGATAGTATACGGAAACGCCAGTGCTCGAGACCTCGTAGCCCTGAAGAAATCTCTGGGCGTTGTTCCCTCCCTCCGGGACTCCCTGCTGGAAAAAGCCAGGTTCGAAATGTTAAAAGAGATTGCAGAAGGGCTTGCATCCTTTTCCGAACTGGAAGAACTGGCTGAGATGATCGAAATAGCAATCATGGATGAACCCCCTGTATCCGTCCGGGAAGGAGGAATGATAAAATCCGGATACAGCCCGGAACTCGACGAACTCCGGGATATTTCAAGCAACAGCAAACAGTGGATTGCGGCTTTCCAGCAAAAAGAAAGAGAACGAAGCGGGATCAAGTCCCTGAAAGTCGGATACAATAAAGTCTTTGGGTATTATATCGAGGTTACCCATGCAAACAGCAGCCAGGTGCCTGAAGATTACATAAGAAAGCAGACAATGGCCAATGCCGAGCGTTTCTTTACCCCCGAGCTTAAAGAAAAAGAAAGCCTTATCCTGACAGCAAACGAAAAAGCAGTGGCTCTGGAATACGAAATCTTTGCCGAAATCACACGAACCCTTTCAGCCCGTTCAAGGGAACTCCAGGAAACCGCGGAAAGAATAGGAACCCTGGATGTCCTTGCAAGCCTTGCCGAGGCTACGGAAAACAACAACTATACACGCCCGCAGCTTACCGAAGACTGCAAGATTCTCATAAGAGACGGAAGGCATCCGGTAGTCGAAAGTACCGTATCGGGAGGCTTTGTGCCTAATGATACCGAAATGGACTGCAAGGAAAACCAGTTTTTGCTTGTTACCGGCCCGAACATGGCAGGAAAGTCCACCTATATGCGCCAGACAGCTCTTATTGCAATTATGGCCCAGGTGGGCTCCTTTGTCCCGGCTTCTTACGCTTCCGTAGGCATAATAGACCAGGTCTTTACAAGGATAGGAGCTTTTGATGACCTTGCAAGCGGGCAGAGCACTTTTATGGTCGAAATGGTGGAGCTTGCAAATATCCTGAATAATGCAAGCCCGAAAAGCCTTGTACTGCTTGACGAAATCGGCAGGGGGACGAGCACATACGACGGATACAGCATCGCAAAAGCCGTTGTTGAGTTCCTGCACAACAGGGGAAAGGTTGGAATAAGGGCTCTTTTTGCAACCCACTATCACCAGCTCACAGCTCTTGAAGAGAAATTGAAGCGGGTCAAAAATTATCATATTGCAGTAAAAGAAGACGGGCATGAGCTGGTTTTCCTGCGGAAAATCGTTCCCGGAGCAACAGACCGGAGTTACGGAATCCACGTTGCAAGGCTTGCCGGAGTCCCGGAAAAGGTTATCGAAAGGGCAAATGAGATCCTGAAGGAACTTGAAAGGGAAAACGTGCTTGAAGAAGCCGAGGACGGCGAAAACGGGAAAAAGAAGAAAAGCAAGGCAACAGCTCGCTATACCCAGATGCTGCTTTTCGACCCAGGCAGCGGAAGCAGAAGTTCAGAGAAGGCGAAGGGGCTGAGCCCTGTGGAAGCTGCCCTGAAAAAGGTTAACCCGGATGAGATGACGCCAATAGAAGCCCTGAACAAACTTCATGAGCTGAAAAAGCTGCTCGGCTAAAAGAAACAGGTTAAAAAAAGGAATGGAATAGGTTAGAAAAAGGAATAGAGGAACAGATTTAAAGTCAGGTGGAAAAACAGATGGGAAGCAGGCAGAAGAGCAGATAGAATAGAAGATTGAAGAACGGATGAGAGAGCAGATTGAAGAAATGACGGAAGGGCAAACCGGAAAGTAAGCTGAAGAGCAGGTTGAAGAAAAGATGGAAGAGCAGGGAAATAAAATCCGGATTCTTGACAGGGACACGATAAATAAAATCGCAGCCGGTGAGGTAATAGAACGCCCGGCATCTGTAGTAAAAGAGCTAGTGGACAACTCAATAGACGCAGGAGCCACGGAAATTCGCATCGAAGTTGAGAAGGGAGGAAAACATTCCATCCTTATCCGGGACAACGGATGCGGGATGAGCAAAGCCGATGCTCTACTCTCGTATGAAAAACACGCAACAAGCAAACTCACGAGGATCGAAGACCTAGATACGGTCTCAACAATGGGATTCAGGGGAGAAGCCCTTGCTTCGATTACCGCCATTGCAAAGGTAGAAATCCTTACCCGTCCCCCTGAAGAGCTTACCGGCACAAAACTGGTCATCCACGGAGGGAAGGTTCAGGAAACATCGGATGCGGGCACGGCTCCCGGAACCTCGGTATACGTAAAAGAGCTCTTCTACAACACCCCTGCAAGGCGAAAGTACCTGAAAAGCGACCGGACCGAGCTTGCCCACATCACGGATACCGTAACAAGGCTTGCCCTTGCAAATCCCGGAATTTCCTTTACCCTGTTAAGCGAAGGAAAGCCGGTAATAAGAAGTACGGGCTCAAGTGACCTTTTCAAAAGCCTGGTAAACCTTCTCGGGCCTGATACTGCCCGCTCAATGCTGCCCCTTGAGTACAGGACAGAAGACTTTGAAATCCGGGGATATGTCTCAAAACCTGAAACCAACAGGGGTGGAAGTGATCAGCTTTATGTTTTCGTAAACACGCGCCCTGTAACTTCCAGAGCTATTAACATGGCTGTCCGCGAAGGATACTACACAAAGATTCCTAAAGGCCGCTATCCTGTGGCAGTGCTTGCTCTGACCCTTAACCCTGAAGAAGTAGACGTAAACGTACATCCCCGCAAAGCCGAAGTCCGGTTCAGCCGGGAAAAAGAAGTAGGGGATGCAGTTATCCGCGCAGTTGAAAAGGTCCTTTCGGAACACGGGCTTGCCCCCGAGGTCAGGGAAAAGGAAGGAAAAAGGCTTCAGAAAACCTTTGAAGACCCCGGATTATCAGAAAAAATTCAGCCTCAAGAAACCCCTGCAACCCTGCCGGAGAAGGCAGCTGGAAAGGAAATCGGGGTTCGAGAGGAAGCAAAGGTATCTGAGAACAGCAGGCTCCTGAAAGAAAAATCCGAAGCTTACACTTATCCGATAAAGGATACGGAGAGAAGGCTGAAGAAATCCGAACGCCTGCTTGATTCTGACGGAAAGGCAGGAATTCAGGATGGCTTGAAGAAAGTAGAGCCGGCAAGTAAAAAAGAAGAGGAGAAGGTAAATGAAAGAATAAAGGCAGAGGAGAAGCAAAGTCAGAAGCTGAAACCGAAAGCAAACACTGACCTTCTCGAAGACCTGCGGATCATAGGTCAGGTCTCCAAAATGTATATCCTTGCCGAAAAAGGGGAAGACCTTGTGATAATCGACCAGCATGCGGCCCATGAAAGAGTCCTTTACGAGCAGGTCCTGAGGACGAAAAAAGCCAGGGTGCAGGAACTGATCACTCCTGTGATGATCGAACTTACCCCCAAAGAAAGGGTGTTGATGGAGGAATACATCCCCCACCTGGAGGAATACGGTTTCGGGATCTCGGAATTTGGGGACAATACTTATGTCGTGACCTTTGTCCCCGAGGTTTTCGGAAGGCTTGAGGACACAGGCGTAATCCATGACGTGATATCGGATCTGCTGGCTGAAGGGAAGGTCAAAAAAGACACCGGGATCTCAGAAAAAGTTAGCAAGACCCTTGCCTGCAGAGCAGCAATCAAAGGAGGGGCAGCCTGCAACACAAGGCAGATGGAAGAGTTGATAGAACAGCTCAAAGCCGCTGAAAGTCCCTACTCCTGCCCGCACGGGAGACCAACAGTGATAACCTTTACGAAAGGTGAACTGGACCGCATGTTTGCAAGAACCCAGTAAACAACCTCCCCCGGAAAAAAGTAAAAAGTAAAAAATACCCGGGAAAAATAACTGCCCAGAGGAAAGTACTGTCCACACCAAACGTAATCTTTCGATGGAGTGAGTGGGAAGAATACTGAAAATTACCTATGAAGAGGTTCGAAGGGATTTCCACTGGAAACCTACCATTTTTTTCCTATAGATTTATATAATATAACTGGAAATTTAGAGGTAGATGTCAGTACCCACCTGACATCTGAAAGGCATCATTCCGTAAGACTATTTTTTACACACCAACCCCCCAAACACCCCAACAGAATGGTACCCCCCATTCGAACCCCAAGAGAAATACCCCAACTTCCGGAAAAACGAACAAATCCCCACCTCTGGAATGATGCCACTTTTTTCTATATTATCCTGTGATGTTTACACTGTTTTATGGTCTTTTATGGTATTTTTCAAGAATCGTTTTTTCAAGAATCGTTTTTTCAAGAATTGTTTTTTCAAGAACTGACCCTTATCCGGACCCAGGCTTTTTTTCAGGGTTTGCATAGAAAGCCTGCTGGGATTTCATAAGTATCAGTTTTGTTTTATTGAGGCTCTTCGGGCTCTTTTCCAGGCTTCAGGTCAATACATTTATAATAAAAAACCTCCGAGTATTCTTCCATGATAGATCCGGTTAACAATTTCAAGATCCCTGAAGAATGGATTGCCCGTAGTGGGCTGCCCAGGGAAGAACTTGAAAAAAACGTAGCATCCGGGATGATTGTGATTCTGAGTGACGGGTCCGTGCTCAAGAGAGGATATACAACAGGAACCACAGCCAGTGCCGCTGCAAAAGCAGCTGTACTCTCCCTTAAAAAAACAGTTGACAGCGTGTCCGTGCCCACCCCGGTAGGGCTGAGAGCTTACCTTGAAGTCAGCAAATCCTCTCCCGGGCGTGCAGTTGTAAAGAAGATTCCTAACGACCATGAATCCGATGTTACCCGGGGGCTTGAATTTGTAGGGGAAGCCAGAGAAGCCGAGGGGATCAGCATCCTGGGCGG